>NZ_JACKQN010000003.1:0-477325 GCF_015524875.1 Glutamicibacter sp. FBE19 | reverse complement strand
TCCCGTGGCCGGCTCGCTGCTTTTGCTGGTTGGACAGCCCGCTACTGGTTCCAGGAGCGAAGCACCATGTGGCGCCCGCGGCCCAGCAGCTTCAGCCCGTTGGCGCTGAAGAAATCGGCGCTGGACGGCGTGGCCGCGGCCAGCAGCTCCTGCGGGACTTCCTCATCGGGCGGGGAGAGCGGGTTGATCATCGAGCGCGAGAGCCCATGGAGCAGCGCGGTGCCCACGCCGTGGCGGCGGTGCTCCTTGCCCACGGCCAGCGAGTGCACCATCAGCTGCCCGCCCAAACCCTGCTGGGCAAAACCGCGCCCGACGATCTCGCCCTCATCGGTGCGCGCCAGGGCGTGCTCGACACGGCGCAGGGCCGGGTGGCCGCTGGAAAGCTGCGAGCTGGTTTCGCGCCACAGGTTGGTCACGTTCAATTCGGCGGCATCCGCCCCGGCGGCCTCGGGCACGTTATTGCCCAGGCGGATCTTGCCGGCCCAGCGATCCATCGGGATCGCCAGCGGGCCGGCATGCCAGGAGACCTGGGCGTTGTCGGAAAAGCCGGTGGCTTTCAGCTCGGCGGCGTCGGCGCCGGAATTCACCCAGGCTTCCACCCGCCGGGCACCCAGGCGGTGGCCTTCGGCCAGCGCTGGGCGCAACCCGGCTTGTTCAGGATGCTCGGGGAACAGCAGGATCAGGCGCTTGCGCACCGGCTGCCAGGCCCACGAGCACCCGTGGGTGGTAAAGATCTTGCCGCCGGTGGCAACTGCTAGTGCCTGATGCCAGTGGCTCAGTGCTTCCTGTGCGGAGGCAATCGTCGTCATTATTCTGCGTTCACCAATCCTCGACGGCGCAGCAGCGGTTCTACCCGTGCGGTGCGGCCGCGGAATAATTCGTAGGACTCTAGGGGGTCGCGCGTGTTTCCGCGCGAGAGCAGTTCCTCGCGGAACCGATTACCATTTTCGCGCATCAGGCCGCCATTTTCCTCGAACCACTGCACAGTGTCGGCATCAAGCACCTCGCTCCAGATGTAGGAGTAGTAGCCAGCGGAGTAGCCATTGGCGAAAATGTGCTGGAAATAACCGGTCCGATAGCGTGGCGGAATCATCTCGGCATCAAAGCCGGCGTCGGCAAGGACCTGCTGCTCGAACGCCACGGGATCATCAATGACCGTATCCGCGCTAATGGTGTGCCAGGCCCAGTCCAGAACGCTCGCTGCCAGATACTCGGTCGTGGCAAACCCCTGGCCCCACAGTCCTGCGGCACGGATTCTGGCAATGGTTTCATCATCCAGTTGCTCTCCGGACTGATGATGCACGGCGTAGCCGGGCAGCACCTGCTGATCCAGTACCCACATCTCATTGACCTGCGAGGGGAATTCAACAAAATCCCGGGGGACCGAGGTGCCCGAGAGCGAAGCGTACTTCCCGTTGGAGAACATGCCATGCAGGGCGTGGCCGAACTCGTGGAAGAGCGTATTGGCTTCATCCAGGGTGAGCAATACCGGATCTCCAGGGGCAGGAGCCGAAATGTTCAAGGTGTTGGTGACAATCGGACGTTCATTGAAATAGGAGGCGGCATCACGAAGGCTGGTCATCCAGGCGCCGCCCTTCTTCGTGTCGCGGGCCAGATAGTCACCGGTGTAGAGCGCCAGCGGGCTTCCGTCGGCATCAAAAACTTCGAAGACTCGAACTTGCTCGTGATAGGCAGGCAGGTCAAAACGCTCAACGAAGGTGATCCCGTAGAGCTTGGTAGCGGTGGCAAAAACGCCACCGACCAGCACGCGATCAAGTTCGAAGTAGTTGCGCAGCGACTCGGAGTCCACGGCATACTGTTCACGCAAAACCTGGTTGGAGTAGAACTTCCAATCCCACGCCTGCACTTCGTGGCCGGCAATGCTGCCCAGCACCTCAGCTTCTTTGCGCGCGTTGGCAGTGGCCGCCTTGGTCAATTCCGCAAGGCGTTGTTCAACTGCCGCGGTTGATGGTGCTGTCGCTTGGGCCAGCACCGTTTCAGCGTGGTTTGCAAAACCCAGCAGGGCTGCACGTTCGGCACGTAGCTTTGCCATATCTGCGGCCAGCTGGAGCGTGGGGTTTTCGGTGATCCCGCGTGAGATGGATGCGGCAAATACCTTGCGCCGCGCTTCGCCGCTGGTCAATGACTCCAGAACCGGTTGCTGCGTCGGGGAGACCAATGGCAGAAGATATCCTGCCGCATGGCCGGCCTGCTTGGCCGACTGCGCTGCGGATTCGAGGGCCTGTGGTGACAGGCCGTCCAGCTCGTCAGCCGAGTCGAAGTGGACTGCATGGGCGTTTTGGTTTTCCAGTACGCGATTGGAGAACTGGCTGGAGAGCTCGGAAAGCTGCGCGTTGAGCTGCTTCAGCTGCTGCTTCTGGGCTTCATCCAGATCAGCGCCGGCCAGCCTGAATGCTTTGAGCGTTTGCTCGGCCAGGCGCGCGTCTTCACCAGCCAGTCCCGAACAATCTGCGGCTTGTAAACGCGAATACAAGGCCTGGTTTAGGTAGATCTCGTCTTCTTGGGCGCTGAAGATCGATGACATCTCTGTCTGGATGGCTCTGATCGGTTCGGTTCCGTGGGCGGATAGGACGCTGAAATAGGTCATCATCGAACGGCGCAGCACCTGCCCGCTGGCTTCCAGCGCCAGGAAGGTGTTGGCAAAGTCGGGTGCACTTTGCTCTTCGATGATGCGCTGCAATTCGGTGCGCTGTTCTGCGGCGCCGAGTTTGGCCGCTTCCAAATAGTGTTCGGCAGTGAGTTCGTCGAATGCCGGCCATTGATAAGGGTTGGCGCTGGGCGCCAGGAGCGGATTTTGCATAAGCATAGGTTTTCACAGGCAACGTGATTTAGCTTGCATTTACACCCCTGAGAGCTTGCTGGGATAGGGTCTAGGCATGCACTCACGTTTGCCTCTGGCCTGCCGTTCCTTGACCGCCGGCGTACTGCTTTCGGTACTGCTGGCAGGGTGCTCGGCAAGCGTCGAGCCGGACGAAGCACCCCGCCCTTCCAAGCCCGCGCTGGCAAGCACCCCTGCTTCCGAGTCCAGTGCAACCAGCGAGCCGAAGGAGTTTTCGCTCATGGTGACCGGGGATGTCTTGTTGCATCCTCCGCTGCTCGAGCAGGCTCGCAGCGCTGCCAAGTCCGGCAACGGTAAGGACTACGATTTTTCTGCTTTGCTTGCGGGCCTGAAGCCTTATGCGAACGACGCAGATGCCGCCCTATGCAATCTCGAAACCCCCATCGGCACGCCACCGTACTCCGGCTATCCCCGGTTCACCGTCCCTGCGCAGATTCTCTCCGATCTCAAATCCATCGGCTATGACGGCTGCACCACTGCCACCAACCACACGGTCGACGCCGGAACCAGCGGGGTGAACAGGACCCTGGATGCGCTGGAGGAGCAGGAGCTGTTTGCCACCGGGTCGTACCGCAGCAAGGAGGAAGCGCATGAACCGCCGATCATGCAGATCGACGGCATCAAGCTCGGCGTGATTGCCAGTACGTTCTCGCTCAATGGCCTGCCGGAGGCCGCCGACTGGCAGGTTGATACTGGAGTCGACGCACAAAGGCTGATACAGCGCGGAAAATCGACCCGCCAGGATGGTGCTGACGTTGTGGTGGCCGCAATTCACGATGGCACTGAATATTCGAACAGGCCAACTGCCCAACAGCGCAAACTGGGCCGGGAGCTGGCCGAATCTGGAGTCTTCGACTTCATCTACATGCACCACACGCATTCGGCGCTGCCAATCGAAAAACACGATGGCACCTGGATCGTCTACGGGCTGGGAAATTCGGTGGCCAAGCATGCGACAAAAACCATCTTGAACCGAGAAGGAATCAGCGTCAAAGCAACGTTCAGCCACGATGAGAAGTCGGGTGACTGGAAAGTTTCACAACTTCAATGGGTGCCGCATATGCTCTCGCAATCACCGGTGGCATGGTGCCAGGTCTTCGAAGCATCGGCTTGCTTGCCCGAAGCCGATGCCAAGGCATCACTAGCCCGGACGACGGCCACCGTAAATGCCTACGGCGCATTCGATGATGGCCTGGAGGAATGGAAAATCGAATAAGCTAGCGTGCCGGCCAGGGCGCCCACGCGCCATCCACGGGAATGACCGCACGGGCCCATGCAAGCTGCGCGGGAGAAATTTCGTCGAGTCCTGTCGATTGTTGACAGGAACCTAGCTCCTCCACGTTGAATTGATGGGTCATCCGGCCGTTCCCCAGATCCAGGACTTCAACAAAAGAGCCGGAGAGGACCGCTCCCACTTGTGCCTCAAGCTCGTCGAGCAGATCCGGGACAGATTCATCGCAGGCATCGCAACCGCAGTGGGGCATGGCTGCCTGGAATAATGCGCCGAATCGAAGCTGCACCCCGGAAAACCTGGTGAAAACCAGGCCCATGGGTGCACAACGCGAATCTTCCGGAAACAATCTCACTGAGCGCACCAACTCGTCACTAGGTACCCGCAATTGGGCCGCTAGGCCGGGGTCTTCGAAACACCGCACCTTGTAGAATTCGCAGATCCATTCCACGAGCGCCTCAGCCACAACTTGCACAGGGGAGAAGCGCTGCGGATGCGCTGTTACCGAGTAGGTTTCCGCTGGTGGCTGGTCGTCCCATCGCTGCCCATAGCCAATAGGTGCGCCACTGTCATCTGTGTAGGCACTGTGGGTTATCTCTGGACGCTGGTACCCCTGAAGCATGCTCAACTTTCTCATCGGAATTTCCGTATTTTCAGAGTACCTGTTTAGTCACTTCCGCGGATTGAATCGATCCGGCGCTTTTCCCTGCTTGATTGCGCGTAGGGCTCTCTTCTTCAGCTCCATGTGGCGATAGCCAGCCGGGAAAAGTCCTCATGCCGCTTGATGCTGAGGTGTGACTTGAAAATCGCAACCGGGGAAAACACGACACACCGAGCAACAAAATCAACTGCTGCTTCAGCCGGTACTAACGTTGATTCGGCGCCTAGTGCGCCTCGAACCCGCAAACTATGAAGGTCACATCCATGCCGAAAATTGGCGTCCTCGCCCTCCAGGGAGATTTCCGCGAACATCTTGCATCCCTGCAGCGCCTGGGACAAGAAACGCTCGCTGTGCGCACCCCGGACGACCTTTCGAAGGTCGACGCTTTGGTTATCCCCGGCGGAGAATCCTCGGTCATCGACCGGCTCTCCCGCAACTATTCACTGGCAGAGCCAATCAAGCAGCGCATCGCACAGGGCATGCCGGCCTACGGCTCCTGCGCGGGAATGATCATGCTGGCGGACCGAATTGAGAACCCTGCGGTCTCCAGCACTGGAGCCATCCAGCAGAGCTTCGGCGGCATCGACATGACAGTTCGGCGCAATGCCTTCGGCCGCCAAGTGGACTCCTTCGAATACCAGTTGGGCTTCTTGGGGCAGAACCTCGAAGCTGTATTCATTCGGGCTCCTGAAGCGGTGCAAGTAGGCGCCGATGTGCAAGTGATCAGCACGGTTCCAGCCGAAGGCGATGGCGAACAGGGTAGAATTGTTGCAGTACGCCAGGGAAATTTGTTGGCAACCAGCTTTCACCCGGAAGTCACCGGCAGCACGGCGATCCACGAATTTTTCATCCAACTCACGCGAGGAGACGCTTAAAGCATGTCAGGCCACTCCAAATGGGCAACCACCAAGCACAAGAAGGCCGCGATTGACGCCAAGCGCGCCAAAGCCTTCGCAAAATTCATCAAGGGCATCGAAGTTGCAGCCCGCGCCGGCGGCGCAGACATGTCGGGCAACCCGGCACTGGAACTTGCCGTCAGCAAGGCCAAGAAGAACTCTGTGCCAGTCAACAACATCGATCGCGCAATCAAGCGCGGTGCCGGCTTGACCGGCGAGGTCGTTGACTACACCGAAATCATTTACGAGGCACGTGGCCCGCAAGGCTCGGCTCTGCTGATCGAGTGCCTTACGGACAACAAGAACCGCGCAGCTTCCGAGGTTCGAGTTGGCATCACCCGCAACGGCGGCACCGTTGCCGACCCGGGCTCGGTCGCGTACCTGTTCAACCGCCAGGGCGTTGTCCGCTTGCCAAAGGGCGAGCTGACCGAGGACGATCTGCTGATGACCGTGCTGGATGCCGGTGCTGACGAGATCATGGACGAGGACGAGAACTTCGCCATCGTTTCGGACCCCTCGGATCTGCGTGCCGTGGCCACCGCATTGGATGAGGCCGACATCGCCTACGAATCCGATGAAATGGAATTCCTGCCTTCGATGAAGGTAGAGCTGGACGTTGACGGCGCCCGCAAGTTCCTCAAGCTCTTCGACGCATTGGAAGAGCTCGACGACGTGCAGAACGTCTACACCAACGCCGATCTGTCCGACGAGGTTCGCGCCGCGCTGGACGAAGAGCAGTAAGGCTTGTCCCTTCGCGTTGTCGGCGTCGACCCCGGACTGACCCGCTGTGGCCTGGCCGTGGTCGACGTCGCTGCAAACAGGCAAGTATCGCTGGTTGATGTCACCGTCGCCGGCACCCCGCCGGGCACCCCCTTAGACGCCCGGCTCTTGACGATCGCCAACGCCATCGACGCGTGGCTTGATGAGCACAAGCCGGATGTCCTGGCCCTCGAACGGGTCTTCGCTTCGGCCAACGTATCTACCGTTATTGGCACGGCCCAGGTCACCGGTGTCGTCATCACGGCCGCAGCCCGGCGAGGCATCCCCGTGGCACTGCATACGCCCACCGAAGTGAAGGCCGCGGTGACCGGTTCAGGGCAGGCAACCAAGGTAGCGATCGGAAAAATGGTTGCCAAGATCTGCCGTCTCGACGAGCCTCCCAAGCCAGCCGACGCAGCAGATGCTGTGGCTTTGGCGATCGCCCACGGCTGGCGCGGAGCAGCTGCAGGGTCGAATGCTTCGGCCTCGGCAGCCAGCGCTACCGGGTCCACCCAGCTCACTGGTGCGCAACAAGCGTGGATCGCCGCCGAAGCCTCGGCCAAGCGCCGAGCTATTCGCCGGTAGGCAACACGACCCACCGTTGCGCCACCCACGTCGCGATTCGTAGGTATCTTCGATAAACTGGGTTCGATCGAACATATATCCCAAGGAGTGGCATGATCAGCTCATTGACCGGCGCCGTGCAAGCGGTGACCCTGAATACTGCGGTAATTGACGTCAACGGCTTCGGCATGTTGATCAATGCCACCCCAGGAACCCTGGCAACCTTGCATGTTGGACGCGAAGCCACCGTATTCACTTCCATGGTGGTCCGCGAAGATTCCATGACCCTTTTCGGATTCGCCAGCGCTGAAGAGCGCGACGTATTTGAAGTCTTGATCTCGGTCTCGGGTATTGGCCCGCGCACCGGCCTGGCGATTCTCGCAGTCCACAGCCCCGAAGAAGTGCGCATTGCGGCTAATACCAAGGACACCGCCGCTTTCACCAAGGTGTCCGGCATTGGCCCCAAGGGAGCCAGCCGAATTGTGCTGGAACTCAATGGCAAGCTCGTGCCAACCGGCGCGCCGGTCTCACCGGTGGCGGGTGCCGGCTCGCTCAGCGCCTGGGAGCCCCAGGTCATCGAAGCGCTCACCGGACTGGGCTGGAGCGAGAAGGACGCCACCAGCACGCTCAAGTCGCTCTCCAAGGCCGAACCGGAAATTGTTTCCGGCGGCAACGTCGCCGAAATTTTGCGTGCTGCGCTGCGCAGCATGTCCAGCGGAACCCGAGTCTAGGCCGGCTTCGAGAGGATCATGACGATGAACGAATCCACCGGGCTGACCAACGCCGGGAGCGAGCCCGAGGAACGGGTGCTTGAAGCAGCCTTGCGACCACGCAACCTTGACGACTTTGTCGGCCAATCACGCGTCAGGCAGCAACTATCGCTGGTCCTTGAGGCTGCCAAGATCCGCGAACGCACCGCAGACCATGTGCTGCTATCGGGGCCTCCGGGCCTCGGTAAAACAACGCTTTCCATGATCATTGCCGCGGAGATGAACGCGCCCCTGCGCATTTCTTCTGGCCCGGCAATCCAGCATGCGGGGGACCTTGCGGCCATTCTCTCCTCGCTGACCGAAGGCGAAGTTCTTTTCCTGGACGAAATCCACAGAATGTCCCGCCCGGCAGAAGAAATGCTCTACATGGCGATGGAAGACTTCCGTGTAGATATTGTTGTCGGCAAGGGTGCCGGCGCTACCGCCATCCCATTGGAGTTGCCGCCATTCACGCTGGTCGGTGCCACTACCCGTGCTGGCCTGCTGCCTGGTCCGCTGCGCGACCGCTTCGGCTTTACCGGGCACCTGGAATTCTATGCAGTCCAAGAACTTGAACTTGTACTGCGCCGCTCAGCCATGATGCTGGATTTGAGCGTCACTTCGGCAGCCTTCACCGAGATCGCCGGCCGCTCCCGCGGAACACCTCGAATTGCCAACCGGCTGCTGCGCCGTGTGCGAGACTGGGCGCTAGTGCACAAGCTCGAAGAGATCGACCACAAGGCGGCCTCGGCAGCACTGGATATGTATGAAGTCGATGCGCGTGGGCTGGACCGATTGGACCGCGGCGTATTGGAAGCATTGTGCACCAAATTTGGCGGGGGGCCGGTAGGCCTATCCACCTTGGCCATTGCGGTCGGTGAAGAAACGGAAACCGTAGAGACCGTAGCTGAACCCTACTTGGTTCGCGAAGGCTTGATGGGCCGCACCCCACGCGGCCGCATCGCGATGCCAGGCGCTTGGGAGCATTTAGGGCTGGCCATGCCCAAGGACGCCATCTTTGCCAGCGCCCAAAGCTATGAATCCGATGAGGATTAGGCAAGCAATACTTCACTGCCCGCGTAAATGGTCTGCCGGTTGACCGTATGCCATTAGACTAAAGACGCCCGACCTCTACCCGTTTACGGGTCCGGTAGGGCGTCTTTGCTGTTAATGCCCAACCTTGGGCGAACCGGCAACCTAGAACTTTTGATCAAATCGCAACAATTCGTTAGCAGGTAAATACGTGAATTCCCTCGTAATCGCCCAGGCCGCCGGCGGCGGCTTCAACCCTTCGCTCATCTTGATGGTGGCGCTGTTTGCAGTGTTGATCTTCATGATGTTCCGTGGCCGCAAGAAGCAGTCCGCTCAGCAGGAGAAGCTGAAGAACAACACCGTGCCAGGTGCGAAGGTGATGACCAACTCGGGCATCTACGGCACTGTCATGGGCATTGACGCAGAGGACCGCGTACAGGTCGAGGTCGCCAACGGCGTCGTACTGACCTTGCACCGCCAGGCCATTTCCACCTTCCTGGATAACGAGCCAGCTGCCGCCGCAACGCAGCAGCCAGCAGAAACCAGCGATGTTGCTGAAACCCCAGAAGAGTCCCTGCGTCGCTTGAACGACGAGGGCAAGGACGAGCGCAACTCCTAAGTTCCGGGTAGCAAGCGGTGGCCCGAAGCTACAGCCACCAACACGAGAAAGCACATTAGATGTCATCAATCAGACCTGTTAAGCAGGCGCGCAAGGCGTTGCTGTGGTTGCTGATCGTCTTCATCATCGCAACCGGCGTGCTGGTGGCTGGTGCAGCGAACGGCAAAACCGGGTGGGGACCCAAGCTGGCCCTCGACCTTGAAGGCGGCACCGAGATGATCCTGGCCCCGCGGGTTCAGGGCGATCAAGCGATCAACCAAGAACAGCTGGATCAAGCGGTGTCGATCATTCGCCAGCGCGTGAACGGCAATGGTGTTACCGAAGCGGAAGTCACGACCCAGTCCGGTCGAAATGTTGTCGTATCCATGCCGGGTACACCTGACCAGGCAACCCGTGAACTGATCCAGGCTTCAGCAGCCATGGAATTCCGTCCGGTACTCGTCTCCGGCAGCTATCAAGCGACGCCCAAGGACCAGCGCACCGCCAAGGCTGATCTTCCCAAGCCAAACGGTGAACCTAAAAACGCTTCGGACACCAATTGGGTGACCGCAGATCTTTACCAGAAATTCGAAGCCTTCGACTGCACCAATGACGAAGACAAGAAGAGCAGTGAAGATGCTGATCCCACGAAGCCCATGATTTCTTGTGATGAGAGCGTGGGAGTCAAATACATTCTTGGCCCCCAGGAAATCCCTGGCGACCAGATCTCCGACGCTTACGCACAGCTGGCCCGCGGAGTCAACGGCTCCGTCACTGGCGAGTGGGTTGTTGTCATTGAATTCAACCAGCAGGGCACCAAGACCTTTGCTGACACCACCCAGCGCCTGATTGCGCTTCAGGGTGCACAGAACCAGTTCGCGATCGTCCTTGACGGACAGATCATCTCGGCCCCTACGACCAATGCCGTGATTTCCGACGGGCGCCCGCAGATCTCCGGTGGCTTCACCCAGGAAACTTCACAAGCACTGGCCGAGCAGCTCAAATACGGCGCCTTGCCGATCAGCTTCGACATCCAGTCTGAGCGCCAGGTCTCTGCGACCCTTGGTGCCGACCAGCTGACCGCCGGTTTGATCGCCGGCGTCATCGGCCTGGTACTCGTATTCATCTACTCGCTGTTCCAGTACCGCGCACTGGGCCTGGTGACCATCGCTTCCCTGCTGGTCTCCGGCGTACTCACCTACCTGTCCCTGGTCTTACTTGGATGGGGAATGAACTACCGGCTGTCGCTGGCCGGTGTCGCGGGCCTGATTGTCGCGATCGGCTTGATCGCCGACTCGTTCATCGTCTACTTCGAACGCGTACGCGACGAGTTGCGCGAAGGCCGTCCATTGGCCAGTGCCGTCGACGTCGGTTGGGGCCGTGCCAAGCGAACCATTTTGGCTTCCAAAGCAGTGAACGTGCTGGCTGCAGTGGTGCTCTACATCGTTGCTGTCGGCAACGTGCGAGGCTTCGCCTTCACCCTGGGCTTGACTGCAATCATCGACCTTGTCGTGGTCTATGGCCTGACGCACCCAACACTGGTGCTGCTGGCCCGGACCAAGTTCTTCGCCGATGGCCACCGCCTGTCCGGCCTTGATCCGTCGCTTTTGGGCGTTGAGCCGCTGTACAAGGGCGCCGGCCAGGTTCGCCGTTTTGGCGAGAATGCGGAGGCGAACCGCGGCAAGAAAAATGCCAAGGCTTCAGGCGAAGCAGCCAAGCGCATGACTATTGCTGAGCGCCGCCGCGAAGAGGCAGCCCTAGCGATCCGGCCTGGGAATGCATCGTCGAAGGCTCAGGAGGAGAACAATGAATAAGCTAGTGACTTGGGGCAACGAGCTCTACACCGGCAAGCGTTCCTACCCGTTCACCTCCAAGCACCGGCTTTGGTTCGCCATCGCAGGCGCAATGGTGATCCTGTCGATCCTTGTCCCTGTAGTCAAGGGCGGGTTCAATCTCGGCATCGACTTCCGTGGTGGCTCGGAATTCACCGTCTCGGATGTCCAGAACACCGATATCAAAATCGGTGAACACGCAGTTACCTCGGTTGCTTCGGGCGCCGAGGCCACGGTCACGAATATTGCACCAAACACCATGCGTGTTGAGACCGAGCGCCTGAGCGATGACGAAACTCTGGCGATCGCAGCATCTTTGGCTGAGGACTACGGGGTCTCCAGTGACGAAGTGACCAGCAACTTCATCGGCCCAACCTGGGGGCAGGACGTTTCCCGTCAGGCGCTGCTTGGCCTGTTCGCTTTCGTGGTCCTTGTTGGACTCTTGATGGCCGCATACTTCCGCACGTGGAAGATGTCGCTGGCCGCTATCGTTGGCCTGCTGGTCGTGATCTTCGTGACCGCCGGCATCTATTCGGTCACCGGATTCGAGATTACGCCAAGTGCCATTATCGGCTTCCTGACGATTCTGAGTTATTCGCTCTATGACACCGTCGTGGTTTTCGACAAGGTTCGTGAAAATACGAAGGACTTCACCAAGCAGTCCAAGCGCACCTTTGAGCAGCTGGTGAACCTCGCGGTGAACCAGACCTTGGTCCGTTCAATCAATACCTCAGTGGTGGCCGTACTGCCCGTGGCATCGATTCTCTTCATCGGTTCCTACATGCTCGGTGCAGGTACGCTCAAGGATCTTTCCTTGGCCTTGTTCGTCGGCATTATCATCTCGGCATTGTCCACCCTGTTCGTTCAAGCGCCGCTGTACCAATGGCTGCGCCGCAACGATTCGGATGTCGTTGAGCACTCGAAGAAAATGGCCGTCGCCTAATCGCTACCCGGTCTGAAAAAGCGCCTCCAGCATTCGCTGGAGGCGCTTTTTCACAATGGCGTGAAGCGGTGTAATTAGTTGTCACCGGCCGAACGTGCTATAACAAATGAACTAAACAACGTGTTTTTTTGGTGCAAGGTCGTGGACGTAACCGCGGCTGGAAACTACCACCGGATGTCGCCACGCTAGCTCGCACAGGCCAGCGGCGTCAGGTGGCAATGGGGAAGGAGCGGGGCATGGCGAATACGTCAAACCTGAACAATTCGAAACGGCGCTCAATTTCCCGTTTAGTGCGGTTTGCCGGTCGCGGCAGTACCCCGAGCACGTCGCCGACACTTGAGCCGTTGCTTCGCACAGTAAAGTCGAAGCATCCCCGTGCGGACCTCGACCTGCTTGTGCATGCCTACGAGGTAGCCGAAAAATACCATGACGGCCAAAAGCGCAAAAGCGGTGACCCGTACATCACCCACCCCGTAGCCGTCGCTACAATTTTGGCCGAGATGGGCATGACCGGCGCAATTCTCGCTGCGGCGCTCCTGCACGACACGGTCGAAGATACCGAATACTCTCTTGAATCGGTCAAGAAGGAATTCTCGGAAGAAATCGCCATGCTCGTTGATGGCGTCACGAAGCTCGACAAGGTCACCTACGGTGAAGCGGCACCGGCTGAAACCGTGCGCAAAATGGTTGTCGCCATGTCTCGCGACATCCGCGTCCTGTTGATCAAGCTTGCCGACCGCCTGCACAATGCCCGCACCTGGCGCTACGTTTCGCCTGAGTCTTCTTCGCGCAAAGCCAAGGAGACGCTGGAAATTTTCGCGCCCTTGGCACATCGCCTCGGCATGAACACCGTGAAATGGGAACTTGAAGATCTTTCCTTCGCGGCCCTTCACCCTAAGGTCTACCAAGAAATCGTCCGCATGGTGGGGGATCGCACCCCCGAGCGAGAAAAGTACCTCTCCTCAATTCGCCAGACGCTCTCTGGCGACCTGGGCAATGTCGATATCCATGCCACCGTATCCGGGCGTCCAAAGCACTATTACTCGATCTACCAGAAGATGATTGTCCGAGGAAAGGACTTCGACGACATCCATGACTTGATGGGTGTTCGCATTCTGGTCGACACCGTCAAGGATTGCTATGGGGCACTGGGCGTCGTCCACGCAGAGTGGAATCCGCTGCCCAACCGCTTCAAGGATTACATTGCGATCCCGAAGCTGAACCTCTACCAGTCACTGCACACCACGGTGATGGGGCCGGAAGGCAAGCCGGTAGAAATACAGATCCGCACCCACGACATGCACGTGCGTGCCGAGTACGGTGTGGCTGCGCACTTCCAATACAAGCATGGCCAAAACGCGAACTCCATGCTGTCGCCGGAACAGAATATGGACTGGCTGCGGTCCTTGATGGAATGGCAGGCAGATACCACCGACTCCGAGGAATTCCTCGACGGGCTGCGCTATACGATCAGCTCGGCCGAGGTGTATGTCTTCACGCCCAAGGGCGACATCATGTCGCTGCCAGTGGGTGCAACTCCGGTGGACTTCGCCTACTCGATCCACACCGACGTTGGCCATCGGACGATCGGCAGCCGGGTCAACGGCAAGCTCGTGCCGCTGCATACCGAACTCAAACAGGGCGACGTAGTAGAGGTTTTCACTTCGAAGGCAGAAGGCGCCGGTCCATCCCAGGACTGGCAGAACTTCGTCAAATCACCACGTGCCAAAGCGAAGATCCGTGGATACTTCTCCAAGGAACGCCGTGAAGAAGCCATCGAAAAGGGCAAGGAGCTTCTGACCAAGGAGCTGCGACGCAACCACCTGCCCCTGCAGAAATTGATGACTCACGACCTGCTGACCGCGGTCGCCAACGAGCTGCACCACACGGACATCTCGGCGCTGTATCAGTCTGTTGGCGACGGGCATACCAGTGCGCAGAACGTCATTGAGCACCTGACGGCCCTCATTGGCCCTCCTGAGGCCGAACAAGTCGATGAGGAAGCGGTAGTCCGCCCGAACGCTCCGAGCCCCACAACGGGCAACGACGCCGGCGTGATTGTTGAGGGCGTCGGCGACGTCCTGGTGAAACTGGCTCGTTGCTGTACCCCAGTGCCACCAGATGAGATCCAGGGCTTTGTGACTCGTGGCGCGGGCGTCTCCGTGCACCGCTCGGATTGCTTGAACTTGACGCAGTTGTCAAACCAGCCAGATCGGCTGGTCAACGTCACTTGGGCAGCTAAGCACCACGGCGTGTTCCTCGTGGAGATCCAGGTGGAAGCGCTCGACCGCAAATCGCTGCTCTCCGATGTGACCCGAATTTTGTCCGAGAGCCACTTGAATATCCTCTCGGCCACGGTTCAAACCAGCAGGGACCGCGTGGCTTTGTCCCGTTTCTCCTTCGAAATGGGCGATCCGAAGTTCTTGAGCCACGTACTGAACCAAGTGCGCCGGATCGATGGCGTATACGACGTGTACCGCACCACTGCTGGCTCACGCCGCTAGAAACGCAACTGCCTCCAATAAATCACGCGGCCTGCGCGATGTCGTCAAAGGAATCGACTAAGCGCAGGGCGCGTGATCTTTCTGGGGACTTTTCACAAGCAGTAAGGCTTTCCCGGATCGACTCAAGATTCAAATAGGGATCATCCAGGGAAATTGCGTTGCCCAGTACGCGACTGGCTATTGGCAATGGGTCGAACTGGGCGCAGTCGCATACGCTGCGCAAGGCGGAGGTTACCTTGATCCGGCTGCGGAAGACCATTTGCGTATCGGGAACTATGGCCTGCATGAATTGGGCATTCAACCCGAAGCCGGGTGCAAAAGGCCGATGGTAATTGCGCGTATAAATGCACAGCGTAAAGACTTCGGGCAGCAACCCATGAATCCAGGCGGCCGTTTGGCGCGCCAGCACGGCATTGGAATTCAGCTCCCGTCCGCAGGCAAAAGCGGCAACCTGGGCACGCAGCGAGGCAGTGATTTGAATCTGGCTGGGAAGAAAACAGTCACCGAGCACCTCGCGGAGCAAACCGTTCGAGGCCATCGCCTGCAACTCGTTTCGGCTGAACATTTGGCCGGCGATCCAGAGGTCTTCTGGAATGCGCAACGCGGCGGCGCGTGGCCCGGTAGCCTGGCAATTTCTAGATTCCATGTGGCTACTGAACCAGCAAGCGCCGCCGCGTTGAGCGTGTGCTGACGATCTGTGGATTACTTACTGGAAGTCGGCTGCCGACTTTTCCAGGGTGTTCAGCCACATGCGGCGTGCATCCAGTGCTTCCTGGGCCGCTGCGATCTGCTTTGCGTTGCCCTTGGCCTGGGCCTTGGCCAGATCCTCTTCCAGTGCAGAAATCGTGTCCTGCAGCTGGCTGAGCATCGAATTGGAACGCGCCTTGGTCTCCGGGTTGGACCGGCGCCACTGCTCATCTTCGGCGCCCTTGACGGCATCTTCAACCTGGCGAAGTGCTGATTCGACGCGCTGCAGGTCGTTGCGCGGCACCTTGCCAGTAGCTTCCCAGCGTTCGCGGATGGAATCCAGCTTGGCTTTGGCGGTGGCCAGATCCTTGATTGGCAACAGCGCACGAGCTTCCTCGAGCAGAGCTTCCTTCGCCACAAGATTTTGGGCGTACTCTTCATCGATCTTGGCGTTCTCGGCGGCACGAGCCTGGAAGAAGACATCCTGGGCAGCGCGGAAACGGCCCCAGAGCTGGTCGTCATCCTTGCGCGAGGCGCGGCGCGACTTCTTCCACTCGTCCATGAGCTTGCGGTACTCGGCGGCGGTGGCAGCCCAGTCCGTGGAGCCCTGCAAGGCTTCTGCGCGCGCGATCAATTCTTCCTTCACGGCCTTGGCCGAGGCGTTGGTCGAATCAAGCTGCGAGAAGTAGGCGCGGCGATGGCGATCAAAGGTGGTGCGTGCAGCACGGAACCGCTTCCACAAGGCGTCTTCGGTGGCTCGTGGCAAGCGAACCGAGGAACGCTGGGAGGCCTTCCACTGCTCGAACAGCTCATTCATGGACGCCGAAGCGGTCTTCCACTGAATCTGCTCTGGTCGCTTCTCGGCCATGGCTTCGGCCTGGGCAACGATGGATTCGCGCGTGGCCAGCTGCTCGGCACGGGCGGCATCGTGGGCCTTGCGCTGTTCTGCGGAAAGGTTCTCCACAGCAACACGGGCATTTTCCAGGCGCGATTCAAGGGCCGGGATGTCGCCAACCATGTGGCGCTCTGCGACGGTTGCCGACAGGGCTTGAACTGCCTTGCCCAATTCGCCGGCCGGAGCCTTGGCGACAACACGCTGCTCAAGGAGCATCAGCTGCGAGAGCGCATCGTCATATTTGCGCACAAAGTAGCCCAAGGCTTCTTCCTGCGAGGCATCGGGGTACTGGCCCACGGGGAACTCGGCGCCATCGATAATCACGAAGACGTGGCCGTCCTCGGTGATGCGGGCAAATTTAGCCGCTTCGTCGAGGGGAGTGGTGTGTGCGACGCTGGGCGCTACAACCGGTTTTGCAGCAGGCTTCTGCGCCTGCGGCAAAGGGGTCTTCTGGCTGTCGTCGGATTGCTGACTGGTGGTCACCGCTGAAACTCTTTCACTTTACGAGCACTTGCTGTAGCCAACTCTACCTGTGACCTCCGTTTCTTAGTAAGCCGACGTGCACAGGTTTCTTGCAAAACAGGCTTAAGATGGTTTGGTAGCCCAATTTGCACTAAGGAGTTTCATGGCACGCAAGGCCTCACTTTCAGGTTTCCCAGAATGGCTTCCAGCTGAACGGGCTGTTGAACAGCACGTGCTGGACACCTTGCGTCATGTTTTTGAACTACATGGTTTCGCCAATATCGAGACCCGTGCAGTTGAAACCCGCGCCCAATTGTTGCGCAAGGGCGAAATCGACAAGGAAGTCTATGGACTTTCGCGCCTGGCCGCCGAGGACGACAAGAACGATCCCAACGCCCTGGCCCTGCACTTCGACCTCACCGTGCCCTTCGCCCGCTATGTGGTGGAGAACGCCGGACACCTGGCCTTCCCCTTCCGCCGCTACCAGATGCAGAAGGTCTGGCGCGGCGAACGCCCCCAGGATGGCCGCTTCCGCGAATTCACCCAGGCCGACATCGACGTGGTCGGCGATGGCACCTTGCCGTTCAGCTATGACGTAGAGCTCGCGTTGACCATTGCCGATGCGCTCTCCGCGCTGCCGATCGGGGACTTCCGCTTGCGCGTGAACAACCGCAAGCTGGCCGAGGGCTTCTACCGCGGCTTGGGCCTGGATGATCCGGATGCCGTGCTGCGCGCCATCGACAAGCTGGAAAAGATCGGCGATGAAGCGGTCGCAAAGATCCTCGTGGAGGAAGTTGGCGCGACGCGCGAACAGGCCGATGCGGCCTTAGCGCTGGCCAAGATCCGCACCATGGACACCTCCTTCGTTGACCAGGTCCGCGCCCTGGGTGTTGAGCACGAGCTGCTGGACACCGGCCTGGATGAGCTCTCCCAGGTGATTGACGCGGCCTCGAAGCGCGCCCCGGGCAAGGTGATGGCGGACCTGTCCATCGCCCGCGGCCTGGACTACTACACCGGCACCGTCTACGAAACCGTGCTGGTCGGCCACGAATCCCTGGGCTCGATCTGCTCGGGCGGGCGTTACGAATCGCTGGCTTCCAAGGGCAAGAAGAACTACCCGGGTGTTGGCCTGTCCATCGGCGTTACCCGCCTGATCTCGCGCATCCTGGCAGAAGAAGTAGTCACCGCCAGCCGCAGCGTGCCATCAGTGGTATATGTCACGCTGGCCAATGACGACTCCTGGCACCAAGCCCAGGACGTCGCCTCGCAGCTGCGCGGACGCGGTATCGCCTGCGAAGTCGCGGCCAGCGCTGAGAAGTTCGGCAAGCAGATCAAATTCGCCGATCGCCGGGGGATTCCCTTCGTCTGGTTCACCCAGGCCGATGGCACCCACGAGGTCAAGGACATCCGCTCCGGCGAGCAGGTCGCAGCCGAACCGGCCACCTGGATGCCCAACGCCGAAGACCTGAAGATCGCCATCAGCTAACGCTTCGGGCTTGGCCGCCCGCACCTGCACCGCCTTGCGGTGCACTAAACTTCATGGGGAGAAACTTTCCCAACCGACCGAAAGGATCGTAGTGCTACGCACTCATCAGCTGGGCGAATTGAACGCCGAGCACATTGGACAGCAGGTCACCCTCACCGGCTGGGTCGCGCGTCGCCGTGACCACGGCGGTGTCGCCTTCCTGGATTTGCGCGATGCCTCGGGCGTAGCCCAGGTTGTCGTGCGCGATGAAGAGGACTTCCACCCGCTGCGCAATGAGTTCGTGCTGCAGATCGCCGGCACCGTGGAGCGCCGCCCGGAAGGCAACGAGAACCCGAACCTGCCTACCGGGCAGATCGAGGTCATCGCAGACACCGTGACCGTGCTGAACACCGCCGCCCCGCTGCCTTTCCAGGTTGACGAGCATGTCGAGGTCGGCGAAGAGGCGCGCCTGCGCCACCGCTACCTGGACCTGCGCCGCCCGACCCCGGCCCGCAACATCCGCCTGCGCTCCGAGGCCAACCGCGTAGCACGCAACCTGCTGCACGATGCGGGCTACATCGAGATCGAGACCCCGACGCTGACCCGTTCCACCCCGGAAGGCGCCCGCGACTTCGTCGTGCCGGCCCGCCTGACCCCGGGCAGCTGGTACGCGCTGCCGCAGTCCCCGCAGCTGTTCAAGCAGCTGCTGCAGGTCGGCGGCTTCGAGAAGTACTACCAGATCGCCCGCTGCTACCGCGATGAGGACTTCCGCGCGGACCGCCAGCCGGAGTTCACCCAGCTGGACATCGAGGCCTCGTTCGTCGAGGAAGATGACATCATCGAGCTCGGCGAGAAGCTGGTCACCGAGCTGTGGAACCTGATCGACGTGCAGGTCCCGACCCCGATCCGCCGCATGGCGTACTCGGAGGCCATGGCCAAGTACGGTTCGGACAAGCCGGACCTGCGCTTCGGCCTGGAACTGACCGAAATGACCGAGTACTTCGCGAACACCTCCTTCAAGGTCTTCCAGTCCGAGTACGTCGGTGCCGTGGTCATGCCTGGCGGCGCCTCGCAGCCGCGCCGCACCCTGGATGCCTGGCAGGAATTCGCCAAGCAGCGCGGTGCCAAGGGCCTTGCCTACGTATTGATCAAGGAAGATGGCGAGCTGGCTGGCCCAGTGGCCAAGAACCTCTCGGATGAAGAGAAGGCCGGACTGGCCGCTGCCACCGGCGCCTCTGCCGGCGACTGCATCTTCTTCTCCGCGGGCAAGAAGAACGAATCCCGCGCCCTGCTCGGCTCGGTCCGTGTCGAGATCGGCCACCGCACCGGCCTGATCAAGGAAGGCGACTGGGCCTTCGTCTGGATCGTCGACGCACCGATGTTCGAAGCCGCTTCGGATGCCGTGGCCTCGGGCGACGTGGCCGTGGGCGCCGGCGCCTGGACCGCCGTGCACCACGCGTTCACCAGCCCCAAGCCGGAGTTCATGGACACCTTCGACACCGACCCCGCCTCGGCGCTGTCCTACGCCTACGACATCGTGTGCAACGGCAACGAAATCGGCGGCGGTTCGATCCGTATCCACCAGCGCGATGTGCAAGAGCGCGTCTTCAAGCTCATGGGCGTGACCCAGGAGCAGGCCGACACCCAGTTCGGCTTCCTGCTCGAGGGCTTCAAGTACGGCGCCCCGCCGCATGGCGGCATCGCCCTGGGCTGGGACCGCGTGCTGCAGCTGCTGACCAACTCGGAGTCCATCCGCGACGTCATCGCCTTCCCGAAGACCGGTGGCGGTTTCGACCCGCTGACCGCTGCTCCTGCACCGATCACCCCGCAGCAGCGCAAGGAAGCCGGCATCGACTTCAAGCCTGAGAAGAAGAAGGCCGAAGAGACCGAAGCCAAGGCTGAAGCCAAGTAGGCTTACGCAGCTATAAGAAGCCGGATGGAACGCGCAAGTGCGTTCCATCCGGCTTCTTTTTGCCTCAAAATAGGCCACAGCGTGGATTAATGCTGATTTTAATACTAGGTTAGTTTTCACACTAGTTATTTCACTCCAAGGAGACTTCTTGGCCTCGGCAGAACCTCAGCACATCGTCCAGCAATACCCGGCGCGCGACCGCAGTTGGGCGCAGGACTTCAGGCTTGCCATGCTGCTCCATGACTTGGATGATTCGCAGAGCGTCCAGGAGCTGGAAAATGCTTTGGCCACCATCCGGGATAGCGGCGAAGCTGCAGAGGATCTTTTTGGCGCCCCCCTCGAATACGGCGAAGCCCGGGCGTACTCGCGGTTGACGCCGCAACAGCTGGCGGACTCGGAGATGCCGGTCAACAGCAGCGTGCTGCTGCTCGTTGGTCTCGGAATTGGTGTTGGCCTGCTATGCACCGGTTTTGGCACTTGGGTCGGATTCCGTGACGGATGGACTGCGAACTCGTGGCACTATTGGCAGCTAGCGGCCTTGTGCGCAGGCACGGGAATCGCCTTATCCGGGCACCTATGGTGGTTCTACCGCGTGAAAGGCAAATTCGCGCGATCTTGGGCGCTAGGGGTGGCCGGAATAGCGGTATCCATCGCAGCTGCCGCACTCATCGCCACACTAGGCGATGAACAAGCCCTGCCAATGCCCAACTGGCTAGCACCGATCCTCGGGATAGCCCTGGCCATCGGCGCGTTTTGGCTGCCATTCAAGGATGAGCCTGGAGCAACGCGCAACGACGCCACAGCTTTTACTGATCCCGAAGCATGGTTTGCCGAATCCACGCGCCTGCTGCGCGGACGCTATGGAATGCGAGCTAGAGAGGCGGCATCCGTCTTGGCGCCAGCCCGCGAGCACTGGTCGAACATGTGCAGGGCAGAAGGCGAAGCATCGATAGTTGAGGAATTCGGCACCCCAAACGAATTCGCCATCGGACTGGGAGTCAACACCGCCACGGCGTTGCGGCGACGATGGCTCATGCTCCGGTTGCTGCCATTGGCACTCGTATTCTTGTACGGCACAAGCCTGCTGCCGGAGGCGCTTGCCCCGGACCGCAGCGGATGGGACATCTTCTTCGCCGTATGCGTTGCGGTTTTTGCGGCGGTTTCCCTTTACGAATTGCGCCCCGCGAACCGCGCAGAATACGTGGAATCCAAGCTAGCCCAAAGGCGTGCCCATGCCCGCGGCCTGGAAGAAGGGCGCGATGAGTAAGGACTCGCCGTTTCCCGGCAGCTGGCAGCGCGCCATGCTCCCGATGCTGCTGCTGGCTGAATTGTCGTCCGGGCAAGCCCACGGCTACGCCCTGTCCAAAACCCTGCAAGAACGAGGTTTCGGACCGATCAAGGGCGCAACGCTCTATCCCGCGCTGGCAAAGCTGGAAGCCTCGGGCTTCGTGGAAACCCGATGGGAAGAAGGCCAGGGCGGGCCCGGGCGGAAAGTCTACGAGCTCTCCGCCACCGGCCAAACCGAGCTGAATGCGCAGCGCGCAAGCTTCGAGATGCTCGCGCAGCTGGTGAAGTCCGCCGGCAGCTAGGCCAGGTCCGCCGAATCGACGATCATTGTGAACGGGCCGGTATTGGTCAGCGACACATCCATCATTGCCCCGAACCGCCCGGTCTCAACGTGCGATCCGAGTTCACGCAGGTACTGCACGAAGTATTCGTAGAGCGGCTCGCTGACCGGGCCGGGCGCGGCATTGGACCAAGAAGGGCGCCGGCCCTTGCGCACCGAGCCATAGAGGGTGAACTGGCTGATCACCAGCAGCGGGGCCTGGTTGCCGGCCGCCGAGGTTTCATCCTCCATGATGCGCAGCTGCCAGATCTTCTCGGCGACCTTGCGCGCTATGGCCTGGTCGTCGTCATGGGTCACGCCCAGCAGGATCACCAAGCCGGGGGAGTCGAGCTGCCCGACAATTTCCCCTTCAACTTCAACGCGGGCGGTGCTGGCGACCTGGACGACGGCGCGCATGCAGAAAATCCTCTCAATAGGCAATAAGCGGCGGGCGAAGGGCCGGTACCGCATTGACACCAGAATATCGGTAGGCTTGGACGGTGAGCGATTTGTTCGATTCCCTGACCGATGATCCGCAGGACGCGCGCGAGGCCCAAGTCAACCGGCCCCGCCCGCCACTGGCGGTACGGATGCGCCCGCGCTCGCTCGAGGAACTGGTCGGGCAGCAGCACCTGCTCGGTCCGGGCTCGCCGCTGCGGCAACTGGCCGAGAATCCTGAAACAGGCCTGGCCGGGCCGGCCAGCGTGATCCTCTACGGCCCGCCGGGCATCGGCAAGACCACCATCGCCCACGTCATTGCACGGGCCACCAACCGGAAATTTGTCGAGCTCTCGGCCATCACCGCAGGCGTCAAGGATGTGCGCCGGGTCATCGAGCAGGCCAAGGACGACCGCGACCTGCGCGGGATGACCACGGTCCTGTTCCTCGACGAGATCCACCGCTTCAACAAGGCCCAACAGGATGCACTGCTTCCCGGAGTCGAAAACCGGGTGGTTGTGCTGGTCGCCGCCACTACCGAAAATCCGTCCTTCTCGGTGATTTCCCCGCTGCTCTCGCGCTCCCTGCTGCTGACCCTGCGCCCGCTGACCGATGGAGACCTCGCGGCCCTGCTGGAACGCGCCATCGAAGACGAGCGCGGATTCAACGGGCAGGTCCAGCTGGATGACGAGCAGCGCGACGCCATCGTCCGCTTGGCCCAGGGCGATGCCCGCCGCTCGCTGACCGTGCTCGAGGCAGCCGGGGCCGTCGCATGGAATGCCGCCGGCGCCGAAGTGGATCCGCCGGTGCAAATCACCGCCGACCATGTCCAGCTGGCCATGGACCAGGCCGTGCAGCGCTATGACAAGGACGGCGATCAGCACTACGACATCATCTCGGCCTTCATCAAATCCATCCGGGGCTCCGACGTGGACGCCGCCTTGCACTACCTCGCGCGCATGCTCTCTGCGGGGGAGGACCCGCGTTTCATCGCCCGCCGCCTGATGATCTCGGCCAGCGAGGATATCGGCATGGCCGATCCCACCGCCCTGCCCCTGGCCGTGGCCGCAGCCCAATCGGTGCAGCTCACCGGCATGCCCGAAGCGCGGATCATGCTGGGCCAAGCCACCGTGCATCTGGCGACCGCGCCAAAATCCAATGCGTCGTACAACGCGATCAACGCTGCCTTGGCCGACGTTTCCGAAGGCAAGGGCTCGCTGGTTCCGGACCACCTGCGCGACGCGCACTATCCAGGAGCCAAGCAATTGGGCCACGGGGTGGGCTACATCTACGCCCACGACGCGCCGCATTCGATCGCCACCCAGCAATACCTGCCCGACGATCTGGTCGGCACCAATTACTACACGCCGACCATCAACGGTGCCGAGAAGACCATCGGAACGCGCCTGGCACGGCTTCGCGAGATCATCCGCGGCAAGGACCCGGTACGCGGCAAGCGCAAGCGCTGATTGTGCGCTATGCCTCAGCCCGAGGCTGATCCCTTTCGTGTAGACTTGATCTTTGGCTGGCAAGCCCTGCCCGGATTCCGAGTGATCGGCCTGCGGAGCAAGGTTGCAGTGTAGCAGGGACGCGACGCCCACACACTCTCCATCCTGGAGGCCAGTAGATACCGTCGCTGAACGAAAAGGACACATCAATGGCTAACGCCCGTGCCCGCCGCACCGTACGCCTTTCGCGTGCGCTCGGCCTTGCATTGACCCCTAAAGCTGAAAAGTACATGGAGCGCCGTCCATACGGTCCAGGCCAGCACGGCCGCGCCCGTAAGAAGCAGGACAGCGACTACGCAGTGCGTCTGCGCGAAAAGCAGCGTTTGCGTGCCCAGTACGGCATCCGCGAAGTTCAGATGCTGAACGCTTTCAAGGAAGCAAAGCGCCTCGGCGGCCAGACCGGTGACAACCTGCTGGCACTGCTCGAGTCCCGCTTGGACGCCCTGGTTCTGCGTGCAGGCTTCGCCCGCACCATCCAGCAGGCTCGCCAGCTGGTCGTGCACCGCCACATCCTGGTCAACGGCCAGCGTGTAGACCGCCCATCCTTCAAGGTACAGCCGGGTCAGCTGATCCACGTACACGAGAAGAGCGAGAAGATGGTTCCATTCCAGATGGCTGCAGCAGGTGAGCACGCTAAGGTGCTGCCAGCTGTTCCTGCTTACCTGGACGTAAAGCTGGAAGCCCTTCAGGCTACCTACCTGCGCGCTCCTGAGCGTGCAGAGATCCCAGTGACCTGCGAAGAGAACCTCGTGGTCGAGTACTACGCACGCTAAACCGTGCGCTAGTTCCAAGCCCGCAACCGTCCAACGGTTGCGGGCTTGTCGCTTAACTACCTATCTTGGCTCTGACTTCGATAAGGTGGACTGGCACCAAAAACCCAAGCAGAAGAGGAAGCACATGTCGGGTTCGGATATTGCAGGGCTCATCGCCGCCGGCGCATTTGTTGTACTAGTAGTGCTGCTGGCCGTGCCGATCATCAAGTTGGGCAAGGTATTCGACGAGCTGCGCAAATCGATCAGGGACGTTGCCGATGGCACCACCCCGTTGATCGGTGAAGTCGCCAACACCGTGGCGACCACCAACGACCAGCTCAAGAAGGTCGATACGATCACCAACAACGTTTCTGATGCCACCGCCAATGTTTCCGCACTGTCCTCGCTGATCGCAGCCACTGTCGGCAAGCCGCTGATCAAGGCGGCCGCGTTCACCGAAGGCGTGAAAGCCGCGATGAACACCAAGCCAAGCGGCAAAGCACGCCGCAGCCGCTAAGCCAGAGCTGTTCGATCGAACACGTATCGGCGCGCTGAACGACGGACGGCCCATCGAAGGCCGCCAAGGAGACTAGAATGAAAAAGTTCTTGTGGGTTTCTATTGGAGTGGGCGTTGGAGTGCTCGCTACCAGGAAATACGCTGACGTTAAATCCGGTGCAGCGCTCAATCGCCAGGTCGGCAAGTACGCCGACCGTGTTGCCGAATATCTGGAAGCCTTCCATCAGGGAATGACCGCCAGAGAAGAAGAATTACGTTCCGCCTTGGGCGTGGACGCCGCTAAGTGAAGGGATCATCCGTAACACGATGAAAACGCAGGAAATTGCCCGTCGGTGGGTCGACTTTTTCGTCTCTAAGGGCCACACGGCGGTGCCCAGCGCCTCGCTGGTCTCATCGGACCCATCGCTGTTGTTCACTGTAGCCGGCATGGTTCCCTTCATCCCGTACCTGACCGCCCGCGAAGAAGCCCCCTACACTCGTGCGACCTCGGTGCAGAAGTGCATCCGCACCGGCGACATCGAAGAAGTCGGCAAGACCGTGCGCCACGGCACCTTCTTCCAGATGTGCGGCAACTTCTCCTTCGGCGATTACTTCAAGAAGGATGCCATCCACTTCGCCTGGGAGCTGCTGACCAGCCCGGTGGAAGCCGGAGGCTACGGCCTGGACAAGGAACGCCTCTGGGTCACCGTCTACGAAGACGGCGACGAGAAGGACCTTGAAGCCCGCCGCATCTGGGAAGAAGAGATCGGCATCCCGACCGAGCGCGTGGTCGGCACCGGCAAGGAAGACAACTACTGGAACACCGGCCAGCCCGGCCCCGGCGGTCCTTGCTCGGAGATCTACTACGACCGCGGTGCCCAGTACGGCCAAGAAGGCGGCCCGGCGGTCGACGAGACCCGCTACATCGAGATCTGGAACCTCGTGTTCATGCAGTACCGCCTCTCCGCGGTGCGCTCCAAGACCGACTTCGACGTCGCCGGCGAACTGCCCAAGCGCAATATCGACACCGGCCTGGGCCTTGAGCGCCTGGCCATGATCCTGCAGGGCGTCGAGAACATGTACGAGACCGACCAGGTCCGTCCGGTGCTCGACAAGGCCGCCGAGCTTGCCGGCGTCGCCTACACCTCCACCGAGGATCCAGCGGACCCCAACCATGCCAATGACGTGCGCCTGCGCATGATCGCCGACCACATCCGCTCCTCGCTGATGCTGATCTCCGACCAGGTCACCCCGGGCAACGAGGGCCGCGGCTACGTGCTGCGCCGGCTGATCCGCCGCGCTGTGCGCGCCATGCGCCTGATGGGCGTGGACAGCGAAGTGCTCCCGCAGCTGCTTCCCGTCACCCGCGACGCCATGAAGGGCGTCTACCCAGAGGTCGAAGCCGACTTCGAGCGCATCGCCCGCATCGCCTACGCCGAGGAGCGCGCCTTCCGCCGCACCATCGCTTCGGGCACCACCCGCCTTGACGAGGCGCTGAACCACGCCAAGGAAGAAGGAGCCAACCTCTCCGGAGACGACGCCTTCACCCTGCACGACACCTATGGCTTCCCGATCGACCTCACCTTGGAAATCGCAGCCGAGGCTGGCCTGTCCGTGGACGAGCCGCGCTTCCGCGAGCTGATGAACGAGCAGCGCACCCGTGCGCAGAAGGACGCCAAGGCCAAGAAGGCCGGCCACGCAGACCTGTCGGTGTACAACAAGCTGGCCGACGCCGGCAGCGTGCACTTCACCGGCTACGACACCCTGGAAGGCGAGTCGACCATCCGCGGCATCATCCGCGACGGCCAAGTGGTTCCATACGCGGAGCAGGGCCAGGAAATCGACCTGGTGCTCAATGAGACCCCCTTCTATGCCGAATCCGGCGGCCAGGCTGGCGACAGCGGCCTGATCACCGGCGACGGCTTCGTGCTGGAGGTCACCGACGTGCAGGCCCCGGTCAAGGGCCTGAACGTGCACAAGGTGATCGTGCGCGAGGGCGAGCTTCCTGCCGAGGCATTGGTGCGCACCCAGGTCGACGCCGTGCGCCGCCGTTCGGGGGAGCAGGCCCACTCGGCCACCCACCTGGTGCACGCCGCGCTGCGCGAGCTGCTTGGCCCAACGGCCACCCAGGCCGGGTCCTTCAACAAGGCCGGCTACCTGCGCTTCGACTTCTCCTGGGCCGAGGCCCTCTCCGCTGCGGCTCGCAGCGAAGTCGAAGAGGCAGTCAACCTGGCCATCGCCTCGAACTACCAGGTCGTCACCAACGAGATGGCCCTGTCCGAGGCCAAGAAGCTCGGCGCGATGAGCCTGTTCGGCGAGAAGTACTCCAACGACGTGCGCGTGGTGGAAATGAACGGCGCCTGGTCGCGCGAGCTGTGCGGTGGCACCCACGTGGACACCACCGCCCGCATCGGCCAGTTGACGCTGCTCTCCGAGGCCTCAGTCGGTTCGGGCAACCGCCGCGTCGAAGCCCTGGTCGGCATGGAGGCCTTCCGCCACGGCGCTGCCGAGCGTGCCCTGGTTTCCGAGCTCTCGGGCCTGTTCCGCGTGCCTTCCAGCCAGGTGTCCGAGCGCGTCAACGACACCGTTGCCAAGCTCAAGGCCGCCGAGAAGCAGATCGCCGAGCTCAAGAGCCAGGCCATGCTCGCCCAGTCCGCGGCCCTGCTGGAAAAGGTGGTGACCATCGGCTCGACCCGCCTGCTGGCCCACAACGCAGGGACCATCGACTCCGCGGATGCCCTGCGCACCATGGCGCTGGATCTGCGCGGCAAGCTTGGCACCGAAGCAGCAGTCATTGTGCTGATCGGCGTGGCCAACGGCCGACCGCTGGTCCTGACCGTCACCAACGATGACGCCCGCGCCAACGGCTTCAAGGCCGGAGCGCTGGTGCGCACCGCCACCGGCGTGCTCGGCGGCGGCGGCGGAGGCAAGGACGATATGGCCCAGGGCGGCGGCCAGGACGCTTCAAAGATCGACGAAGCGCTGGATGCCATTCGGGCGGCTTTGGCCAATGGCTAAGGTGGCACTCGGCGTCGACGTGGGCCTGGCCCGCGTCGGCGTCGCCATCTCAGATCCCTCGGGGATCCTGGCCACGCCGGTCATGACCCTGCGCCGGGATGCGAAGAAGAATTCTGACCGCCGGATGCTGCTGCGCATCATCACGGACCGGAATGTGGGCGAAGTATTCATCGGCGAGCCGAAATCCTTGGCCGGCAATGATACCGAGTCCACCAAAATGGCCCGTGACTACGCTATTGCCTTGGCCGAACTAGCCGATAGCTCCAATATCGAGCTTGCGGTTTTCCTGGTCGACGAGCGGTTGAGCACCGTCAACGCCCATCGCGCGTTGCACGCCTCAGGCCGTAAGATGGAGGATCATCGAAAGGTTGTCGACCAGGTCGCTGCCACCGAGATCCTGCAGCAAGTGCTGGAAATGCGCCGGAACAACGTCCGTGTCCAGGCCAGCCGGATCGTCATGAAATAGATCCCGCACGTCGCGGCCCAGTTCGAAGCCATACCGAGAAATGAGAGTTGATGCGAGAAGAAGCCCGTCAAGAACGGCAACGCGAAACTCTTCGTGCCCTGTACGAGAGCTTCGCGGCAGGCCAAGGGCTTCCCATCGCTGAACCTTCCACTCCTGAGCTGACCGGGCTGGACCACTATCTCGGAGCTTCCTCTGATGGCGAGGCGGCACCGGATGCCGCCTTGGCAACCGCCGATGACCAGGATGGGCAGCAAACCCATACCCGGTTCCTGCCCACCCTGGCCGCGGCGCATACCGCGCAGACTCCGGTCATCGAACAGCAAGACGCGCTCCACCGCAATGGGCTGCTCGACCAGGATGACGAAGCCTCCAAGAAGCTGCGGCGCAAGAAAACCCGCCGGAAGCGCAACCTGGTGATGCTGGCCACCGTGGTGATTTTTGCCCTGGTTGTCGCCGGCTCCTTCTATTTCGTCAAGTCCTTGGTCAAGCAGTTCAACCCGGATGACTATCCCGGCCCGGGCGGCGCCACGGTCGAATTCACCGTGGAAGACGGCTGGGGCCTGGGCGCAATCTCGCGCAAGCTCGAGGACCTGGACGTCATTTCCAACGACAAGCTGCTGATCAAGGCCGTGGAGAACTCCGAACGCGCCAATAAGGTCGTCCACCCGGGAACCTACCAGCTCAAATCCCAGATGCCGGCAGCCGATGCTGCTGAAATCCTGGTCGATAATCGCCCTGGCAAGGTGTTCTACATCGGGCTCAAGGCGAACTTGCGCCTGAACGCGGCGCTGGAGGAGATCGCCAAGGGCTCCGGGCTCAAGCTTGCCGACCTGGAAAAACTGGCCGGCCAACCGGAAAAGTTCGGGCTTCCTTCCTCCGTGCCGAACCTCGAGGGCTGGCTGCACCCGGGCGAATACCGTTTCGCCCTGGACAGCACCCCCAAGGACGTGCTGGCCAAGATGGTCAGGTCCACCAAGAACACCCTCAAGGACGCCGGCATCACCGACCTCGAGAAGGGCTACCGCACCCTGAAGGTAGCCTCCATCCTGCAGGCAGAGGCCCGCGAGAAGGACTATGCCACCGTGGCCGGAGCCATCGAGAACCGGCTGAATCCTGCCAACAAGGAAACCCATGGCTTGCTCCAGGTGGATTCCACGGTGATCTACGGCTTGGACCGCTACAGCCTGCAGTTCAGCCAGGCCGAGCGCAAGGACGCCGGCAACAAGTACAACACCTATGTGCATAAGGGCTTGACCCCGACGCCGATCGGCTCACCAGCCACCTCGGCGATCAAGGCTGCGGCCAACCCGCAGTCCAACGGCTACTACTACTGGGTGACCGTGAACATTGAAACGGGCGAAACCAAGTTCGCTTCCAGCTACGCCGAACATCAGCGCAACCAGGCTGAATTCCGGGCATGGTGCCAACAGAATTCGGATGTCTGCTAAGCGCAGCAGCAACGCAGAAAGTATGTGAATTGATAAAGCAGGCTGCCGTACTGGGCCACCCGGTCGGCCACTCCAAGTCACCGGTGCTGCACCGCACCGCCTACCAGCTGCTGGGCGCGCCGCTGAATTATGAGGCCATCGACCTCGTGCCCGAACAGTGCGCCGAACACGTTGCACGCCTGCGCTCGGGGGATTGGGCCGGGTCGTCGGTGACCATGCCGCTGAAGGATGCCTTTGTGCCGCTCATGGACGAGGTTTCTGCCCGCGTGCGGCAACTTGGCGCCCTGAACACCATTGTGGTGCGCGAAGACGGAACGCTGTTCGGGGAAAACACCGACATCGACGGCCTGGTCCAGGCCCTGGCCGATTTCTCGATGACCGCCGCCGATCAGGCCCTGATCCTGGGGTCGGGCAATACCTCGCTAGCGGCCCTTCAGGCCTGTGCCGAGCTCGGCGTCGAGCATGTCACCCTGGTCGTTCGCTCCGTTCAGCGCTCCCAGCGCGCCGTGGACCTGGCCAAGGAACTGGGCCTGCACCCGGTCGTCCACGAAATTTCCGGCATCACCCGCGAGATGTCCGATCAGCTGCGCCTGATGCCCCTGGTTTTCAGCACGCTGCCGCCGCACGCGGGCGATGAATGGGTGCCTGCGATCGGTTCCGGCACCGGGATCCTGCTCGATGTGGCCTACGATCCATGGCCCTCCAAGCTGGCAGCCTCATGGCAAGGCCAGGTCATTTCCGGGCTTCACATGCTGGTGCACCAGGCAGTGGAACAGGTGCGCCTGTTTGCCGGTGCAGCCTGGGACGAAGAGCGGCGTGTTGACGTCACAAATGCGATGTATGACTCCCTGGGACTGGCCCGACACCAGTAATTGCTTCAGGTCATGGCAAAATAGAGGACATGTTGCGTTGGTTGACCGCGGGCGAATCGCATGGCCCGGCACTTGTTGGAATTCTTGAAGGGCTACCTGCCGGAGTATCGGTGGATAGCGAAGTTGTACGCGAAGCATTAGCGCGTCGCCGCCTCGGCTACGGCCGCGGTGCGCGGATGAAGTTTGAAAAGGACCAGGTCACTTTCCTTGGCGGCGTGCGCCACGGCAAGACCCAGGGCGGTCCGGTGGCCATCGAAATCGGGAACACCGAATGGCCCAAGTGGGAACGCGTCATGAGCGCGGATCCAGTGGACCTCGACGAGCTGGCTTCGCTGGCGCGCAATGCGCCATTGACCCGTCCGCGTCCGGGCCACGCCGACTTCACCGGCATGCAGAAATACGGTTTCGACGACGCCCGCCCGATCCTGGAACGAGCCAGCGCCCGCGAAACCGCGGCCCGCGTGGCCCTGGGCGCGGTAGCCTCCCGCTTCCTAAAAGACCTTGGCATCGAATTGGTGTCGCACACCACCGCCGTTGGCGCTGTTTCGGCTCCGGCTGATGCCCCGCTGCCGACCGCTGCGGATATTGAAGCGCTCGATGCCGATCCGCTGCGCTGCTTCGACCAGGCAACCAGCCAGGCCATGGTGGCCGAGGTCGACGACGCGCACAAGGCGGGGGAGACCCTCGGTGGCGTGGTCGAGGTCTTGGCCTACAACCTGCCTCCCGGCATTGGATCCTACGTGCACTGGGACCGCCGCCTGGACGCACGCCTGGCCGCCGCATTGATGGGCATCCAGGCCATCAAGGGCGTGGAAGTAGGCGACGGTTTTGAAACCGCGGCGCGCCGCGGTTCGGCCGCCCACGATGAGATCGTGCACGCCGAAGACGGCAGCATCAAGCGCAATTCCAATCGCGCCGGCGGCATTGAGGGCGGCATGAGCATCGGCGAGGTGCTGCGCGTGCGCGCCGGCATGAAGCCGATCGCGACCGTTCCCCGCGCCCTGCGCACCGTCGACACCGCAACCGGCGAAGACACCACCGCGCACCACCAGCGTTCAGATGTCTGTGCCGTCCCGGCGGCCGGCGTGGTAGCCGAAGCCATGGTTGCCCTGGTGCTCGCCCAGTCCCTGCTCGAGAAGTTCGGCGGCGACTCGGTTGCGGAAACCAAGCGCAATATCGACTCCTACCTGGCCAGCATCCCGGATAACCTGGGATCGACCGGCGTCTAGGAAGCATTCGTTAATGATTTACCTCATTGGTCCGATGGCCAGTGGCAAGTCCACCGTGGGCAGGTCACTGGCCACGGCCTTATCAACCAGTTTTGCCGATTCCGACGCGACGGTCGTGGCCCATCACGGCACGATTCCGCAAATTTTTGCCGAACATGGCGAAGCGCATTTCCGCGACCTGGAAGTCCAGGCCCTGGCGCGCCTGCTCACCGGGGTCGTCGCCACCGGTGGCGGAGCGGTGCTCCGCGAGGAGAACCAGCAGCTGCTTTCCCGCGGCACCGTCATCTACCTGGAGCTGGGCATGCAGGCAGCGGCCGAGCGGATCAAGGCGGACTCCAATCGGCCATTGCTGGCAGGTGACGAAGCACTCACCGTCTGGGCTTCGGTCTACGAAAAGCGCCGTCCAATTTACGAAATGCTGGCTGACGTGCACGTTGTGGTTGACGGAAAGTCTGTTCTACAAATTGTCGAAGAGATTTTGCCGCAACTCGACCAGCTGTGATTAGCGCCACGAGATGCCAGTTCTCGACAATCCCACGCGTACGCTAGACAAATCAGCACCATCAGGAGGAACAAGACTGATGCCATTAGCACCGACCACTTTAAAGGTCTCGGGAAACACGGCCGCCGAATCGTACCCAGTACTGGTTGGCAACGGATTGTTGGGGCACCTGCCCGAACTGCTCGGACCTTCGGTCAAGAAGGTTTTGGTGATCCACCCTCGCGCGCTGCGCTCCACCGGCGACGTGGTTCGTGATGAACTGGCCAATGCCGGCCTGGAAGCACTGACCGCCGAGATCCCGGATGCCGAAGAAGGCAAGCACATCCAGGTGGCTTCCTTCTGCTGGGAAGTTCTGGGCAAGAATGATTTCACCCGCAGCGACGCGGTCATCTCCGTTGGCGGCGGCGCCGTCACCGACCTGGCCGGTTTTGTGGCAGCCACCTGGCTGCGCGGGGTCAAGGTCATTCACATTCCAACCTCCCTGCTGGCCATGGTCGACGCCGCGGTAGGCGGCAAGACCGGCATCAATACCGCCGAAGGCAAGAACCTGGTGGGCGCATTCCACCCTCCTGCCGCCGTGCTCGCGGACCTCGACGCCCTGGCCACGTTGCCGAAGAACGAACTGGTCACCGGCATGGCCGAGATCGTCAAGACCGGATTCATCGCCGATGAGCGCATTCTGGAACTGATCGAAGAAGATCCGCACGACGCCATCAACCCGGCCAGCGCCCGCCTGCGCGAGCTGATCGAACGCACCATCGCCGTGAAGGTCGACGTGGTCTCCCGCGACCTGAAGGAATCGGGCGATCGCGAATTCTTGAACTACGGCCACACCCTGGCCCATGCCATCGAGCTGGCCGAGCGCTACCAAATGCGCCACGGCGCCGCGGTGTCCATCGGCCTGTGCTTCGCTGCCGAGCTGGGCCGCTCCGTTGGCTACACCTCCGATGCGATCGCCGATCGCCATGTGAGCATCTTGACCTCGCTGGGACTGCCAACCAGCTACCGCAACGACCGCTGGGCAGCATTGCTCGATGGCATGAAGCGGGACAAGAAGGCGCGCGGCAACCAGCTGCGCTTCGTCGTGCTCGAAGAGATCGGCAAGCCGCGCATCTACGAAGTGCCGGATAACTCGCTGCTGTTCGCGGCCTACCAGGAAATCGGGGAGTGAAAATGGGTGACCACACCGCATACGCCATTGATGTCGCATCGGTAAACCGGGAAGGTGTCGGGACTTCGGTCAACGGCGTCCTGATCGACCCGGTAACCCTCAAGCCCTACGTCGCCGACGAACAGGCCGCGCAGCACCAGATGCAGGTTGGTTCCCCTACCGACCAGGTAATGATCCTGTTGGCTCGCGGCGATCTTGCCGACGCCGGCGAACTGATCGCCGAATCCCGGCTGATCGATCCAACCAACGCGCACCTGCGCGTGCTGGATACCGAGCTGACCCGCATGCAGGGCGACTTTGATCGCGCGATCAATCGGCTGCGCAAGCTCTCCGAAGAGTTCGCGGGCACCGATTACGAACCGCTGATGCACCACCACCTGGGTCTTTCCTTCTTCGCGAAGGGCGATTTCAAGGCCGCGGCGACGCGTTTCCGCAAGGCGATGGACCTGCGCATCGAGCTGGGCGATGACGCCTACCTGGTCAACGCATCGAGCATCTGCCTGAATATCGCCGAAGAGCGGGCCGCGCAGTAACGAGCGCCACCGCGCGCAACCCTAACGGCCCGAGGCCGAGTAGGGTAAACTTGTAGATGGATTTTTGATAATGCCAGTGCATGCTGGTGTCAATAGAGGATTGAGGAAACGTGGCGGATACAACTGACATTAAAAATGGCGTGGTTCTGAAGATCGAGGGCCAGCTCTGGACCATCATCGACTTCCAGCACGTCAAGCCAGGCAAGGGCGGCGCCTTCGTCCGCACCAAGATGCGCAACGTGATGAGCGGCAAGGTGGTCGACAAGACCTACAACGCCGGAACCAAGATCGAAACCGCAACTGTTGACCGCCGCGATTACCAGTACCTCTACCAGGATGGCGACGACTACGTCTTCATGAACCTGGAAGACTATGACCAGATCACCGTCCCGGGCGAAACCGTGGGCGAGACCGCTGGCTACATGCTGGAAAACCAGGAACTGACCATCGCCATGCACGATGGCAGCCCGCTGTACCTGGAACTGCCAGCTTCAGTCGTTCTGGAAATCACCTACACCGAGCCTGGCCTGCAGGGCGACCGCTCCTCGGCCGGCACCAAGCCAGCAACCCTGGAAACCGGCAAGGAAATCCAGGTTCCGCTGTTCGTCGAGCAGAACACCAAGGTCAAGGTTGACACCCGCACCGGCGACTACCTGGGTCGTGTCAACTAGTGAGAGCCCGCGCCAAAGCCCGTCGCCGAGCCCTCGAATTCCTGTTTGAGGCTGAAGCCCGCGATGTCGACCCCATGGGTGTTGCCATCTCGCGCCGGGAAAACTCGGACATCGTGCTCAATGAGTACTCGTTGACGATCGTCGAAGGCGTCATGGCCCATCTGGACCGCATCGACGAAGTGCTGGAAAGCTACGTCAAGGACTGGACCATCGAGCGCATGCCGGCCGTTGACCGCGCTGCCCTGCGCATCGGCGTCTGGGAATTGCTCTACAACGATGATGTGCCCGATGCAGTAGCCGTGGCGGAAGCCGTGGTTAATGTTCGCGAGCTCTCCACCGACGAGTCCCCGGAATTCGTCAATGGCGTACTGGGCCGGATCCAGAGCGTCAAGGACACCCTGGTCGACTAGTTTCTTTTCCCAGTCCAATTGCCTGGGCCGGAACTCCCTTCGCGGGGTTTTCCGGCCCAGGCTTTTTTGCGCCCTGGAACGCCCTCTTGCCATGCTCGATCCGCCCGGCAAGAATGGCGGGATGAACCACGTACCTGAGCGATGGAGCGAATCGGTCCAGCTCCCCGACATGTGGCTGGACCCCGATCAGGATCCCAGGGATGCAAACGAGCCGGATCCGGCAGGGGAGCAGGAAACCTACGCCAGATACCTTCGGGATTACCGGCTCACCCTGGAGCTCAAATGCGAAGGCCTGGCGCCCGAGCAGCTGGCCCGGCGCTCTGTGCCTCCCTCGACCATGTCCCTGCTCGGACTCCTGCGCCATCTGGGAGAAGTCGAACGCGACTGGCGCAATTGGATCGGCGACGGCGAGAGGATTGCACCGATCTACGGCGGGCACGGTGCGGATTTCGACGGGGTGAGGCCCGAGCCCGAATGCCTTGCCCAGGCACTGCGGATTCTCCATGAGGAGCAGCACGCCACGGACCGGGCGCTGGCGAACTTCGCGGACCTCGGGCAGCGTGTTGGCAGGGAAGAGGTGATCGTGCGCGAACTGCAGGTGCACCGGATCGAAGAATATGCCCGGCATTGCGGCCACGCGGATTTGCTGCGCGAATGCATTGACGGGCGCGTGGGGCAATAGCGCGCCGGCCCTACCATCGAACAGCTGCCCAGCGGATGTGCCAAAGCCAACAGCAGCTGGCCCAGAAGCCCGATCCGTGCGCCGATCTGCGGTAAATCGCCGGTGCGCCCACGGCCAGCTCGGCACCAGGTGGCGCATCTCACCGATCATCCAGTGTCATGCATAGCTTTCCGCTAGGGAATCGCTGCCGGCTCGTGATAATTTGAGGTAGCAATATTCCTTTAAATCCCGTCCTGTGAGGCGGAGAAGGGAGAGGTGCACAGCATGAATGAAAATTCAGTGCCAGATGTATCGCGCACGGTGCTTACCGGCGACGATATCGATCGTGTACTCACTCGCGTGGCTTTCGAGATCATCGAAGCCAATAAGGGCACAGACGACCTTGTGCTCCTGGGCATTCCCAGCCGCGGTTTCCCGCTGGCCCAGCGCTTGGCGCAGCGCATCGCCGCTTCCGCGCCCGGCGATCTCGACCCGGCAGCTCTTGTCGGCCAGCTCGACATCACCATGTACCGCGATGACCTCCGCCACTCCACCACGCGCACCCCGTCGCCGACCCGGCTTCCTGCCGGCGGGATCGACGGAAAAGTCGTGGTGCTGGTTGACGACGTGCTCTACTCCGGCCGCACCATTCGCGCCGCACTGGATGCCCTCGCCGACTGGGGCCGTCCGCGCATCGTCCGCCTCGCCGTGCTCGTGGACCGCGGCCACCGCGAACTGCCCATCCGCGCCGACCATGTGGGCAAGAACCTGCCCACCGCCAAGAGCGAAAAGGTGCGTGTGCACCTGGCCGAAATCGACGGAACCAACGAAGTGATGATCGAGGGCGTAGCGTGAAGCACCTGCTATCCACCGCGGATTTGACCCGCGAAGAAGCCATCTCCATCCTGGATATCGCCGAGGAAATGCGCGAATCCGGAACCCGGGCCATCAAGAAGCTGCCGGCGCTGCGCGGACGCACCGTGGTGAACCTCTTCTTCGAGGACTCCACCCGAACCCGCATTTCCTTCGAGGCTGCCGCCAAGCGCCTGAGCGCTGACGTCATCAACTTCTCCGCGAAGGGATCGAGCGTCTCCAAGGGCGAATCGCTGAAGGACACCGCGCAGACCCTGCTGGCCATCGGCGCCGACGCGGTAGTCATCCGCCACCCGGACTCGGGGGCCCCGGCCCGCCTGGCTGCCACCGATTGGATCGGCCTGCCGATCGTCAACGCTGGCGATGGCACCCACGAACACCCCACCCAGGCGCTGCTGGACGCATTCACCCTGCGCCGCCAGGTGGCCTTGCGCAATGGCACCAGCCCAGCAGGGCAGGGCCTGGATGGGCTGAAGGTCGCGATCGTCGGGGATATTCTGCATTCCCGCGTGGCCCGCTCCAACCTGTGGCTGCTGAACACCCTGGGCGCCGAGGTCACCATGGTGGCCCCGCCAACCCTGCTGCCGGTGGGTGCGCACTCCTGGCCCTGCACCATCAGCTACGACCTGGACGCAGTGATCGCGTCGGGCGTTGATGCGCTGATGATGCTGCGCGTCCAGGGCGAGCGCATGAACGCCGCCTACTTCCCGAACCCCCGCGAGTACTCGCGCTATTGGGGACTGGATGATGCGCGCCTGGGCCAGCTGGACTCCAGCGGCGCCGAAACGCTGATCATGCACCCGGGCCCGATGAACCGGGGCCTGGAAATCTCCTCGGCCGCCGCGGATTCACCGCGTTCCACCGTGCTCGACCAGGTCACCAATGGCGTGGCCGTGCGCATGGCCAGCCTCTACATGCTCCTCTCCGGCGACCTGATCTGAAAGAAGAACCCATGAACTACTTGATCCAACAGGCCGCCATCCTCGGCGGCGAAGCCCAGGACGTGCTGATCGTCGACGGGAAGATCGCCCAGATCGGCTCCATCGAAGCCAGCGGCGACGTCCAGGTGGTTGACGCGAAGAATCTCGTGCTGCTGCCAGGGCTCGTTGATACCCACACCCACTTGCGCGAACCGGGCCGCGAAGATGCCGAAACCGTGGAAACCGGTTCCCAGGCTGCGGCCAAGGGCGGCTACACCGCGGTGCACGCCATGGCCAACTCCACCCCGGTGGCCGATACCGCCGGCGTGGTCGAGCAGGTCTACGAGCTGGGCCGCAAGGCCGGATGGGTGGATGTCCGCCCGGTCGGCGCGGTCACCGTGGGCCTGGCCGGCAAGCAGCTGAGCGAAATCGGCGCCATGGCCGACTCGCGCGCCCAGGTCAAGATGTTCTCCGATGACGGCATCTGCGTCTGGGACCCGCTGCTGATGCGCCGCGCCCTGGAATACGTGAAGGCCTTCGACGGGGTCATCGCCCAGCACGCCCAGGAGCCGCGGCTGACCGAAGGCGCCCAGATGAACGAGGGCGAAGTCTCCTCGATCCTGGGCATGCCGGGCTGGCCAGCGGTCGCCGAGGAGTCGATCATCGCCCGCGACGTGCTGCTGGCCGAGCACGTCGGCGCCCGCCTGCACGTGTGCCACGTCTCCACCGCCGGTTCGGTGGAAATCATCCGCTGGGCCAAGGCGCGCGGAATCAACGTCACCGCCGAGGTCACCCCGCACCACCTGCTGCTCACCGATGAGCTGGTGCGCACCTTCGACCCGGTCTACAAGGTCAACCCGCCGCTGCGCCGCGAAGCCGATGTTCAGGCCCTGCGCGCCGGCGTCGCCGATGGCACCATCGACGTGATCGGCACCGACCACGCACCGCACCCTTCCGAGTCCAAGGACTGCGAATGGGGGGCTGCCGCCATGGGCATGACCGGACTGGAAACCGCCCTGTCCATCGTCCAGCACACGCTGGTGGACACCGGGCTGCTGGACTGGGCCGACGTCGCCCGCATCACCTCCGAAGTTCCGGCGCAGATCGGCCGCGTTTCCGACCAGGGCCGCCCGATCGCCGTGGGGGAGCCAGCCAACCTGGCCCTCGTGGACCCGGCCGCCCGCTGGACGGTGGATCCCTCGGCCATGGCCACCAAGGGCCGCAATTCGCCGTTCGCCGGCATGCAGCTTCCTGGAGCGGTGCGCGCGACCTTCTTCCACGGCCACCCCACGGTGCTCGATGGCCAGCTGGCAACCCCAAGGGCGGCCCATGCCTGAGGGAGCACTCGGCCCGGTCATCATCACGATTCTGGTTATCATCGCCGGAATCTCGCTGATCCTGATCGGCTGGCGGAACCTCAAGGCCCGCCAGGCGCAGATCCCCGAGCCCTTTGAGGCCTTCGAGGATTCGATCGAACACAGCTTCAGCGGAATGTACGTGGCCACCACGAAGTTCGACGACTGGCTCGATCGCATTGCCGTGCACGATCTGGGAGTGCGCACCAACGCCACCTTGGAACTCGGGGCGAGCGGTGTGCATCTGGTCAGGCCGGGCAGCCGCGATGTGCACATTCCATGGGAGCACTTCGATGCGGTCAGGCGATCGAACGGGATGATCGGCAAATTTGTCGAGAAGAACGGGCTGATCGTGATCAGCTGGAATCGTGAAGGCTTCAATTTCGACACCGGATTCCGTCCCCGGTTCTCCGAGGACACCCCCAAGATTTATCAGTTGCTGGCGTCGCATGGCGACGTAAGCCGAGCAGGAGACAAATAAGTGAATTCCCTGAGCAACCTACCAGCCGTGTTGGTACTCGAAGATGGCCGCATCTTCCGCGGGCGCAGCTATGGCGCCGTGGGCACTACCCTGGGTGAAGCAGTCTTCACCACCGGCATGACCGGCTACCAGGAAACCCTGACTGACCCTTCCTACGCGCACCAGATCATCGTGCAGACCTTCCCGCACGTGGGCAACACCGGCGTGAACTCGCAAGACCCGGAGTCCACCCGGATGTGGGCCGCCGGCTACGTGGTGCGCGACGCCGCCCGCCGTCCGAGCAACTGGCGCAGCGAGCGCACCTTGGATGAGGATCTGAAGGAATACGGCATCGTGGGCATCCGCGGCGTGGACACCCGCGCCCTGACCCGCCACCTGCGCGAAGCCGGCGCCATGAAGTCCGGCGTGTTCTCCGGCGAGGCCGCCGCGAAGTCCGATGCCGAGCTGATCGAGATCGTCAAGGCCCAGCCATCGATGGCCGGCCGGAACATCTCCGCCGAAGTTTCGGTGGATTCCGCCTACATCGTCGAGCCGGCCGACCACGGCTACGAGGGCGCTGCCAAGCACACCGTGGCCGCGATCGACCTGGGCATGAAGTCGATGACCCCGCACCGCCTGGCCGAACGCGGCCTGCGCGTGCACGTCTTGCCGCACGATGCGACCCTGGAGGATATCAAAGCCACCGGCGCGAACGGCGTGTTCTTCTCCAACGGCCCGGGCGATCCTGCCACCGCCACCAAGCAGGTGGAACTGGTCCGCTCGGTGCTCGACGCCGGCCTGCCGTACTTCGGCATCTGCTTCGGCAACCAGATGCTCGGCCGCGCCCTGGGCTTTGAGACCTACAAGCTGCGCTTCGGCCACCGCGGGATCAACCAGCCGGTGATGGACAAGGCCACCGGCCGGGTGGAAATCACCAGCCAGAACCACGGTTTCGCCGTGGACGCCCCGATCGAGGGCGAACTGACCGCACCGGTCGAGCGCTTCGGCAAGGTGGAGGTTTCGCACTTCTCGCTCAACGACCGCGTGGTCGAAGGCCTGAACTGCCTGGACATCCCGGCCTTCTCCGTGCAGTACCACCCAGAAGCGGCATCTGGCCCCCACGATGCCGCCTACCTCTTTGACCGCTTCATCACCGCGTTGGATTCCGCCGCAGAAAAGGACAGCAAGTAATGCCTAAGCGCACCGATCTGAAATCAGTTCTCGTCATCGGTTCGGGCCCGATCGTCATCGGACAGGCCGCTGAATTCGACTACTCCGGCACCCAGGCACTGCGCGTGCTCAAGGAAGAGGGCCTGCGCGTTGTCCTGGTGAACTCCAACCCGGCGACGATCATGACCGACCCGGAATTCGCCGACGCCACCTACGTGGAGCCGATCACCCCGGAGGTCGTTGAGAAGATCATCGCCAAGGAGCGCCCGGATGCGATCCTGCCGACCCTGGGCGGCCAGACCGCGCTGAACACCGCCATCGCGCTGGACAAGTCCGGCGCCCTGGAAAAGTACAACGTCGAGCTGATCGGCGCGAACATCGAAGCCATCGAGCTGGGCGAGGACCGCGAGAAGTTCAAGGGCGTCGTCGAGCGCTGCGGCGCCGAATCGGCCAAGTCCGTGATCGTGCACACCCTGGACGAGGCCTTCGCCGCCGTCGAGGAGCTGAAGTACCCGGTCGTGGTGCGCCCGTCGTTCACCATGGGCGGCCTGGGTTCGGGCATGGCCTACAACGCCGAGGACCTGCGCCGCATCGCCGGTGCCGGCCTGCAGTACTCGCCCACCACCGAGGTGCTCCTTGAGGAGTCGATCCTGGGCTGGAAGGAGTACGAGCTGGAGATGATGCGCGACAAGAACGACAACGTCGTGGTCGTCTGCTCCATCGAGAACTTCGATCCGGTCGGCGTGCACACCGGCGACTCGATCACCGTGGCCCCGGCCATGACCCTGACCGACCGCGAATACCAGAAGCTGCGCGACATCTCCATCGCCGTGATCCGCGAGGTCGGCGTGGACACCGGTGGCTGCAACATCCAGTTCGCCATCGAGCCGGACACCGGCCGCGTGGTGGTCATCGAGATGAACCCGCGCGTTTCGCGCTCCTCCGCGCTGGCTTCCAAGGCCACCGGCTTCGCGATCGCCAAGATCGCCACCAAGCTGGCCGTGGGCTACACCCTGGACGAGATCCCGAACGACATCACCCAGAAGACCCCGGCCTCCTTCGAGCCGGCCCTGGACTACGTGGTCGTGAAGGTCCCGCGCTTCGCCTTCGAGAAGTTCCCGGCAGCGGACAAGACCCTGACCACCACCATGAAGTCGGTCGGCGAGGCCATGGCCCTGGGCCGCAACTTCACCGAAGCCCTGCAGAAGGCCCTGCGCTCCCTGGAGCAGAAGGGCTCGGAGCTGAGCTTCGAGACCATCGACGAATCCGAGCACGAAGCAGTGCTGGCCTCAATCGTGAAGGGCTCCACCGAGCGCCTTTCGCTGGTCCAGCGCCTGCTCTACTCGGGTGTCTCGATCGAGCGCCTCTACGAAGCCACCTCGATCGACACCTGGTACCTGGACCAGCTGGCCCTGATCAACGAGACCGCGCAGCTGGTGGCGGCGAACAAGGACCTGCCGGTCGAGGTATTGCGCGAAGCCAAGCACCACGGCTTCTCCGATGCGCAGCTCGCCCAGCTCACCGGCAAGTCCGAGGCCGTGATTCGCGGCATCCGCCACGCGCTGGGCGTGCGCCCGGTCTACAAGACCGTGGACACCTGCGCCGCCGAGTTCGAGGCCTTCACCCCGTACATGTACTCCTCGTACGACGAAGAGACCGAACTGGCCACCCACGAGAAGAAGTCGGTCATCATCCTCGGTTCGGGCCCGAACCGCATCGGCCAGGGCATCGAGTTCGACTACTCCTGCGTCCACGCGGTGATGGCGCTGCGTGCCGAGGGCTACGAGACCGTCATGGTCAACTGCAACCCGGAAACCGTCTCCACCGACTACGACATCTCCGATCGCCTCTACTTCGAGCCGCTGACCCTGGAAGATGTCCTCGAGGTCATCCACGCCGAAGAGCAGACCGGCGGAGTGCTCGGCGTGTTCGTTCAGCTCGGCGGCCAGACCCCGCTGAAGCTTGCCGCCGAATTGAAGGCCGCCGGCGTGCCGATCCTGGGCACCTCGCCGGAAGCCATCGACTTGGCAGAACACCGTGGCGCCTTCCAGCGCGTGCTGGATAACGCCGGGCTGATCGCCCCGAAGAACGGCACCGCCGTCTCCTTCGCCGATGCCAAGGCAATCGCCGACTCCATCGGCTACCCGGTACTGGTCCGCCCTTCCTACGTGCTGGGCGGGCGCGGCATGGAGATTGTGTACGACGAGGCCAACCTCGAGCGCTACATCGCCAACGCCACCGAGATCACCGTGGACCACCCGGTCCTCGTTGACCGCTTCCTGGAAGACGCCATCGAGATCGACGTCGACGCCCTGTACGACGGCACCGACCTGTACGTTGGCGGCATCATGGAGCACATCGAGGAAGCCGGCGTGCACTCCGGGGACTCGGCGTGCACCCTGCCTCCGATCACCCTGGGCCCTGATGTGCGCGACCGCGTGAAGGCTGCGACCTTGGCCATTGCCGAAGGCGTGGGAGTGCGCGGCCTGATCAACATCCAGTTCGCGCTGGCATCGGACATCCTGTACGTGATCGAGGCAAACCCCCGCGCCTCGCGCACCGTGCCGTTCACCTCCAAGGCCACCGGGGTGCAGCTGTCCAAGATTGCCGCCCTGATTGGCGTGGGCAAGACCCTGGCCGAACTGCGCGGCAGCTACCTGCCGGCCTCCGGCGATGGCGCGCACCTGCCGGACTCGGCACCGATCGCAGTCAAGGAAGCGGTCATGCCATTCGCCCGCTTCCGCACTCCCGAAGGCAAGGTCGTCGACTCGCTGCTCGGCCCAGAGATGCGCTCCACCGGCGAAGTGATGGGTATCGACAAGTACTTCGACACCGCCTTCGCCAAGTCGCAGGCCGCGGCGAACAACCCGCTGCCAACCTCCGGCAAGGTCTTCGTTTCGGTCACCAACCGCGACAAGCGCTCGATCGTGCTTCCGGTCAAGCACCTGTCGGACAACGGCTTCGAGATCATCTCCACCGGCGGCACCGCAGAGGTGCTGCGCCGCAACGGCATCCCGACCAAGGTTGTGGGCAAGCTGCACGAAGGCGGGGACTCGATCGTCGATCTGATCAACGCCGGCGAAATCGGCCTGATCCTGAACACCCCGTCGGGTTCCGATGCCCGCGGTGACGGCTACGAAATCCGCGCGGCCGCCACCTCGGTGGGCACCCCGGTGATCACCACGGTTGCCGAGTTCGGCGCCTCGGTCCAGGCGATCGACGCCCTGCGTGAATACGCATGGGATGTCACCAGCCTGCAGGAGCACGAAGCCAACCTGACAGCAGCTCGCAATGCCTAGCCCGATCCCATTTGGCGAACGGCTGCGTTCGGCCATGCAGGCTTCCGGCCCGCTGTGTGTGGGGATCGACCCGCACCCCGCGTTGCTGGAAGCCTGGGGGCTGGACGACACGGCCGAAGGCGTGCGATCTTTCTCACTGACCGTCGTCGAGGCAATGGTTGGCGCCGCGGCAATTCTCAAGCCGCAGGTTGCCCTGTATGAGCGCTTTGGCTCGGCCGGATTTGCGGTGCTGGAAGAAACCTTGGCTGCTGCCAAGTCCGCTGGCCTGCTGACCTTGGCCGATGCGAAGCGCGGAGATATCGGTTCGACCATGGCCGCCTATGCGACCGCGTGGCTTGATGACCGCTCTCCGCTGGCTTCGGACGCTGTGACTCTCAGCCCATATTTGGGCTTCGAGTCCTTGCGGCCGGCGCTGGATCTGGCTGCCGCCACTGGCAGGGGCGTGTTCGTACTCGGGCTGACTTCCAACCCGGAAGGGCCATCCGTGCAGCACGTCGGCGGTGAAAACTCGGTTGCTAAATCTATTATCGACCAAGTCACCGCAGAAAATTCTGCTGCAGAAGATTTAGGCCACGTTGGGCTTGTCGTCGGAGCAACGATCGGCGACGCGCCTGAGAAGCTGGGAATCGACTTGAAGGCGAGCAAGGCGCCGCTGCTGACACCTGGTCTGGGTGCGCAGGGTGCCACAGCCATTGATATCGCCACGTCATTCGCCTCGAGCTACTCGCAGGTGCTCGGCACGAGCAGCCGCGATGTCTTGAAAGAGGGGCCGAATGTAGTGGCGCTTCGTGAGAAAGCGCTGAGGGTTCGCGATGAATTGATCGCCGCCGGCTAGCGAAAATTCCGCTTAGTGACAGAAACGCGTTGTGGCTACTAGAGTTTCTAGTAGCCACAACGCGTTTAGTCTTGCAAAAGCAGCGTTTGAAAGCTATGTTTCTCAACATAGCCTTAGTCAATTACACATTAAGGATGGCTGAACGATGGTACTGCGAGAACTCTCTGACGAAGATCGTATCCGGGCCCGCGCCAAAGCCCTTGCTGCTCGCACACGTCGTGCGGAAATCAAGGCGGAGTTCAGCGCCGGCAAAATTTCCATCACCGAGGTACTAGACTTGGTATACGAAGATGAAGCCGTGGGACGCATGCGTGTCATGGACCTTCTGGAATCGGTGCCGGGCGTAGGCGAAGTACGCGCGGCTAACTTGCTGGAGCGCCTTGGCATTTCACCATCACGCCGCCTGCGCGGATTGGGCCGCAAACAGCGCACCGCAATCACCGAGCACTTCAAGCAAAGCCCGCCAAAAACGAAAGTGTAGTCAATGACCGCTGCGTCGGTAACTGTTCTAGCCGGCCCCACGGCAGTAGGTAAGGGCACCGTCTCCACCTATATCCGTGATAATTATCCAGATGTCTGGCTCTCGGTGTCGGCGACGACCCGAAACGCACGACCAGGGGAACAGGACGGAGTCCACTACTTCTTTGTGGGCCCGGAACGTTTCCATGAGCTAGTCGAGGAAGGCCAGATGCTGGAGTGGGCTGTCGTCCACGGCCAGAACAGCTACGGCACGATCCGCTCGACGGTCGAGGATGCAGTAGCAGAAGGCAAAAAAGTACTGCTGGAGATTGACCTGCAAGGTGCCCGCCAGGTCAAGGAATCGATGCCGGAAGCAAAATTCGTCTTTTTGGCACCACCATCGTGGGAAGAATTGGTGCGCCGGCTTGTTGGGCGCGGCACTGAATCGCCCGAGGAGCAGCAGCGCCGCCTAGAAACCGCTAAACTAGAACTTGCGGCGGAATCAGAATTCGACGTGACCATCGTTAATGACGATGTTGCACGTGCCGCCGAAGAGCTTGTAGCCCTCATGGGGCTAAAGAACGACAAATAGGGAGTCCTGTGTCCAACCCAGAGGGAATCATTAACCCATCGATCGACTCGTTGCTTGAGACCAACGACTCGAAGTACGCCATCGTGCTCAATTCGGCTAAGCGCGCACGCCAGATCAACGCGTACTACGCCCAGCTCAACGAAGGCCTTTTCGAATACGTAGGCCCGCTGGTTGAAACCAAGCTGAACGAAAAGCCACTGACCATCGCCTTGCGCGAGCTGGACGAGAGCCTGTTGAAGGTTACTCCGGCCGAGGTCATCGAGGACTAATCGAAAAGTCGGCGCCCTGATCGGGCGCCTTCTTTTTCGTTAAGCACCTTTAATCAAGATCTCAACCCCGGCCTGCCGGTTATGGCAGGGCCGATAGTTATTGTTGAGTTCTCAACGCACAGAAAACTTCGAGGAAGTACTTCGTGAAGCGAATCGTCCTAGGCGTCTCGGCAGGAATTGCCGCCTACAAGTCTGTTCTCCTGTTGCGCTTGCTGCGTGAAGCCGGGCACCACGTCGACGTGATCCCAACCAGCAATGTAGAAAACTTTGTGGGAATTGCCACGTGGGAGGCGCTATCGGGCAACCCCGTCACCGCAAGTGTTTTCGAGGCGGTCGAAAACGTGAATCATGTGCGCCTGGGCCAATTAGCCGACTTGGTGCTCGTTGTCCCGGCAACGGCCGACATCATGGCCAAGGCCTCGGCGGGGATCGCCGATGATCTGCTGACCGGCACCTTGCTGGCAACCCGCGCACCGGTCGTCATGGCTCCGGCCATGCACACCGAAATGTGGCAACACGCGGCAACCCGCAACAATGTGGCCACCTTGCGGGAACGAGGAGTGCGCGTCATTGAGCCGGCATCAGGGCGGCTGACCGGAAAGGATTCCGGACCCGGCCGATTGCCGGAGCCCGAAGAGATCTTCGCGTCCATCCAGGACTTGCTCTCCGAGCCGATCCTGGCCGGCACCTCGGTGCTGATTACAGCTGGCGGCACACGTGAACCGCTGGACCCGGTGCGGTTCCTGGGCAATCGCTCGTCAGGCCGGCAGGGTGTTGCCCTGGCCGAAGCAGCACGAGCGGCAGGGGCCGAGGTCACGCTGATCGCCACGCACCTGGAAGTACCGCCACCGCATGGGGTGAACCTCATACACGCATCGAGCGCGCTTGAACTGCGCGAGGCGGTCTTCGAACACGCCCCGGGCAAGGACGTGCTCATCATGAATGCCGCGGTTGCAGACTTCCGGCCAGCGACGATCGAAAACTCGAAAATCAAAAAGCGCGACGATCATTCAGCCCCGGTGATCGAGCTGGTGCGCAACCCCGACATCCTGGCAGAAATAGTCCAGGAACGCGGCACCAAGGCGCAGCTGCCGCCCTTCATCGTTGGCTTCGCCGCGGAGACCGGAGATGACCAGGGAACGGTGCTGGACTACGGCCGGGCGAAACTGCGGCGCAAGGGCTGCGAGATGCTGGTCGTCAACGAGGTCGGCACGACGCTGACCTTCGGCCAGGAAACCAACGCCATTCAGGTGCTCTTTGCCGACGGCAGCGAAGCGGTGCAAGCGGCCGGAAGCAAATTGGATGTGGCCCGCGTTGTCATCGAACAGATTTCCCATGCAATAAAAGGACATGCAGGCGACATCTCGTGAGCTGCGCCATAGGGCGCTTAGTCACGTATCGTCGCAACAACTGCTTAACGGTCCACCAGACCAGATAGAGTAAAAAGGTGACTTCAACAACCCCTGAACTTCGTCTCTTCACCTCGGAATCCGTAACCGAGGGACACCCGGACAAGATTTGCGATCAAATTTCGGACGCGATCCTCGATGCCATGCTGGCGCAGGATCCGGACTCCAAGGTCGCCGTCGAGACCCTGACCACCACCGGCCTGGTGCATGTGGCAGGAGAGGTGACCACCAATGGCTACGTGGAGATCCCAGAGATCGTACGCAAGACCATCCTGGACATCGGCTACGATTCCTCCGCGAACGGCTTCGACGGGGCACGCTGCGGCGTGTCGGTGTCCATCGGCCAGCAGTCCCAGGAAATCCACGACGGCGTGTTCAACTCGCTGGAATCGCGCGAGGGCACCGCCAAGGATCCTCGCGACCTGCAGGGCGCGGGAGACCAGGGGCTGATGTTCGGCTATGCCTCGGATGAGACCGAGTCGCTGATGCCGACCCCGATCTTCTTGGCCCACCGCCTTTCCGAGCGACTGACCCAGGTGCGCAAGAACGGCCGTATGCCGCTGCTGCGCCCGGACGGCAAGACCCAGGTCACCATCGGCTACGACGGCGACCAGCCGGTCTCCGTGGACACCGTAGTGGTGTCCAGCCAGCACGCTTCGGAATACGAATTGGCCACCTTGAAGGCCGACCTGCACGAAGAGGTCGTCACCCCCATCCTGGAACGCTCCGGATTGGACGTGTCGAACACCAAGATCATCTTGAACCCTTCGGGTCCCTTCATCATCGGCGGTCCGGTGGGCGACGCCGGCCTGACCGGCCGCAAGATCATCGTGGATACCTACGGCGGATTCGCACGCCACGGCGGCGGCGCGTTCTCCGGCAAGGATCCATCGAAGGTGGACCGTTCGGCCGCCTACGCCATGCGCTGGGTAGCGAAAAACGTCGTCGCTGCCGGCCTGGCGCGTCGTGCAGAAGTCCAGGTTGCCTACGCGATCGGCGTGGCACACCCTGTTGGACTCTACGTGGAGACCTTCGGCACCGAAACCGTGGATCCGGCCAAGATCACCAAGGCCATCAACGAAGTCTTCGATCTGCGCCCGCTGGGCATCATCGAAGACCTCGACTTGAAACGCCCGATCTACCGCAAGACCGCTGCCCACGGCCACTTCGGCCGCGAGGACAACGACTTCACCTGGGAGAAGCTGGACCGAGTCGACGCATTGCGCAACTGGTTCAACGCCTAGGAACTGCCGAGTGCAGCAAGATGCCCTCATCGCAGCACCCGAGCCGGCCCGCATCAAGCGGGTTGCCCGGGTGCTGATTGATTCTTCCGTCCCGCACCTGGACCGGTTGTTCGACTACGAGGTTCCGGCTTCGATGGAACAGCAGGCGGTGCCCGGGATCAGGGTGAAGGTTCCTTTTGGCCCGCAACAATTGGCGGGATTCATCGTCGAGATCCTCCAGGACCATGCCACCCCGATGAAATTGCGGCCGCTGGCCAAGATCGTCAGCGACCAGGTAGCGCTCTACCCGGAGGTCGTCGCCGCGGCAAGCGACATTGCCGCGCGATATGCCGGGACGCTGTGGGACGTAGTGCGCTCGGCCGTGCCCGCCAGGGCCGCGAAGGTCGAAAGAGAAGAACTTCCAACAACAGCGCCTGTTTTGCCCCAGGGGCCAAATCAGCTTGAACTCTATGAGCACGGCCCCCAGGCGCTGGAAGCCTGGGCTACCGGCAAAACGCTTCGTGCCGTCGCTACCTGGGCGCCCAATGTGGACGGATTCTGGCCCAAGTTCCTCTTGGATGCCTGCCGGCCGGTACTCGAGCGCGGCAAGCGCGTCCTGCTGATCGTCCCCGATGCCCGGGATCTGAAAATCCTCGGCGGCTACCTGGACGAAGAGTACGGGGCCGAATCCTATGCGCGTTTGCAAGCCGATGACGGGCCCACGCCAAGATACCGCAATTACCTTCGCGCTATTGGCGGCAAGGTCCAGATCGTGATCGGCACCCGTTCTGCGGCCCTGTGCCACGTACCGGATCTGGAACTGATGATCGTCTGGCAGGACGGCGATCAATCGCATCGCGAACAGCGTGCTCCCTATCAGCACAGCAGGGAAGTGGCCCTGCTGCGCAGTGCGCAGGCAGATATTTCGCTGCTGATCGCCGCGCCATCGCGATCGGTCGAAGCGCAACGCCTGGTTGCCACCGAGTGGGCCATCGAGCTGAAATTGCCACGTGGCTTGCTGCGTGCGCACACCGCCCGGGTCGTCGCCACCACCAATGACTTCGAGCTGGAGCGCGATCCGATGCTGGCTCGCGCCCGCATTCCGTCCGTGGCATGGCGTGAAGCGACGAAGGCATTGGAATCCGGCCCGGTATTGGTGCAGGTGGCACGGACCGGATTTGTGCCGGCGGTATCCTGCCAGGATTGCCGCATGCTGGCTCGTTGCACCATCTGCCAGGGCCCTTTGCATATTGCCGGCAAGCAGTCGCATGTGGCTTGCCGCTGGTGCGGCGAGCAGTTCCATGACTACCGCTGCCAGAATTGCGGCTCGCCGAGGATCCGGGCTGCCAGCATCGGAGCCGAGCGCACGGCCGAAGAACTGGGCCTGGCCTTTCCGAAGGTGGCTGTTATTTCCTCCACCGGAGCAAAGCCAGTGGAAAAAGTTCCCGGAAAACCGGCGCTCATCGTGGCCACCCCGGGAGTCGAACCGATAGCTGAAGGCGGCTACAGCGCGGTGCTGCTGCTCGACGCCGACAAAATGCTCGCCCATGACTCGCTGCGCAACGCCGAAGAAGTCCTCGCCCGGTGGTTTACCGCGGCCTCCATGGCCAACAGCGACGGGGTGGTTGTCCTTACCGGCAATCCGAGCCCGGCCGGTGCGAGCCTGGTGCGCTACGACCCGTCGAGCTTCGCCGAACGCGAGCTGGCTGAGCGCCGTGAAGTCGGGCTGCCGCCGGCCGTGCGCAGTGCGGTGATCAGCGGGCCGGGAGCCCAGCGCCTGATCGCCGCGCTGGATGTTCCCACGCGCGCCCGCGTGCATATCCATGGCCCGACGGTTACCGACGGCCCGCCGATTGAGCATCGCTACGTGCTGTTCTTCTCCTACGCCGACGGCCACGAGGTCACCACCGCCCTGCGCCACCTGAGATCAAGCATGTCAGCGGCCAAGGATCCGCTGGTGAATATCGCGATCGACCCGGACAGCGTACTTTAGCTGCCGCTGGGCAGGCTGCGCAACGACCGCAAGAAGGCATCTATTTCGCGGGCGGTTTCCGGAGCCTTTTCGTAGTGGATCAAGTGCCCGACCTGTTCGAGCATGACCAGTTGCGCGCGGGCGAAGCTCTGGCGCAGCGCCTCCTGGGTTTGCGGGGTGCCAAGCTCGTCCTGCATGCCGCCGATCATCAGCGTCGGCAATGTGATCCCGGGGGAGTAGTGGCCGACCGTGGAGCTGATGGAGGCCCGGTAGGCCTGGGCCAGGGTGCTGCGCGAATGGAAACCGCCGAAGTACCACCGATGCTGCTCGCGCACATAGCGGCGGATCTGCGGATCCTTGCTCTTGGTCATCACAAAGCTCATCGCATCGCTGAAAAGGCTGGAGCGAAGCAGCGGCTCGGCGATGCTCGCCGGAAGCTTGGCGCAGGCCGCGTAGTAGGCGCTGGTGATTTTGGCCAGCAGCGCTTGCGAGGAATCCAGCGCGGGCTCGGAGATCGGGTTGAGCAGCAGCAGCGATGCAAAGGGCCGGACCGTCGCCAATTTCGCGGCGACGATCGAACCGAATGAATGGCCGAGCAGGTGGATGCTGGCATCCAACTTCAGCTCATCCGCCAGCGCGTCGAGCAGCTGGGCGTACCCGTCGACGTCGTGCTCCATGGAAGCCATGGACGTCGAGGCGCCAAAACCCGGCAGATCGGGAACGATCACCGTGTAGTTTTCCAGGTGGTCCACGATCCGGGCCAAGCCGTGGTGGTCGCCGCGGAAACCATGGACCGCAAAAATCACGCCGCGTGCAGGTTCTTGCGCCACCGTCGTGAAGACGCGCAGTTCGGCGCCGTGGAGGCGATGCGTGGACACGAGTTGTTCTCTTTGCAGCATGGCTAAAATCCTACCCGTCCAAAAGCGCCAGGGCCGTGCCCTCGTCGATGACGAGGTCGGTGATCAGCCCGCCCTTCAACGCCGCACGCACCGCTTCAAGCTTCCCGCGCCCGGCAACCACGCAGAAGCGGGTGGGCACCCGGAGCAAGGAATCCAGCGCCGGCCCGGTCGAGCGGGCGTTGAGGGAGATGTTGGAGCTGTTCCCGTCCTTGTCGAAGAACACGGTAGCCACATCGCCCACCACTCCCATCTCCCGCAGCTCCTGGGTCTCACTCTTGGTCAGATACCCGCCGCGGTACACCTGGGAAATGACCGCCGAACCAGCTGAACCCAGCGAGAAGACTGCCAGGTTCATCTCTTGCTGCACTTCAAGCACACGCCTGATCGACGTTTCCTGCCACATGGCTTCACGGGTGGACGCGCGGTCAAAAAATGCGGGCACCGGGAACTGCTCGGTGCGCGCGGTGAAGGCATGGCCAAAGCGGGTGAGGATGTCGCTGGCGTAGCTGACCCCGCTGCTGACCGGATTGGCAGCGCCATTGAGCTGCACAATTTTCGTGTCATGGGTCGGATGGGAAGTCAATGCCGTGGATACCGCTTGCATGGTGGATCCCCACGCGACGCCAACGGTCATCGAGGATGAGACGAGATCGCCGAGCAAATAGGCCGCGTGCGCCGAGACGCGAGCGAGCAATTCGGAATCTGGCATGGACCCGTCGGTGGGCACCACGTTGAAAGTCACCCCGTAGTGCTCGGAGAGCTGGTTTCCCAGCAGGGCAGACATGTTGGCGCTGGGGGTGATGCTGATCGAAACCATGCCGGTGCGCTTGGCATGAGTGAGCAGGCGGGAGACCGTGGAACGCGAAGTCCCCAGCTCCTTGGCTATCACTTCCATCTTCATGTCCTGCAGGTAGTACAGCTGGGCTGCCCGCAATGCGTCCTTGGCCTTGGGCGTGGTGTGCACAGATGTGCCAGCCACGCCACGCTTGTAGGTTCCCCCGGAGGGAATTTTCTTCATCAATCTGACCATTTCTGCACGTTTGTGCATTTTGTTTGACCGATTTGCCGTTCACTCACAAGACTAGCCTCAGACTCATTCAATTGTTACAAAGGGGCACACATCGTGATTCGGGAACAGCTATCCAAACTGCGTGAACGCCCGCAAGCGCGGGTACTGGTAGTTGGCGGCGGCATCAACGGCGTAGCGACTTTCCGCTACCTGTCCATGCAGGGAATCGACGTCGCGCTGATTGAACGCGGCGACTACAGCCAAGGTGCCTCCGGCGCCAGTTCGCACATGATCCATGGCGGCATCCGCTACCTGGAGAATGGCGAATTCCGCCTGGTGCACGAATCCGTGCAGGAACGCAATTCCCTGCTGGAAATCGCGCCGCATTACGTGAAGCCGCTGCAAACCACCATCCCGATCTTCTCCACGTTCTCCGGAATCCTCAGCGCACCGACGCGCTTCCTCACCCATAAATCGGGAAAGCCGACCGAGCGTGGCGCGGCACTGATCAAAGCCGGCCTGATCATGTACGACGTGTTCGCCGGCATCGGCGGCCGCAACACCCCGTGGCACAGCTTCAAGTCGGGCAAGGCGGCCCGCAAGGACCTGCCCGAATTGCGCGACGATGTGAAGTACACCGCAACCTACTTCGACGCATCGGTGCACAACCCCGAACGCCTCACCCTGGATGTGCTGCGCGAAGGCCTGAACGCCAACGATCAGGCCCGAGCCACCAATTACGTTGAACTCGCCGGCGTTGACGGCGGCACCGCCAAGCTGCGCGATGTCCTGACCGGCGACGAATTCGACTTTGACGCCGAAGTGATCATCAACGCGACCGGCGCATGGGTTGATTTGACCAATAAGGAATTGGGCCGCGAGACCAAATGGACCGGCGGCACCAAGGGATCGCACATCGTGCTCGATCACCCGGAACTGCTCGAAGCCACCGGCGGCCGCGAAATCTTCTTCGAACACGAAGACGGCCGCATTGTCTTGATCTACCCGATGCTCGGGCGAGTGCTGGTCGGCACCACCGACCTCGAACACGACATGAACGAACCAGCGGTATGCACCGACGAAGAAGTCCAGTACTTCTTCGACCTGATCCACCATGTGTTCCCGGGCGTCAAGGCCACCGAAGACCAGATCGTCTACAAGTTCTCCGGCGTGCGCCCGCTGCCAAATCACGACGACACCGCGCCGGGCTTTGTATCGCGCGACTACCAGGTCAAGGAAACGCGCCTGACCGACAAGACCACCATGCTTTCGCTGATCGGCGGAAAGTGGACGACCTTCCGCGCGCTGAGCGAGAATTTGGGCGGCCAAGCCCTGTCATTCCTGGGCGAGCGCCAGGTGCAGTCGACTGCTGGCGTGCCCATCGGCGGCGGCAAGAACTTCCCTGCCAATGAAGGCGCACTGGCCGCCTGGTACGCGGCCCGCGAATCCAAGGCCTCGCGTGACCGCCTGCGGGTATTGCTTGAGCGCTACGGCACCCGGGCCGACCACGTCCTGGAGCGGCTCGGTGGCAAAGAGCAGATGCTGGAGCACACCGACGAGCTCTCGTGCCAGGAGATCACCTACATGGCGAACAATGAGCAGGTCGGCCGCTTGATCGACGTTTTCATCCGCCGCACCAACCTGGCCTTCCGCGGCTTGGTGACAAAGAATTTGGTCATCGAGGTAGCCAACTGCCTAGCTGACCCAATGGGTTGGGACCAGTCCCAGCTGCAAACCGAAATCGACCATTCGCTTTCGGTCCTCGCAGATAGCCACGGAGTGATCCTCCGCTAATCTGCCACGTGGCCGGCGGCAAATAGCCGCCGGCAGTCGAAATCACTAAGAGGTCAAAGATGTCCACTCACGTGTTTCTCGCCGAGCTTGTCGGCACTTTCATACTCCTGTTGATGGGTGGCGGCGTCTGCGCGAACGTTGCCCTGAAGGGAACCCTCGGCAGTGCCGCGGGCTGGGTCGCCATCAGCTTCGGCTGGGGCCTTGGCGTTTACTGCGGCGTCTGGATTGCCGGTATTTCCGGAGCCCACCTGAACCCGGCTGTCACCCTCGGCCTGCTGGTAAATCCGGATGTTACAGAATACGCTCCAGGAGTTGCCAAGACGCTAGCTAATACCTTGCTGTACTTCCTGGCCCAGTTCATTGGCGCCTTCCTTGGTGCCGTGGGCACCTGGTTGTCGTACAAGAAGCATCTGGATGATCCGCAGAACGCGGGCACCCAGCTCGGTGTCTTCTCCACCGGGCCAGCTATCCGCTCTTACGGCTGGAACCTGGTCACCGAGATCTTCGGTACTTTCGTCCTGGTGTTTGTGATCGCTGGTCTCGGACATACTCCTCATGAGCTTGGCCCACTAGCGGTAGCCTTGTTGGTTGTCGCCATTGGCCTGTCCCTCGGTGGTGCAACCGGTTACGCTATCAACCCGTTCCGTGACCTTGGTCCTCGTGTTGCCCATGCCATTTTGCCGATCAAGGGCAAGGGCTCCTCTGACTGGGCCTACTCGTGGGTTCCTTTGGCTGGGCCAGCTACCGGCGGTATCCTTGGCGGACTTGCCGCCGCTCTAATGTTCTAGAAAGAGAGCAGTAAATCATGAGTGAAAAATTTGTGATCGCCATTGACCAGGGCACAACCAGCTCCCGTGCGATTGTCTTCAACCACGCGGGCGATGTGCACTCGGTCGGCCAACTTGAACACGAACAGATCTTCCCGGCCGCCGGCTGGGTAGAGCACGACCCAGCCGAAATCTGGAACAACGTGCGCGAAGTGATCGGCCAGGCACTGTCCAAAGCCAATCTGACCCGTCACGACATCGAGGTCGTTGGCATTACCAACCAGCGCGAAACCACCGTCGTTTGGGACAAGACCACTGGCGAAGCGGTCTACAACGCCATTGTCTGGCAGGACACCCGCACCCAGGACATCGTCGACGAGCTGGCAGCTGACGGCGGCGTCGACCGCTACAAGGAAACTGTGGGCCTGCCACTGGCCACCTATTTCGCGGGCACCAAGATCAAATGGATCCTGGACAACGTGGAAGGCGCTCGCGCCCGTGCAGAAGCCGGCGACCTGCTCTTCGGAACCACCGACAGCTGGGTTTTGTGGAACCTGACCGGCGGCACCGATGGCGGTGTGCACGTTACCGACGTGACCAACGCTTCGCGCACCCTGTTCATGGACCTGAAGACCCTGCAGTGGGATGAGAAGATTCTCGCCGATTTCGGTGTTCCACTTTCGATGATGCCTGAAATCCGTTCCTCATCCGAGGTTTACGGCACCGTGCACACAAAGCAGTTGCTCCGCGAAGTGCCGGTAGCCGGCATCCTCGGCGACCAGCAGGCTGCCACCTTCGGGCAGGCAGCGTTCACCGCTGGTACCGCGAAGAACACCTACGGCACCGGCTGCTTCCTGATCTTCAACACCGGCACCGAGATCGTGAACTCGACCAATGGCCTTCTGACCACCATGGCCTATAAGCTCGGCGATGCCAAGCCGGTGTACGCACTGGAAGGTTCGATTGCCGTAGCCGGATCCCTGGTCCAGTGGTTGCGCGATAACATCGGCATGATCTCCTCCGCGCCGGAAATCGAAGAGCTGGCAGCCAAGGTGGAAGACAATGGCGGCGTGTACGTGGTGCCGGCATTCTCCGGATTGTTTGCTCCGTACTGGCGTTCGGATGCCCGTGGTGCCATTGTCGGCCTGACGCGATTTGCCAACAAGAACCACATTGCCCGTGCCGCATTGGAGGCCACCGCGTTCCAGACACGCGAGGTCCTGGATGCTGTGAACGCGGACGCCGAAGTTCCACTGACCGAGCTCAAGGTCGATGGCGGCATGGTTGCCAACGAGGCACTGATGCAGTTCCAGGCCGACATCTTGGGCGTACCCGTGGTTCGCCCGAAGGTTACCGAAACCACTGCCTTGGGTGCGGCCTATGCTGCCGGATTGGCTGTGGGCTTCTGGAAGGATTTGGGCGAGTTGGAAGCCAACTGGTCCGAGGACAAGCGCTGGGAGCCAACCATGGATGAACAAGCGCGCGAGCGCAACCTGCGTCTGTGGAAGAAGGCCGTGACCCGCACCTTCGATTGGGTCGACGAGGACACCAAGGCCTAATCGCTTGCTCTTGCACGTAAATTGAGCACGAAATGACGCCCGAACCTGCCAAGGTTCGGGCCTCATTGCGTCCAGCCAATTAGCGCATGCGGCTACGGGGACCCATCGGGATCCGGTCCGGCGTTGCCGTCCGTGGCCGGGGGCGTGGGACCGGCAGATTCTGCGGGCTGGGTTCGGTCAGGGCAATCCCCAGCTTGGAGCGCTCCCCAGTAGGTGTTGCGCCGGGGTTTCTGTTCCGGATCGAGGTGTTCGGGCAGGATCACATGCGGCAGGCCATCGACGTCGACCACCTTGAGCTGGTCCGCATGCCGCTGATGATGACCGGTCGTGCACAGCCCGGCTCCCGACCAGACGCTGGTTTCGCCGCCCTCGGACCACGGCACGTCATAGTGGTCGACCTCGGTGTTCTCGGGCGGGGTAGTGCAGTCGGGCACAATGCATCCTCGATCCCGGGCCATGATGGCCGTTCTGATCGCTCCTTTGTGGAAACGCTGTGATCGTCCCATGTCCAGGGGCTGGCTGTTTGATCCCAGCACCAGCGGGATGATTCCCGCGTGGGCCAGCAGCCGTCGAAGTTCGCCGGGCGGAATATCAACTCCATGGGCGCTTACCCCATGTGCCTCGGCCAGATTCTGCAAGTCGCTGAGCCACATGTACACCAGCACCTTCGGGACAATGTTCTTATGCTTGCCCGGGGTAGCGCTGGCAGCAAGAATCGCCATGAGGGCGTTGAGCCGGCGCCCTGCGGCGTCTGGTGCCTCGTGATCGGCGGGCCCCGCCTGGGATTGCGTGTCATTGGGGGTTCCAGCAACATCTTCGGCGGCGGTTTCGCGCTCGGCAGGCGTTCCGTTGTCTCCAGCCGTTTCGCTGCGGGCCCAATCAGGCATCGGCTGCTCGCTGATCAGCCAGTCTGGTGTTGGCGGCGCGGGACGGTTTTGCTCCTGGTCGGCGGCAGTGTCATTTTCCTGCGAAGGCTGATCCGCATCGGAAGATGCCGATCTGGAATTTGCCGGCTTGCGCGCTGCCTTGCCCGCCTTGGTGCGCGGATTGCCCGACTGCGCGGCCATGGAATGGAGCACCTCGGCTTGTGAAGCGTCGGTGCGCAGGTGGAAAGTGTGCACGCCGCCAATCACCTTGCCGATGAAGAAACCGAGCTTGGGCGGGATGATCATTCCGTGGGTTTCCCTGTACTGGTTGATCTGGGCTCCGATCTGCTTGCGGGCTGCATTGGGGCCAAGCTCAGCCAGTGCTTGCGCGGCGCTCTCCTCGAGCAGCTGGCCATCGGTTCCGCGGGCGCGCAATGGAGCCGGCACCCCGTCGAAGGTCGTATCCCCGGGTTCCAGCTTCTCCAGCTGGCGCGAAATCTGCGCGATCCTGCGCCGATCGACGCTGCCCTGGGCAAAGAGCTCGGCCAGGTGCTCAAAGCGCGGTGCGCATTCTTCCCCGCTGGAAGTCCGCCGGCCGATGAGCAAATGGGCATCGTCGATGCGGCGCTGCGCCTCAAAAAAGCTGATGCCCAGCCAGGCGGCGATGAGTTCTTCCGCATTGTTGTAGCAGGTCCGGCCGCTGGCCAGCTGAGGCGGTTGCGCAAGGCAGGCGTCCAGTTCCGCCTGCGGCCGCCCGGGCAGCTTTCGCAGCGTGTCCAGCGTGGACAGGCTCAATGCGTGGGCGGCGGTCAGTTCGGCATCAAAGGCCAGCGCGATTTTCTGGAAATGCGCCAGCTGCTCGACCTGTTCGATGAGCTGGAGGTTCAGCAGCACCAGGCGGGGGTCCTTGCTTTGGTGGACGAGCCGCCCGATCGCCGTCAGGATGGACAGGCACATGGTGCCCAGCTCGAGCAGCATGGCGGAGGTGAGCTGGGACCCCAGTTTCCAGGGACCCTGGCACATCTCGCGCATGGCGGCCAAGAGGGCGGTGGTCTTCATGTGCACGAGCATCCCGTGCTGGGCCACGCGCTGATCGAACACTGGGGCGGATTGTGGAGAACTTTCCGGCACGCGGCTTTGGCGCAAGCGAAGCCGGGAATGCCGCTGTGTCGAATCTGGCTCTTCACCGATGCGCGCCACTAGGCGATGTGCGATAGAATCGCGATATGCATCCGAAGCGCAACCTAGTTTAAGCACGGCCGATGGCCGTACCCCCGAGTGGAAATTTGGGGGCTTTTGTTGTGTCTGGAACCAAAAACAAGTTTTTCCAATCCGAAATATTTCCGCAAAGCGTGTGAGAAGAGCAGCGTGACATCATCGACGAATGAACCCAGGACCTTCGACTTCAAGGACATCGAGTCCAAGTGGCTGCCGGTATGGGACGAGCTAGAAGTATTCAAGCCCGCCGATGATGGCAGCCGCGAGCGACGCTATGTCCTGGACATGTTCCCCTACCCATCGGGCGACCTGCACATGGGCCATGCCGAGGCCTTTGCCATGGGCGATGTTGTGGCCCGCTACTGGCGCTTGCGCGGCTTTGATGTGATGCACCCGATCGGCTGGGACTCCTTCGGCCTGCCGGCAGAGAACGCCGCGATCAAGCGCAACAGCCACCCGGCCGAGTGGACCTACAAGAACATCGACACCCAGGCCGCCAGCTTCAAGCGCTACGCCATTTCCGCCGACTGGGATCGCCGCCTGCACACCTCGGATCCCGAGTACTACCGCTGGACCCAGTGGCTGTTCACCAAGTTCTACGAAAAGGGCCTGGCCTACCGCAAGGACCACCCGGTGAACTGGTGCCCGAAGGACCAGACCGTGCTGGCCAACGAGCAGGTCGTCAACGGCGCCTGCGAGCGTTGCGGCACCGCGGTGACCAAAAAGTCCCTGAACCAGTGGTACTTCAAGATCACCGACTACGCCGATCGCCTGCTGGATGACATGGAGCAGCTCAAGGGCCACTGGCCCGAGCGCGTGCTGCTGATGCAGAAGAACTGGATCGGCCGCTCCGAAGGCGCCGAGGTGACCTTCGAGATCGAGGCCGCCGAGGACAAGCCCGCGGTGCAGATCCCGGTCTTCACCACCCGCCCGGACACCCTGTACGGCGCCACCTTCATGGTGGTCGCCGCCGACGCCGATCTGGCCGGCGAGCTGGTCACCGATGAGCACCGCGGCGCCTTGGAGGACTACCAGGAGCAGGTCAAGGCGCTGAGCGAGATCGAGCGCCAGTCCACCGAGCGGGAGAAGACCGGCGTGTTCACCGGCCGCTATGGCATCAACCCGCTCTCGGGGGAGAAGCTGCCGATCTGGGCCGCCGACTACGTGCTGGCCGACTACGGCACCGGCGCGATCATGGCCGTGCCCGCGCACGACCAGCGCGACCTGGACTTCGCCCGCGCCTTCGACCTGCCAGTGCGCGTGGTCGTGCAGACCGGTGCCGAGGACCCGAATGAGACCGGCACCGCCACCGCCGGGGAGGGCCAGCTGGTCAACTCGGGCGAGCTGACCGGCCTGGAGAAGTCCGCGGCGATCGCCAAGGCGATCGAGATCGTGGAAGCTGCCGGCACCGGCAAGCACACCATCAACTTCCGCCTGCGCGACTGGCTGCTGAGCCGCCAGCGCTTCTGGGGCACCCCGATCCCGATCATCCACTGCGCCGATTGCGGCGAGGTCCCGGTTCCCGATGACCAGCTGCCGGTGCGCCTGCCGGACAACCTGCGCGGCGAGCAGCTGTCCCCGAAGGGCACGTCCCCGCTGGCAGCTGCCGAGGAATGGGTCAACGTCTCCTGCCCGAAGTGCGGCGGCGCCGCCAAGCGCGACACCGACACCATGGACACCTTCGTGGACTCCTCGTGGTACTTCCTGCGCTTCGTCTCCCCGGATTACACGCAGGGGCCTTTCGATCCGAAGGCCGTGCGCGACTGGATGCCGGTAGGCCAGTACGTCGGCGGCGTCGAGCACGCCATCTTGCACCTGCTCTACTCGCGCTTCTTCACCAAGGTCATCCACGACCTGGGCCTGATCGACGCGACCGAGCCATTCTCCGCGCTGCTGAACCAGGGACAGGTCCTGAACGGCGGCAAGGCGATGAGCAAGTCGCTGGGCAACGGCGTGGATCTGGGCGAGCAGCTGGACAAGTTCGGCGTGGACGCGGTGCGCCTGACCATGGTCTTCGCCTCCCCGCCGGAGGACGACGTGGACTGGGCCGATGTCTCCCCATCGGGCTCGCAGAAGTTCCTGGCCCGCGCCTGGCGCATCGCCCAGGACGTGGCCAGCGAGGCCGGCGTGGACTACGCGGCCGGGGACAAGGCGCTGCGCCAGGTCACCCACCGCACCGTGCACGAATCCGCGCAGCTGCTGGATTCGGGCAAGTTCAACGTGGTCATCGCCAAGGCCATGGAGCTGGTCAACGCCACCCGCAAGACCATCGACTCCGGCGCCGGCGCGTCCGACCCGGCAGTGCGCGAAGCGGCCACCGTCGTCGCCCAGCTGCTGAGCATGTTCGCCCCGTACACCGCCGAGGACATGTGGGAAGCTTTGGGCTACGCGCCTTCCGTGGTCACCAGCACCTGGCCAGAAGTTGACGAATCGCTGCTGGTGGATGACACCGTCACCGCCGTGGTGCAGATCAAGGGCAAGGTCCGTGCCCGCCTGGAGGTCCCGGTGGACATCACCGAGGACGAGCTGCGCGAGCAGGCACTGGCCCATGAAGCGGTGATCCGGATGCTCGAGGGCAAGGCGCCGCTGAAGGTGATCGTGCGTGCGCCGAAGCTGGTGAACGTGGTTCCGGCCCCGTAAGCTCGGCTCATGGACGAACGACAGAAAAGCTCGCGTGCGGGCTGGCTGCCCAAGTGGCTGGCCCCGCGCGGGCTTTCGCGTCCCCGCATCGGGGTGGTCACCGACTCGGCCTCCTGCCTTCCCGCAGCTTTCCGCGACCGGCCCGGCTTCGTGGAGGTCGACATCCCGATTATCGTGGATAACCACGTGCAGGGCTCGGATACCCAGGCGCTGATGATGGGGCTGGCCATGGGCAAGGCGGTGAAGACCTCGCGCCCGGCACCGGGCGAATTCGCGCGCGTCTACCGCCAGCTGCTTGATTCGGGATGCGATCACGTCATCTCCATCCACATCTCCGGGGCCTTGTCGGGCACCGCGGACGCCGCGCGGCTGGCTGCCGCCGATTTCGGCCACCAGGTCACGGTGCTCGATTCCCGGACGGTGGCTTTGCCGCTGGGCTTTGCCGTGGCCGACGTGCTCGATGCCAGGGATGCCGGGGCGCCGGTGGAAATGCTCGAGCAGATCGTCCGGATGTCCACCGCCAGCTCCGTGTACTTTGCGGTGCCTTCCCTGGAGCAGCTGCGCCGCGGCGGCCGGATCAGCGCGCTCTCCTCGGTGCTGGGCAGCCTCTTGAACGTGAAGCCGATCCTGACCATCGACCAGGGCGCCATCTGCGCACTGGAAAAGCCCCGCTCCTTCGCCCGCGCCCAGGCCCGGCTCGTAGCTCTTGCGCTGGGCGATGCACGGGCAGCCAAGGGCCCGGTGCGCCTGGGCGTCATGCACTTTGGCGCCGTTGAACTCGCGACCGAAATCGCCACGGAGCTGGGCCCCTCCAGCAGCCAGCCGGTGGTGATCGAATCGCTGCCCGCGGTGCTGGCCGCCCACACCGGCATGGGTGTTCTCGCGGTATCCGTGGCGCCGCTGGATCCACAGCCAGCCACTGATAGCCTGGAGCCTGCCGGGCCCTGATCCATACTGTGGCGCATGGGCCGCCACGATTTTTTCAGCAAGTACGCGCCACGCCCCGGTCGTGTCAGGTTTGCAATCTCGCGCGTGGCGGTGCTTACCCTGGTCCTGGTCGTGCTCGGCTGGATCGGCATCTCGATACTTTTGGCTCCGCCGCCGGCCAGCGAGCAATTGGCAGCGATTCCACTTGAATCCGGGCCCTCGAGCACCAGCGCCCCGGCCGGAAGCCCGTCCAGCCCGGGCCACCGGCCCGGACCGCAAGTGACCGTGCATGTTGTTGGCGCGGTCAAGAAGCCCGGCGTCTATGACCTGCCAGAAGGCTCGCGCATCACCGACGCGGTGAAAAAGGCTGGCGGCCTGGCCAAGGACGCCCACCCCGAGCTGGTCAACCTGGCTGCCAAGCTCGTAGATGGCCAGCAAGTGGTCCTGCCCGGCAGCAGCAGCGCTGCCACAGGGCAGAACGCCCCGGCGCCCACCGAGAAGGCGAAGATCTCGATCAGCACTGCCGACGCGCAAACGCTGCAGGAACTCCCTGGCATCGGCCCTGCCTTGGCCGAGCGGATCATCGACTTCCGGACCGAGAACGGCCCCTTCACCTCGGTCGCGGAACTTGACGCGGTGTCCGGGATCGGCCCGGCCATGCTGGAAAAACTCGCCGAATTGGTGGTCCCATGAACACCGACTTTCGCGGCCTGTGGCTGCTCGCAGGGGCCTGGATCGCCGCCTGCTTCACCATGCCTGGGCTGCTGCTCTGGGTGTTCATTGGCCTGCTGGCACTGCTGCTGGCCCTCTTGCTTCGGGAACGCCATGGCGGCGCACAGGCCGCACCGTGGTTCACCGGCCCCATCGTTTTCCTGCTTGGGCTGCTGGCGGTGGCCTCGCTGGGCTTGACCCGGACCGAATGCGTTCTCCCCGAGGACCAGGAGCATCAGCGCCGCGCCGTGCTCAGTTTTGAGCAGGCCGGGGCGCCTGACCCGGAAGGAGTGCGCAAGGGCAAGGCAACAATCGAGCGCTACTGGCAGGATGATGCGTGGGTGCAATGCGAGATACCGGTGTATCTGAGCGTGCCGTACCCGCTGCCGGATCATGCCGCTTCCTTCGAGAGCGTTGTCAGCCTTGACCCGGCGGATGCCGGATCCTTCAACTGGTGGGCGCGGGCGGCCAGCGAACCGAAGGTGCTTTCCGAGGCCGAACCGAATGCTGCCGATCATTTGAAGCAGCGGTTTTCGCTGGCCCTGAACCATTTGCCGGGCAACGCCCGGGCCCTGCTGCCGGGCATGCTCTATGGCGATCGAGAAGGCCAGGACGAGGCATTGTCTGATGCGATGAAGACCAGCGGCCTGAGCCACCTCACCGCGGTCAGCGGATCAAATATTGCATTGCTGGCCGCAATCGCCCTGGCCCTGCTTCGGCTTTTCCAGATTCCCAGGGCGCCAAGCACGTTGTTGATGATTGGCGCAGTGTGGCTTTTCACCTGGTTCGTCGGGCCGGATCCCAGCGTCCTGAGGGCAAGCTTGATGGGCAGCATTGCAGTCCTCTCGCTGCTCGCCGGCCGGGGCCAGGCCTCGTTGGGGATCCTGCCTTTGAGCGCGACCATCTTGCTGCTGATTGATCCGGGATTGGGAGCCGAACCGGCTTTTGCCCTTTCGGTCCTGGCCACCCTTGGCATCATCATGCTGACACCGGCGCTCACCGAAATTTTTGGGCAATTCCTGCCTTCGTGGCTGGCTGAACTGACTGCTATTTGCTGCGCAGCACAATTTACCTGCCTGCCGGTGGTTATTGCGTTGAACAGCAATTTCAGCCTCTATTCATTGCCTGCAAATCTGCTGGTTGCTCCATTGCTCCCGTTGATTACGGCGGTCGGGATGGCGTGTTTGCTGCTTTGCACCCCATTGCCGTCCGTGGCCCATGCCCTGCTGTGGATCCCGGGGCTCCCAGCCGAGCTCATTGGCCGCATCGCGCAGTTTTCCGCTGGCCTGCCGGGTGCGGTCAGGCCATGGCCTGCTGGCGCCTTTGGAATCGTCCTGGCCATCATGCTGGCTGCCGTGCTTTGCATCCTCTTGATCGCGGGGCGCGAGACAGAACATGTTCGCGTGCGACAGGTTTCACTGGGCATTCTCGGTGCTGTCCTCGTCTTTGCCGCGGCATTGATCGTGCCGGCGACGATGTTTTATCGCGCACCGGTTGGCACCAACTGGAATATCGCCATGTGCGATGTCGGCCAAGGTGACGCCGTCGTTATCAATGTGGGGGAGAACCAGGGATGGCTGATAGATGCTGGTCCTCCGGACGGAAACGTCGTCCAGTGCCTGCGCAGGCTGAATATCACCGCGCTGCCCATCATCTTTGTTACCCATTCCCACGCCGATCATTTGGGAGGAATCGAAGCCGTGGAGGAGTCGGGAATCAAAATTGGCCAGCGACTGGTTTCGGCCGGTTTCGAAATCGACCGGTGGCCCGGGGCCCAAGTGGTCGAGCAGGGAGGTGGCCAGGACTTCGGAACCGTGGACTATCACGTGATCGGTCCGGAGACCGTGGCGGCCAGGAGCGCGGAACCCAATGACACGTCGCTCGTGATCCGTTTCACGTTCCATACGCACAATGGGGACATCGACTATTTTTCCGCCGGAGACATGGAGACCGAGGCGATGGCCGCGCTGCTGCGCAAGAACCCGCAGCCGCCTGCCGCGATTCTCAAGGCCTCGCATCACGGAGCCCGAAATGGCGGAACTCAGATCATCAAATCCATATCGCCCCAGGTGCTCTTGGTTTCTGCGGGCAAGGACAATTCCTATGGCCATCCGCATCCGGAAACCCTGCGGGCCGCTCAAGAGGTTGGAGCCCGAGTCTTCAGGACTGACCAGTCAGGTACGGTGCTTCTCACATTTACCGAGCAAGGGGTTCTGAGTACTGCCATGGGTTCGCCAGTTCGGTAGGATCGATATATCGACCGAAGCACTAAGGAGCTCGATGGCACGCGCCCAAGCCAATCCAGGGATCTCATGGCGAGAACTCACACCGCAACCGCTGATTTTGCTCACCGGTTCAGAAGATTACCTGGCGTCCCGAGCTTTCGAGCTGCTCCGTTCGCAAGCCTCCCAGCGTGAGGATATCGAGGTCACACGGCTCGACGCATCCAAATATGAGCCGGGGGAGCTTTTGCTGGCTACCAGTTCCTCGTTGTTCTCCAGCGCCAACCTGGTGGAAGTTCACGAGCTCGCCCAGATGAACGAGTACTTCCTGAAAGATGCCACCAGTTATCTCAAGGACCAAGCGCCCGAAAATGTCTTGATCATGCATTACTCGGGTGGTACCCGTGGCAAGAAGCTCATTGATGCGATTAAAGCGGCTGGCGCATTGATCGTGAATTGCCAACCGGTGAAAAAAGACGCGGAGAAGATCGACTTCGTCCAGGCCGAAATGAAGGCAGCGAAGCGCCGGATCACGAACGACGCGGTGAAAGCCCTCGTCGCTGCGGTAGGCAACTCTTTGGCCGAGCTTGGCTCGAGCTGCTCGCAGCTCATTCAGGACACCACAGGCACGATTGACCAGGACATGGTTGATCGCTACTACGGCGGCCGCGTCGAGGCGACGGCTTTTAAAGTCGCTGATGCCGCAATTTCCGGCAATGCACAGGCCGCCCTGCGAACGTTGAGGCATTCACTGGGTACCGGAACGGATCCGATTCCCATTGTGGCGACCCTGGCAATGAAAGTGCGCCAGCTCGCCAAGGTTCTCGGGGTGAATGAGCCAGCTGCGACGCTGGCCTCCGAGCTGGGGATGGCCCCGTGGCAAGTTCAGCAAGCGCAGCAACAAGCTCGCGGCTGGAAACGCAGCGACCTGGCCCTGTGCATTGAGGAAATCGCGAACACGGACCGGATGGTCAAGGGCGGAAGCCGATCGCCAGGCTACGCCCTGGAGCATGCCATCCTGTTCATTTCCGAAAAAGCACCAAAAAGATAGAACAATGCCCCGTGCGATGCCCTGGAGATGCGCTGGCGTAGTGCGCCAGCAAACTTGGACCCACCACGCAATCTTCTAGTCGTTGCATAAAAAGTCAATGCTGAAGTCCGCAGTTTCCTGCAGCGCCGTTTATACTAACAGCATGATTAATCGACGATCACTCGCAAAAATCGCCGCTGGAGCCTTGTCAGCTCTTGCACTGGCCGCAACCCTGTCCGCCCCCGCCTCGGCCTACGAGCCTGCACCCGAAGGCCCGGCGGGACTGACCTGCAACGCAGACATGAAGCGCGGGGATCCAGAGTTCCCCGGCCTTCTCAGGGGAGTGCAATACGCCTACTGGCCAGGCTCGAATGAAGGTGGTCCAGGCGTGGACGCCTTCGTTAATCTGAATCCAGTCCACCACACGAACTTGGGATTCAACCCGAAAGCGCTTGTCGAGAAAAATGGCTATGATTCCCTGTTGTATGCGACCAATCCCGACGGCACCCTCTATGTGGTGGACGGCTATGAATCAACCGTAGTCAATAACACGTGGGCTGGAATCCGCACCATGACCGACGTTGTCGTGACCGACAAGTACGACTCTGCCACCGGTGTCACCTACACCTACGCCATCACCGATCAGGGTGCGCTCTACCGGTACACGCAGTCGCAAGCGACCGCCAACATGTTCGGCAGGGTCCAAGTTTCCCCTCGCGGCTGGTGGCCGTTGAAGGGATTCAGCTACTGGATGACCAAGACCCTGTCCAACGGCGACCAAGCGGATATTTTCCTGTCCAACGCCTCGGACGGCCGGTTGCTGGAATACACCATTCCCCGGGCAACGCCGACGAACTGGTCCTCAAAAGTTGTTCGCTCCTCCACGTGGCAGAACTTCGTTTCCTTCTCCGTTGGCAACTGCACTGATGCCAATGGAAATCGGACACGAACCGCTCCGCTGCTCGCCACCACAAAGGCCGGCGATGTGTGGCTCTACTACGTCAGCAAATCAACTCCCGACGCACTGCCAGCAGTCACCAATGGCACTCGCATCGCAACTGGCTTCACCAACTCGTACAACGGCTGACGCTTTATAAGCAGAAGTTCCGGGATCTGGCCGGAGCCTGCCAACGTGTTCTGCACCGCAGGGCGTGGCATGGCTGGCTCCGGCTATTCCGTTCAAATTGGCAGTTCGGCGGGCAGCGGCCTGGTACATCGATCAGCGCTCAAAGCCACACGGGATTCCAGCCCGCAGCAGTATCCGGCATTGAGCATCGGATGATCTCGTCGACTTGCCGGGGCCGATTCAACGGTCATCTCCTGTACCACTGCCGCTGACAACACAAAACCCCCGCACCCAATGGATGCGGGGGAGATGATGAAGTCTAAGCTTGGCTTAGAGGGCGCTAACCTTCTTGGCAATTGCCGACTTGCGGTTTGCAGCGTTGTTCTTGTGCAGAACACCCTTGCTTACAGCCTTGTCGAGCTTCTTGCCAGCCAGGCGCAATGCCTCGGTTGCCTTATCCTTGTCACCGGCGGCTACTGCCTCGTTGACGTTGCGGATTACGGTCTTAACCTCGGAACGGACAGCTACGTTACGCAGACGTGCCTTTTCGTTAGTCAGGATACGCTTCTTCTGGGACTTGATGTTAGCCACTTTAATAAACTCTCTCGTTTATCGTTTTATACGGTCGGTAGAGGGTTCATCCTTCAGGCCATCGACTGAGCGGTGTGGGGCACCTATGGCGACCCGAAGGGGGCGTGTTGCCCAACCTGCGCAACACACAAGGATTAACTTTATCAGACACGGGGCCCAACAACGAGTACTTAGGCTCGTTCGTTTAGGGCGTTCACCACATTTGAGAAGCGTTCCCGGTCCAAGATGGCCCCTTCGCGGCGAATGGACTGGTCGTTGAGGCGAATGATGCGATCCAGCTTTACTTCGCTGGGACGCCGTTCCCGATCCCAGCTCCCGGTCCCGATATCCATGTAGTCGGGATTCCGGTGGCTTGAGTTGTTCTTGTCCTTGCTCGTAAGCATGAGGCCAAGAAGCCAGCCGCGGTCTCGACCGACAATCAGCACCGGACGGTCCTTGCCCTGGGAGTGGTCCTCTTCATATGGCACCCAGCCCCAGACGATTTCGCCCGGATCGGCGTTGCCGTCCAATGACGGCTGGTACTCATAGTTGATCGCCCCGCGGAAATCGCCCGGATAGCCGCCCGCAGCCGATGCGCCGGCGTTGCTCCCGCGCCCAGACGAGGCACGAGGGGTGCTCCGCGAGCCAGAATTCCCGGCGCCGCTATTTCCTGCGGTACGGGAGCGTGTCGCATTGATCTGCTTGAACACGCGCATCACGAGTCTAAGTATCTTCTCTGGATTCACTGCCATGAACGACAAACTACCAGCTGCCGATGGCCGAAATACGTGATGACTCGGAAACCATGACAGAATGGAGGCTAATCCAACTACGTCTTTTAGTCAGCTAGTGAGGTCTGTTTAGGTGTCTCCATTGGCCCGCACCGCTCAGGTGCCTGCCGCGACCGATCCGTCGCTTATCCGTAACTTCTGCATCATCGCCCATATCGACCATGGCAAGTCGACCTTGGCCGACCGCATGCTGCAGTTGACCGGCGTTGTCTCGGCCCGCGACATGAAGGCCCAATATCTGGATCGCATGGATATTGAGCGCGAACGCGGCATCACCATCAAGTCCCAGGCAGTTCGCATGCCATGGGAGTCCGAAGATGGGACCGCCTACGCGCTGAACATGATCGACACCCCGGGTCACGTTGACTTCACCTATGAGGTGTCGCGTTCCCTGGCCGCCTGCGAAGGCGCCATCCTGCTAGTCGACGCCGCCCAGGGAATCGAGGCCCAGACCCTCGCGAACCTGTACCTCGCTATTGAGGGCGACTTGACCATCATCCCGGTGCTGAACAAGATCGACCTTCCCAACGCGCAGCCTGAAAAATACGCCGCCGAACTGGCCAACCTGATTGGCTGCGAGCCAGATGAGGTGCTCAAGGTATCGGGCAAGACCGGCGAAGGCGTCGAGGCGCTGCTCGATGAGGTCATCAAGCAGCTTCCACCGCCTGTCGGCGATGCCAAAGCGCCAGCGCGCGCCATGATCTTCGACTCGGTGTACGACACCTACCGAGGTGTGGTGACCTATGTGCGTGTTGTCGATGGCAAGCTGTCTCCTCGCGAGAAGATCCAGATGATGTCCACCGGCACCACCCACGAACTGCTGGAAATCGGCGTATCCTCGCCAAACCCGGAGCCCACCAAGGGCCTGGGCGTTGGCGAAGTGGGCTACCTGATCACCGGTGTCAAGGACGTTCGCCAGTCCAAGGTGGGCGATACCGTCACCAACTACCTGAAGCCTGCCAGCGAGTCATTGGGCGGCTACGAAGAAGCCAAGCCAATGGTGTTCTCGGGCCTGTACCCGATGGACGGCACCGATTACCCGGTACTGCGTGATGCGCTGGACAAGCTGCAGCTCAACGACGCCGCCCTGACCTACGAGCCGGAAACGTCTGTCGCCCTGGGCTTCGGCTTCCGCGTGGGCTTCCTGGGCCTATTGCACCTGGAAATCACCCGGCAGCGCCTGGAGTCCGAGTTCAATCTGGATTTGATTTCCACCGCGCCGAACGTGGTGTACGAGGTCATGGGCGAAGACAAGCAGATGATCACCGTGACCAACCCTTCGGAGTTCCCGGACGGAAAGATCCTGGAAGTGCACGAGCCGATGGTGGCCGCCACCATTCTTGCTCCGAGCGAATTCATTGGCGCGGTCATGGAATTGTGCCAGGCCCGGCGCGGCACCATGCGCGGCATGGACTACCTCTCCGAGGACCGCGTGGAGATGCGCTACCACCTGCCGTTGGCTGAAATCGTGTTCGACTTCTTCGACCAGCTCAAGTCCAAGACCCGCGGCTACGCCTCGCTGGACTGGAAGGCCGATGGCGAGCAGGTTGCCGATCTGGTCAAGGTCGATATCTTGTTGCAGGGCGACCAGGTGGATGCGTTTTCCGCGATCACCCACCGGGACAAGGCGTACTCGTACGGCACCATGATGACCTCGAAGCTGCGCGAATTGATTCCCCGCCAGCAGTTCGAGGTGCCGATCCAGGCTGCCATCGGTTCGCGCATCATCGCCCGCGAGAACATCCGCGCGATCCGCAAGGACGTGCTGGCCAAGTGCTACGGCGGCGATATCAGCCGCAAGCGCAAGCTGCTGGAGAAGCAGAAGGAAGGCAAGAAGCGCATGAAGATGGTTGGCCGCGTGGAAGTTCCGCAGGAAGCCTTCATCGCAGCCCTGTCCACCGACGAGCCGAAAAAGAAGTAAATGCCATCAGTACTGCCTGACGGCGATCCGGCTCCGGCCGATGGTCTGCTCCCGGCCTCATGCGCGCATGAGGCCCAGGGGCGGACCATGTCCTTTTATGTCCATATTCCGTTCTGCACGGTGCGCTGCGGCTACTGCGATTTCAATACGTACACCGCCACCGAGCTGGGTTCGGGCTCGAGCCAGGCGACCTATGCTGCCACGGTGAGCAAGGAAATCAGCTTTGCCCGCGAGGTGATGGAGCGCTCGGGCCAGCCGCACCGGGAAATTGAAACCGTCTTCTTTGGCGGCGGCACTCCGACGCTATTGCCCGCCGGCGACTTGGTATCGGTGCTCGGTCAAATTCGCCGGGACTTCGGCCTGAAGCCGGGTGCGGAAATCACCACCGAGGCCAACCCCGATTCGGTGACCCGCGAAAGCTTGCAGGAACTGGCCGACGGCGGATTCACCCGTGTTTCCTTCGGAATGCAGTCTGCTGTGCCCCATGTGCTCAAGGTCCTGGAACGAACCCATGACCCCAAGCGGGTGCCCCAGGCTGTGGCATGGGCTCGCGAAGCCGGCCTTGATGTCAGCGTCGATCTGATCTACGGCACTCCGGGGGAGAGCCTGGAAGATTGGCGCATGAGCATCGAAGCGGCGCTGAGCTACGAGCCGGACCATATCTCCGCCTATGCGCTGATCATCGAAGAGGGAACCAAGCTTGCTGCGCAAATCCGCCGTGGCGAGGTTCCCAATATCGACGATGATGACCATGCCGAGAAATACCAGATGGCTGATGAGATGTTCGCTGCCGCCGGTTTCTCCTGGTACGAAGTGAGCAATTGGGCCAAGACTCCAGCCAATGCCTGCCAGCACAATATTGCGTATTGGAAGGGCGGCGATTGGTGGGGCGCAGGACCTGGCGCGCATTCGCACGTCGGCGGCCTGCGCTGGTGGAATGTGAAGCATCCAGCTGCGTATCAGCAGCGCATTGATGCCGGGATCTCTCCCGGCCACGGCCGAGAGTACCCCGATGCCCAGGCTGTCCAGCTGGAGCGAACGATGCTGTTGACCCGCCTGAGTTCCGGCATGCAAATCAGTGAGCTCGATGCCACCGGGCGCACCAAGGTCGCGGGGCTGATTGCTGATGAACTGATTGATGCCAAGGCGGCTTTTGCCGGCACCTTGGTGTTAACGCAACGAGGCCGGCTGCTAGCCGACCTCGTGGTGCGAGAATTGCTCGATTTCTAGACCTGGGTAGATCTGCTACTTCATCAGGCGAAGATTGAACTTGTAGCGGTAGGGGCGTCCCTTGTTGGCCTGAATGGCGGCAAGGGCGCCTGAAACCGTCATGTAAACCCACAGGGCCACGGCAAGCACTGAGAAGAGCCAGCCGATGCCGGGCAGGATCGTGCAGACGTTCAGCGCGATCGCCAGGATGGTGAGCGGGAAAGTGAAGTTGAAGGCTTCCTTGGATTCCTGGGCGGTGAATGCGCCCCGGTCGCGGAAAACCGCAAAAATAATGGCAGACGGAATGCAGCCGAGAATGGCGCCGAAGTGGGCCATGGTCGACCATTGCCGGTCCTCGGTTGGAGTCAGCGGCAACGCAGCGGTTCGCGATCCTTCGAAGCGCGAATTCTCCGATGACTGCGTCTGGCGTGAAGTCACTATTTTCCCTTGTCTTGCTGTGGCTGGTTTCTTCTCCATCATAGCTGGCTCGGTTCACGCAGAGGCTTGATTACCGGGCTAAAGTCCAGCTATTGGTCAATTGTTAGGAAACCGTAATCTTCGGTGGTCAGAAAATCGATCAATTCTTCTATTCTTCCCAAAAGCTGTGGTTCCAGCTGCCCATAGTGCGAGACCGTGGACAGGATCCGCTGCCAGCCGATACCGATATCCTCGGCAGATTCGTGCGGCCAGCCGAAGGCGCGGAGCACACCGGTTTTCCAGTCGGTGCCCTTGGGGATGACAGGCCAGGCCTTGATTCCGAGCGTCGCGGGCTTGATCGCTTGCCAGACGTCGATATACGGGTGCCCGAGGATCAGGACGTTCTGTGCCGCGCCGGGGACCTTCATGGCCTCGGCGGCAATATGGGCCTCTTTGGTGCCGGCCACGAGGTGGTCAACGAGGATGCCAAGGCGGCGTTCGGGAGAAGGTGCGAAATCGCGGATGGCTCCGGCCAGGTCGTCAACACCGTGCAGCGGTTCAACAACGATCCCCTCAACACGCAGGTCATGGCCCCAAACCTTTTCCACGAGTTCTGCATCGTGCTTGCCTTCCACCCAGATGCGGCTGGCGCGTGCCTGGCGGGCCTTCAATCCGGTGACCGCCCGGGAGCCGGAAGCGGAGACCATGGTCTTGGGCTGCGCGGCCTTGGCTACCGGATCAACCATCTCGACGGGTTCGCCTTCGAGATAGAATCCGAAACCGGCCTGGAACGAGCGCGTCTTGCCATGGCGGTCCTCCAGCACGATGATGCGCATGCCGCCGGACTTCTCGGTACGCGTGACTTCGCCAACCCAGCCTGAGGTGGCATCTTCCAGAACCATGCCGCGTTCGATGGGTACCTGGCGGAGTTTTTTCTGTGCCGGGGCACTGAGATCTTGCGGTCCCCAGGAGTAATTAGCCACGTACTGCCTTTCGCTGTGATCGAATACGCTCGAAATCCAATGCTAGCAACCGTTGAACGTATTAGACTTGGCACTTGACAGGTTAGAGTGCCAAACCCTTCTGATAGGGATGCCAAGGAGGTGGCGTTGTGAGTGAGCTTCGGCGTTTGGATGTTTTGCGCGCCATCGTGGAAGACTACGTCCAGTCGCGTGAACCGGTTGGTTCCAAGGCGCTGCTCGATCGGCACAATCTTGGCGTCAGTGCGGCCACGATCCGAAATGACATGGCCCTGCTGGAAGAAGAGGGCCTGATTGCTGCCCCTCACACCTCATCGGGCCGTATTCCGACCGAAAAGGGCTATCGCCGTTTTGTCGATGAGATTGGCGAGCTCAAGCCGCTGTCCAGGGCAGAACGCGATGCCATCAACAAGATCCTGGATGACTCCACCGACCTGGATGAGATGCTCAAGAGCACTGTTCGGCTCTTGGCCAGGCTGACCAATCAGGTGGCGATGATCCAGGTGCCGCACTACGACACCGCGTCGCTGAAGAACCTCGAACTGCTCAGCTTGGGCAGCTCCCAGGTGCTGATGGTCATGATTGCCTCCAACGGCACCGTGGACCAGCGCATGATGGCCGTTGCGCGCTTGTACTCGGATGCCGAATTGGCCGACCTGAAGCTGTGGCTGCTCAATAGTTTCGAGGGAGTCCAGCTCGCCGATCTGAGCGGCAAGCTGACCCGCGCCGGGCTGAACCCGCAACAGCAATCCGAGCCATTGGTGGACAGCGTATTGCACGCCTTGGAAGAAATGGCCCAGGCAGCCAATACCCAGCGCATCATCATGTCTGGAACAGCCAACTTGGCCCGCGTGGAAGGCGACTTCCCGCTGACCATCACCCCGGTGCTCGAAGCCCTCGAAGAACAGGTCGTGCTGCTCAAGCTCTTCTCCGAGCTGGAGGCCGACTCGCGCGGCGTGGCGGTGGCCATCGGCACCGAGCATCACTACGGGCAGCTCTCGGAGGCCGCGGTGATTGCCACGACCTACGGAGCCGACGTGCGCAACAAGCTGGGCGTGCTCGGCCCAACCCGCATGAACTATCCAACATCGATGGCCTCGGTGCGGGCAGTAGCCCGCTACCTGTCAAAGATTTTGGCGCACTAGCTACGCTGGCGATACGCTTAGCATTTTGTTGAACTTTGCATTTTTAGGAAAGGACACGGCGAATAACGTGAGCTCGCATTACGAGACCCTGGGCGTTGCCAAGGACGCGACCCCTCAGGAAATCAAGAGTGCCTACCGAAAGCTGGCACGCAAACTGCACCCGGATGTGAATCCAAGCGAGGACGCCGCAGAGCAGTTTAAGCTTGTGACCCGCGCTTACGAGGTTCTTTCCGACCAGACCAAGCGCTCGAACTACGATGCAACTGGCGATGAGAACGGCAACGGCCACCCGGGCTTTGGCGGCGGCGGCGGCCAAGGCTTCGGCGGGTTCGGCGACATCTTCGAGCAGTTCTTCGGCGGCGGCCAGGCCCAGGGCCCGGCATCTCGTACCCAGCCGGGCCGCGACGCGCTGATCACCATCACGATCGACTTGGAAGACGCGGTCAAGGGCACCGTCTACCCGCTGGAGATGGAAACGGCAGTCACCTGCAAGACCTGCAACGGCACGTGCACCCGCGAGGGCACCAGCCCGGTCACCTGCGATATCTGCCACGGTGCCGGACAGGTGCAGCGGCCGGTCCGCTCCTTCCTCGGCCAGATGATGACGGTGGAGACCTGTGCGGCCTGCCGCGGCTTCGGCACGACCATTCCGGACCCATGCTTGGAGTGCAACGGCGAAGGACGCGTGCGCGAGCATGTCTCGAAGTCGCTGAATGTTCCAGCAGGTGTCGATTCGGGCACCCGCATCCAGCTGCGCGGCCAGGGCGAAGCAGGCCCCGGCGGTGGACCGAATGGCAACCTGTTTGTCGAGGTCGACGTGCGCCGCCACAAGGTCTTCGAACGCGCGCAGACCGACCTGCACGCCAAGATGAGCCTGCCGATGACCGCAGCCGCACTGGGTTGCGAGCTCAAGCTGGAAACCTTCGACGGCGAACAGCCGATCAACGTGGAGGCCGGTGCGCAAGACGGAGACACCGTCACCTTGCCAGGATTGGGCGTGCCACGCCTTCGTGGTGGCAAGCGCGGCGACATCATCGTGCATCTTCAGGTGGAGACCCCGACCAAGCTGGACGCTGCACAGCGCGATCTGCTCGAGCAGCTGGCCAAGCTGCGAGGCGAGGAAATGACCGCTGGACGCGTTGAGCATTCAGGCGGCATGTTCTCGCGGCTGCGCGACAAGCTGAACCAGCGCTGAGCATGAGCAACCACAGCTTCGTCATCGACCCCGAACTGGCACGAAACTCAGTGCCGGGGGATACCTTGGAGCTCTCCGGCCCAGAGGCCCATCACGCGGTGACGGTCAAACGAGTCGCAGCAGGCGAGCACCTGGACTTGCTCGACGGCCAGGGACTTCGCCTTACAGTCGAAGTACTGGGCACCGGCAAGGACCTGCTGCGCGCCAGGGTGCTCGAATGCACCCAGGAAACCGGCAGCGACCATCCGGTCACCCTGGTGCAGGCGCTGTCCAAGGGCGAACGTGATTTGCAAGCCGTCGAGTCAGCGGTGGAGCTTGGAGTGCTTGCGGTGCGCCCGTGGCAAGCTGACCGGTCGATCGTGCGCTGGAATGCGGCCAAGACGGATAAGGCCCTGGCCAAATGGCGGGCCCAGGTCCGCTCAGCCCAGAAGCAATCGCGTCGCGCTTTCGAACCCGAGGTTTTGGCACCGGCCCATTCCAAGGAACTAGCGAAGGCTGTTGCTGAGGATGTCCAGGCTGGGGCACTGGTTCTGGTGCTGCACGAGAAGGCCAGGGAGCCGGTGGCGGCGCATGTCGCCGGCTGGCTTGCCGGGGCGGAACAGGGGCAGAAGGTTGTGATGATCGTCGGCCCCGAAGGGGGAATCTCCGATTCGGAACTGGAGTCATTCACCGATGCTGGAGCGCATGCCGCCTTGTTGGGCCAGCACGTATTGCGGGCTTCCACCGCAGGACCGGCAGCGCTGGTACTGATCCGGCATTTGCTTGGAGAAATCTGACTAATATGGCTATCCGCGGGCACCTTGTGAAAGGTGCCCGCGGATTTTTGGTTTCCAGGGAAAAATAAAGCGGTTCAAGCGCCGGTTATTTAACCGTGAAGACTGAAGTCACTTCGCCGACTTTTGCATCCGATTCGGTTTCCATGCCCCAGAAAGTGAGCCTGTAGGAACCGGGGGAGAGCCGCTCGCTGATGCTGAACGCGCCATTTTTTTCAATTTTTCCAGGTATCACCTGCTTCTGCGCGGTGATCACCGTGAGCTTGCCGTCAGCGTCTTTTTTCTGCAGGGAGTAGAAGGTTCCAATATCAAATTTGGTCGTTCGTCCATTGATCCGCACTTTGCCATCTGCCAGTACCGTTCCGTACTGCGGATCCACGATCCAGATCGGCGCCATGAACTTGGGGTTGCGCTCATAAACGTCTTTTAGCCGATACCCGTCAAAAACGTCAGCATTCGGCTGGCCATCAACAAGGATCTTCACCGTCGGGGCAGTTTCGCCCACCAGAAGGCCGGAACTAGAGGCTGCAGCCGTTGCCGTGAAGACCAGCTGCTGGATCGAGCGTTCCGAGAGGCCTTCATCGAGATGTGCGCTGAAGACCTTGGCGGGCAAGTCCAAGGTGATCACGTTGGTGCTGCTCATCGAGACGCCGATCTCGTCAGATGCGCCCAGATGCGTGTAGCGATGCGGTCCGGCAGGCTCGGCAGACAGCAAGGTCCAGATGGCGTCGCCGACCGGTTCATTGTGGCGGTTATCCGGCAGATACTCGCGATACAGGAACACTCCGGTATCCGTATTTTCCAGCCAGTAGATCGGCAGCTTGGTTGCCATGCCGATCTTTTCGCCAGCGTCGGTGGCACTAGGCAGGTTCAAGGACTCGGCGTTTGCGCTTGTTGGCATCTCAAAGGAGCTCTCGCGATTGCTCAAGCCGCAACCAGCGGCGATCACGAGGGCGGCAGCAATTCCGACAACGCCAATTCGGCGCGGAATTTTCTGCAAGAACCTTGACTGCACTACATACCAATCCGTGAAACTTTTTCGGTTTTGGGCTCGCAAAACATTTTGGAGCCGCTGTCATAGCTTGCCATACGAGTTGCCGCAATCTGCCCGAAATCGGCCCCGCTTACTAATCCGTAACCAAATCTATATCTTCGCGACCTGCTGGGAATAGATTCATTTAAGACTACTTTCAGGTTCTGCCCTTACGCTCAGGCCTGAATTTCCACCGGAAAACCCGATGACTGGATAGAATGGGACCAAGGACAAAGCAACACCACCATCAAGCTCACCAAAGGGGCACCAAGCACTGCATGCAGGTTGAACAGAATAAGACGCAAGCGGACTCTGAGTCCGCATCGCTCACCATTAGTTTTGATACAGCTGAACTCATGATTGCTACCTTGGGCCCGAATGATGAGCTCTTGCGAATCCTCTCCGGGGCCTACCCGCAGGTGAGTTTCCGGCCTAATGGCCAAGCCCTGGTGCTGGCAGGAAACCCGCAACAGGTCCGCAAGGCGCAGCGGGTGGCCGAAGAAGCACGATCGCTGGCGATGCGCGGTTCACGCATGAGCGCGGAGACCATCGAGCAGATCATCAAGATGCTCAGCGCCGGGAACCCCGACGCGCCCACCGATGTTCTGGGCCTGAAGATCCTCTCTGGCCGCGGCCGCTCCATTCGCCCCAAGACGGTTAACCAGAAAAGCTACGTCGATGCCATCGAAGAGTCGACCATTACCTTCGGCATCGGGCCTGCAGGCACCGGCAAGACCTTCCTGGCCATGGCCATGGCTGTCGCCGCCTTGCAGGACAAGCAGGTCAACCGGATCATCCTGACTCGACCTGCAGTTGAAGCGGGGGAGAAGCTGGGCTTCTTGCCCGGCTCGCTGACCGAAAAAATCGACCCGTACCTGCGTCCGCTCTACGATGCGCTGCACGACATGGTTAATCCTGAGACCATTCCGCAGCTGCTGGAAGCGGGAACCATCGAGGTGGCGCCCCTGGCATATATGCGCGGGCGCACCCTGAATGATGCCTTCGTCATTCTCGACGAAGCGCAGAACACCACCAGCGAGCAGATGAAGATGTTCCTGACCCGTTTGGGCTTCGGCTCGAAGATGGTCGTGACCGGCGATATCACCCAGGTCGATCTTCCCAATAACGCAACTTCCGGGCTGCGCATGGCCAGCGACGTGCTCGAAGGGATCGATGACATCGCCGTCTGCCGGCTCGACGCATCAGATGTGGTCCGCCATCGCCTGATCGCTGACATCGTGTCCGCCTATGACCGCTGGGACGATACACGACGCAAAGAACACAACCGGGGACGGCGCAGCAAATGAGCATTGAAGTAAATAACGAAACCGAATACGACGTCGACCTCCAGGACGTCAGCGCACTGGCCGACTCGGTGCTCAAGGCCATGTACCTGCACCCCGAAACCGAGGTGTCGGTGGTATTCATCGACGAAGAGGCCATGAGCGCACTGCACGTCGAGTGGATGGACCTTGAGGGTCCCACCGACGTCATGAGCTTCCCCATGGATGAGCTGCGCCCGGGATCCGCCAGCGCACCGGGGGAGAACGGCATTCTTGGCGATATCGTGATTTGCCCTACGGTAGCCGAAGCCCAAGCCAAGGCCGGCGGCCACAGCACCCATGATGAAATCCTGTTGCTGACAACGCATGGCCTGTTGCACCTCATGGGCTTCGACCATATGGAACCCGACGAAAAAACGGAGATGTTCACTTTGCAACGCCGCCTGCTGGAGGCCTACACCGGGCGCCCGGCGCCGAAGGAAACGGTGGAATAGCCCCGTGGAAATACTTTTGCTGATTCTCGCACTGGTCTTCATGGCGTTTTCCGCCGTGCTGACAGCCGCAGACTCAGCGTTCTACGCACTGTCCCGCCACGCCGCAGAACGCTTGCGCGCCGAATCCAATTCGAAGTCGCTCTCCGCGATTCTCAACGAAACCGAAACCCACGCCCAGGCCATCAAGTTCTGGCGCATCTGGTTCGAAACAGCTTCCGCGGTGGCCGTCGCACTGCTGGTCGCCCAATGGATTGAAAATGTCTGGCTGATCGGGCTCATTTCGACTATTGCCATGGCTGGCTTGGGCTTTGTGCTGGTGAGCGTATCGCCTCGGCGTTTCGGCCGCTCCAACGCGGAAAGCGTGGTGCAGAATACCGCACCGATGGTCCGGCTGCTGCGCATTGTGCTCGGCCCGGTCACCAACTGGCTGGCGTCCATTGCCAAGGCATTGAGCCCCGGCGGAGTGGACGAAGTCGGGTACCTGGGCAAGGAACGCCTGCGGGACCTGGTAGACCGCGCCTCTGAAGGCGAAGATCTTGATGAGGAATCAGCCGAACTGATTTCCTCGGTCATCGATCTGGAGGAAACCAGTGTCCGCTCCGTGATGGTGCCGCGCACCGATATGGTGGTGCTCACCGCTGAACAGAGCATGCACAGCGCCATCGACCTGTTCATCGCTTCTGGCTATTCGCGCATCCCGCTGATCGGCGAGGACACGGACGATATCCAGGGCATCATCTACCTCAAGGACCTCATTCGCGAGATCCATGGGCTGCAGCAGGCCGAGACCTTGGCAGATCTGGCACGCAAGGTCCGCTTCGTCCCGGAATCCAAGTCAGCTGCTGAGCTCCTGCAGGAACTGCAGAAGGAATCGATCCACCTGGCCGTTGTCATTGACGAGTACGGTGGAACCGCCGGGCTGGTCACCCTCGAGGACCTGCTGGAGGAAATCGTCGGAGAGATCGATGACGAGTATGATCGGTCAAGGACCGAGCTGATCGAAAACCCTGATGGTTCCCTGTTTGCGGTAGCCACTGCGGCCATCGACGACATCGCCGACCATTTTGACATGCATATTGAAGAGGAAGACGTCGACACCGTTGGCGGTTTGCTCTCCAAGACCTTGGAATCGGTGCCGGTGCTCGGGTCCACTGCCGATGTCAACGGCCTGAGGCTGACCGTGGTCTCCCTGGCCGGCCGACGCAACCGGATCGGCAAAATCCATGTAGAGCGCCTGGAAACGGACGCATCCGACCATATTGAGAACGACGAGGATTCCTCACATGAGCGAAAACCATAACCTGCTAGCCGCCAGCGGATGGCCGGAGAATTTCCGATCGGGATTCACCTCCTTCGTAGGACGGCCGAACGCCGGCAAGTCAACGCTGACCAATGCGCTGGTGGGCCAGAAGGTGGCCATCACCTCGGCCAAGCCGCAAACCACCCGCCACACCATTCGCGGTATTGTGCACCGCGAAGATGCGCAGCTGATCCTGGTCGACACCCCGGGCCTGCACCGCCCGCGCACCCTGCTGGGACAGCGGCTCAATGACCTGGTGGCAGACACCCTCTCGGAAGTCGACGCCATCGGCTTCTGCATTCCGGCCAACGAAAAGATCGGCCCCGGCGACCGGTTCATCGCCACCCAGCTGGCCCAATTGCAGCGCAAGCCGATCGTCGCCTTGGTCACCAAGGCTGATCTGGTGGACCGCGAACAGCTCGCCCAGCAATTGATCGCGGTCGCCGAAATGGGCACCCAGAATTTCGGGGAAAATGGCTTTGCCGCCATCATCCCGGTTTCTGCGGTGAAGGAATTCCAGGTCCAGGAGGTCGCCAACGTCCTGGTTGAGCAGCTGCCCAAGGGGCCGCCGCTATACCCAGACGGAGAGCTGACCGACGAGCCCGAGGCCAAGATGGTCGCCGAACTGATCCGCGAGGCCGCATTGGAAGGCGTGCGTGACGAGCTGCCGCACTCGCTGGCCGTGGTGGTCGAAGAGATGATTCCTCGCGAGGGCCGGCCAGAGAACAACCCAATGATCGATATCCACGTCTCGCTGTTCGTGGAGCGTTCAAGCCAGAAGGCCATCGTGATCGGCCGTGGCGGTTCGCGCCTGCGTGAAGTCGGTTCCAATGCGCGCCAGGGCATCGAGAAGCTGCTGGGCACCAAGGTGTACCTTGACCTGCACGTGAAGGTCGCCAAGGATTGGCAGCGCGATCCCAAGCAGCTCGGGCGCCTCGGCTTCTAAGCGGCAAGGCACCCGGTGCCACGAGGCATCGTCAACCGGCCGGAACCATTTGGGTTCCGGCCGGTTGTTGCTTAATCGGCCGCTATTTGGCCAGCCGCTTCACGATCTGCCGGGCAATGATCCGATCCATTCCTGGCAGCCTGGTGGAGCGCAGGATCAGCCGGCGCCACAGCAGGCCCAACTTGCGGCGAGGCAGGAAGCTGTTGGCCGCCCGGCGCCCCGAAGCCTGCGCGGTGGCAATTTTCGGCCGCATCACCCGTTCATACTCGTCCAGGGCCGCCGGCAGCTGCTCCGGGCTGGAGACCGGGCCCAGCGCATCGCCCAGCGCCGCGGCCGCGCACACCGCCATCGCGCCGCCCTGCCCGGCCAGCAGGGAAACCGCGGCGGCTGCGTCCCCGATGAGCACCACGGCGCGCTGATGCCAGCAGGGCACGAGCACCTGGGCGACGGCATCGTCGTACGGATCCGGCGGGCACAGTTCCAGCAGCCGGTCCACCTGGCCGCCGGCGCCGGCGAAAATCCGGCGCAAGCGTTCGCGGGTCCCGTCCAGCTTGGCCAGCGGATCTTGCCGGTAGACCAGGAACGAGGCGACCTCCGAGTCGCGCAACCCGTAGATCCCCGCGGTGCGATCCACCGTGTCGCTGAGCACGAAGCGGTTCTTGAACTGCCGGTTCAGCGCCGGCTCGTGCACGATGAAGGCCGCCGCGCGCATCCCCAGCGGGCTGAGGAAGTCCTCCTCGGGCCCGAAGAAGGCGGCCCGCACCGCCGAGTGGATGCCATCGGCGCCGATCAGCAGGTCAGCGGTTTCCACCGGCTGCCCGCCGCCGGGCCAGACCTGCACCTGCGCCCCATGGTGCTCCATCCGCTCGATGTGCACGCCGTAGCGCAGCTGTACCCGGCCTGCCTCCACCTCGTCCAGGGCCTTGAGTGCCGCGCTCTCCATATCGGGGCGCAGCAAGGAGAGCACATTGCCGCCAGCCAGATCCGCGAATTTGAGGTAGTCCAGGCTGGCGGTGACCCGTCCGCCCGGATCCATGTATTCGGCTGCTTCCACCTGGTAGGCCACCTCGGCCAGGTAGGGGTGCAGGCCGATGCGTTCGGAGGCTTCCACCCCCGGCCCGAAGAAGTCCATCATGTACCCATCGGGGCGAGGCGCCGCCGAACGCTCCAGCACCAGCGCCTGCCAGCCGGCCAGGCCCAGCTGCCGTGCGGCCACCAGTCCGGCGATTCCCGCGCCGACGATGATCGCTTTCATCTGCAAGCCTCCTTGTGCCGGTACCGTTTGATTCCCATTCTTCGCTGGCAGGCCTGGGCTGTCTAGGGCCGCCGGAACGCCGGCTGTCCACAATGTGACACAGCGCCGACATAAGTTTGAGCACAGCCGAATCCTCGGTGTTATGCTCAATTCGTGCATTTCGAGCTTCTACTACTACTCAGCCGCTGCGAGGATCCAAAGGACCGTTAGTGGTCTACAGGCCGACCCCTCGTCGCGGAGTAGCTCTTGTCTGGCCCCAGAAAACTAAGCACTATTTTTGTCTAGGGGACACACCGAAATGCAGAACATGCAAAAATCTTCGAACATGCCAATCCACAAGTATGTTCCATTCCAGGACCAGATCGAAGTCAACCTGCCCGATCGCACCTGGCCCGACAAATACATCACCAAGGCCCCGCGCTGGTGCGCCGTCGACCTGCGTGATGGCAACCAGGCGCTGATCGACCCGATGAGCCCGGAGCGCAAGCACAAGATGTTCGACCTGCTGGTGCAGATGGGCTACAAGGAAATCGAAGTTGGCTTCCCATCGGCCTCGCAGACCGATTTCGACTTCGTGCGCCAGCTCATTGAACAGGACCGCATCCCCGAAGATGTGACCATCCAGGTGCTCACCCAGTCCCGCGAACACCTGATCGAGCGCACCTACGAGGCGCTGGAAGGCGCCAAGCAGGCCATCGTCCACCTGTACAACTCCACCTCGATCCTGCAGCGCGAAGTCGTCTTCCGCCAGGACGAGGACGGCATCGTGGACATCGCCGTCCAGGGCGCCCGAATGTGCAAGAAGTACGAAGAGCAGCTGTCCGGCACCAAGATCACCTACGAGTACTCGCCGGAGTCCTACACCGGCACCGAGCTGGCCTTCGCCAAGCGCATTTCCGAGGCTGTGGCCGAAATCCTGGAAGCCACCCCGGAAAACAAGATGATCCTGAACCTGCCAGCCACCGTGGAAATGGCTACCCCGAACGTCTACGCGGACTCCATCGAGTGGATGCACCGCAACCTGGCCAACCGCGATTCGATCATCCTCTCGCTGCACCCGCATAACGACCGCGGCACCGGCGTGGCCGCAGCAGAACTGGGCTACCTGGCCGGCGCGGACCGCATCGAAGGCTGCCTGTTCGGCAACGGCGAGCGTACCGGCAACGTCGACCTGATCACCTTGGGCATGAACCTGTTTGGCCAGGGGATCGATCCTGAAATCGACTTCTCCGACATGGACCACATCCGCCGCACCGTCGAGTACTGCAACCAGCTGCCCGTGCCAGAACGCAGCCCCTACGGTGGCGACCTGGTCTTCACCGCCTTCTCCGGATCGCACCAGGATGCCATCAAGAAGGGCCTGGAGTCGATGGAAGCCAAGGCCGGCGCCGAGGGCAAGGACATCAACGAGCTGGTTTGGGCCGTTCCGTACCTGCCGATCGATCCGAAGGATATCGGCCGCTCCTACGAAGCCGTGATCCGCGTGAATTCGCAGTCCGGCAAGGGCGGTGTCGCGTACCTGCTGAAGAACGACTACAACTTGGATCTGCCGCGCCGTGCCCAGATCGAGTTCTCCGGCGTCATCCAGCGCAAGACCGACACCGAAGGCGGCGAGATCTCCTCGGAGCGCATCTGGAATGTCTTCCAGGATGAATACCTGCCGGTCGCCAAGGATTCAGGCATGGATTCATGGGGCTACTACGAGATCGCTTCGGCTACGGCAACCTCTGCCGAAGATGGCAGCTTCCAGCTGGATACCAAGTTGATCATCGACGGCGTGGCCCATGAACGCACTGCCCAGGGCAACGGCCCGTTGTCTGCGCTGGTGAAAATGCTCAACGACGACGGCGTGGACCTGCGCGTCCTGGACTACACCGAGCACGCCATGAGCGAAGGCGGCAACGCCAGTGCCGCGGCCTTCGTTGAATGCGCCGTTGGCGATCGCATCCTCTGGGGCATCGGCATGGACACCAACACTAACATTGCAGCGCTCAAGGCTGTTGTCTCGGCAGTGAACCGCGCGATCCGCGACGCCGCCTAAAGGGGCCAAGCCCTGTAGAACAAGTGCACGCTATGGCGAAGGCAATGGCCTTTGGCATGGCGTGCACTTTTTTCCGGCAGCATCCTCGCGACACCACCAATCCTCCAGATTGCGTACTTTGATTGCGGTAGTGGGAGAATATTCTCCGTGTCCCGATCAGGTTTTGCTTCCAGGAGTTACCACACGCGTGGTTTGGTCTTGCGCACCCACAAGCTGGGAGAAGCGGACCGGATCATCACCTTGCTCACGCCCAAGGGCATTGTCCGCGCGGTGGCCAAGGGAGTTCGCCGCACGTCATCGCGGCTAGGTGCAACCCTCGAGCCGTTCATGGAGGTCGAGGCCCTGCTGGTGATGGGGCGGAACCTGGACATCGTCTCCCAGGCGCAGCTTCGCAATTCCTACGGGCAATTGCTGGTGGCAGATTATCCGAGCTACACCGTTGCCAACGCCATGGCCGAGATTGCCGAAAAGCTGCTCGAGGCCGAAGGCGACTCCACCTTGCAGCAATATCGGCTGTTCCATGGAGCCATCGCCCTGCTCTCCAAGCAGCGCGTGGATTCCGGCGCTGTGCTGGATTCCTACATATTGCGCGCGCTATCGATGGCAGGGTGGGCCCCATCCTTTACCGATTGCGTCAAGTGCGGCAAGCCCGGCCCGCATCAGGCTGTGCATATCCAGCTGGGCGGAGTGGTCTGCGCCGAATGCCGTCCGCCAGGATCGTTGTCGCCCCATCCGATCACCATTGACTACCTGCAGGCGCTGCTCGAAGGCAACTGGGCCAGCGTGGCCGAGGCCGGCCCTCGGGCACGCAAGCAGGCAGCGGACATCGTGGCAAACTATTTGCAGTGGCACCTTGAGCGTGCAGTGAATTCCCTACGTCTCGTGGAGAGAAATTGAAAAAACTTCCGAAGATCACCGGCCGCCGAGGTCCCGTAGCGCCATACGCGCATCCAGCGAATCCTCGCATGCCTGCCATTCCCCGGGAGCTGGTCCCTGAGCACGTGGCCATCGTGATGGACGGCAATGGACGCTGGGCCAATCAGCGCGGCCTGCCACGCACCGAAGGCCACCGCGCGGGTGAAGCAGCCCTCCTTGACGTGATGGCCGGTGCAGTCGAAATGGGCATCAAGTACGTTTCGGTATATGCCTTCTCCACCGAAAACTGGAAGCGGAGCCCGGACGAGGTGCGCTTCCTGATGGGATTTTCCCGCGACGTTCTGCGCCGCCAGCGGGATACGCTGAATTCTTGGGGCGTGCGCATTCGCTGGTCCGGGCGCGAACCCAAGCTGTGGAAGTCCGTGATCAACGAATTGCGTGCCGCCGAAGAGCTCACCGAGGCCAACCAGGGGTGCCAGCTGACCATGTGCGTCAATTACGGTGGACGTGCGGAGATTGGCGATGCGGTGAGCGCTATTGCCAAAGATGTTGCCGCAGGGAAACTGCGCGCCAGCGCGGTGGGGGAGAAAACCATCGCCAAGTACCTGCATGCACCCGAACTGCCGGACGTCGACCTGTTCTTGCGCACCAGTGGCGAACAGCGAACCAGCAACTTCTTGCTCTGGCAGTCTGCGTACGCAGAAATGGTGTTCCTCGACCAGCTCTGGCCAGACGTCGACCGCCGCACCTTGTTCACCGCCGTTGAGGAGTACGCCAAGCGCGACCGGAGGTATGGCGGCGCCATCGACAAGCCACAGGCCTAAGGCCTATTTGCGAATCTTTCCGACCAATCGCAGCCACAAGGCCAGGTCCCGATAGGCAGTTGCCCTGGCTGGCTCGGCTGACGTGAAAACATCGTGCATGGCGCCAGGCACTTCGCACAGCGTGACGAAGCTTCCCAGCTTCCCTGCGCGAAGTCGGGTTTGCTGAACGTCAAGCACCGAATCGCAATGCTGCATATCCGGCGAGTAGCTGGTTCCGATGTGGGTTTTGTCAGAAGTCATGACCAGGATCGGCAAGCGAAGATCCATGCCCTTGGCCACGTGGGCGTGCCCATCAAAGATGGCCTTGAGCCATCCAGCTGTATTGGGGAATGCCAGGCGCGGCCGCCACAGCCGGTGAACGTCCCATTCACCGTGCGCTTGAGCGCTCAGGGATTGCCAATAGTGGTCGAATTCCGGACCTATCAGCTTGCGACGGGGATTTGTTCTTGTGATCGCTTCCATGAGCCCGTGCATGGGAATGCGCAAGAACGCTGTTCCCTGGAACTCCAGCCACGGTGAATTCAGTACCAGCGCCGCGATTCCGGGACTCTTGCGGGCAATCCACAGGCTCAGGATCAGCCCACCGGTCGAATGGCCTTGGGCGACAATGGGCAGGGCCGGATGCTCGGATTGGATCACGGACAGCGCCGCATCGAGATCCTCGTCAAAAACCGCCAGATCGTCGACGTAGCCTGGCAGCTGGTGTTCTGATCTCAGGCTCCTGCCGTGCCGGCGCAGATCAACGGCGTAGAAGTGATAGCCCTGGGAATGCCAGAAGAACGCTAATTCCTGGTTGTAAAAATAGTCGCTCCACCCGTGCACGCTGAGCACGATGCCCCGTGCGTTGCGCCCAAGCTTGTTTCGGATTCCGCCGGGACGGTAGCGAACCAGGGTTGCTACCGCAGGCCCTTCATCATCAACGCCGAAGTCCAAGCTTTGGCATTCGAACGACTCGCCCAAAAGATCTTGGGACCACTCGCCGGCCCGCGTTGAGGCCAGGTAATCAGGCCACGCGTCGCTTTCGCGGATGATGTGCTCCTTCATATCTTGAATACTACTCATCTCAAGTTGTCTGTTTCGGGTACTTCACGGGAAAATGGTTTCATGCGCATATACCCATTGGTCTTCAAGCACGTGTTCACCAAGATGGATCCTGAACAGGCTCACCATTTTGCTTTTAATGCCATCAAGATCGCGCAACGTGCCGGGCTCACCAAAGCCGCCCGCAAGTTTTTCGCTCCTGCACCGAAACTGAAGAGAACGGTCATGGGAATCGACTTCCCGTCGCCCTTCGGACTGGCCGCCGGATTCGACAAGGGGGCTACCGGAATCGTTGCGCTCAGCGATATTGGATTCGGCCACGTTGAAATTGGTACCGTAACCGGACAGGCGCAGCCAGGCAACCCGCAGCCTCGGCTCTTCCGCCTCGTTGAAGACCGCGCAGTAATCAATCGCATGGGATTCAACAACGAAGGCGCTGAGCGTGTTGCAGCTCGAGTTGCCAGCGCGCGCCAGCACTTGAAGGGCGACTACCAGCAGACCCGACCGGTCATTGGCGTCAACATCGGTAAGACCAAAGCAGTTGAGCTTGACGACGCTGTAGGGGACTACCTCGCCTCGACGCGCCAACTGGCCATTCATGCCGACTACTTGGTGGTCAACGTTTCCAGCCCTAATACTCCTGGCCTTCGACTGCTTCAAAGCGTCGAATCGCTGCGTCCGTTGCTTTCGGAGGTAGGAGAGCTTGCCGACAAAGTCTCCGGACGGCACATTCCCTTGCTGGTGAAGATTGCTCCGGATCTGAGCGATGAGGATGTCTCGGACGTGGCACAGCTGGCAATAGAGCTGAAGCTCGATGGCATCATCGCGACAAATACGACCATTACCCGTGACGGCTTGAAGAGCGACGCGGCAAAGGTTGAGGAAATTGGTGCTGGCGGCTTGTCGGGAGCACCTCTAAAGGAGCGTTCCCTGGCTGTGCTTCGCCAGCTTCGTTCGCTCGTACCTGCTGACATGGCGCTTATTGCCGTGGGCGGCGTAGAAAGCGCACAAGATGTCAAGGATCGCTTGGACGCGGGCGCTGATCTCGTGCAGGGATACACCGCATTCTTGTATGAAGGCCCGTTCTGGGCTCGCTCCATCAACAAGGACCTTGAGCGCATGCTCTAGAGCGATCGAGATTCCACTCGCACCGGCTTGGCAAGCTTCGGGGCTGGAGAACGGCAGCGTTCTCCAGCCCCGATCTGCGTTAAGGCTGGAGCGGGGTGCAAAAAAGGATCGGAATCAGGCCTTGTATCTGCCGGTACAAGAAGATCTGCTCAGTTAATGCAGGGGGAGCGCACGAGGCAAAAAGCGTGCTGGGAATTGCAAGATCTGCGAGCAAAAACATTGTAATCTAATTTACAAAGTTTCTACCTTGTTCCAAGTCGCCAGGGTATAGCAAAAAAGGCAAGCTCGAATGCGCTTGCCTCTATTGCTAGATATGGTGAATCAGTCGACCTTGGCCCCGCGTGCAACCTGCGGCTTAGGCAAGCGAAGCTTGCGGAACTGCATTCCACGCATCGCTGCGTACATGCGAACTCCGCGTTCCATGTGACCGAACTTGGCCACGAGACGGCGCTTGAGCAGGATCGAGGTGACGATTGCTTCAAGGATGATCAAGGCGATAACAACCCAAAGCGCCAGCTGAACGAACACCTGGATTTGGAGGTTGCTCTGGAATACAAGCGAAATCACCAAGAATGCCAGGATGATGAACATCATGAACTCGCCAAACATCCAGCGAGAATCGATGAAATTACGGGTATAACGCTTTTGCTCACCCTTGTCGCGTGGCATGAGGTAGCGCTCGTCGCCGGTTTCATTGGCTATGCGCAAGCGATTCTGAGCTTCAATGCGCTGCTGCCGTTCTGCTTCCTTGGCCGCCTTGCGGTCAGTCGGAACCAAAGGTCGCTGACGATTCGCCTGCTGCGCACTGCGCTTGGGCGTTGGCCCCGTTTTGCGTCCATCGGCTGATTCCGATGACTGCTCTACGGGCTGTACATTTACGGGGGATTGAGGTTCATCCTTCTTACGTCCAAACACCCCTCTATCCTAGCCGGAATTAGCTTGTCGCGTGACATTCGATACGCAATGAATTGCTAGGCTGAAGACATGAGCACAAATTCTGTCTTCGACGCCGCTACGAACGGTGTTGATATTTCATCATTAAAAGGCCACATTGAAACGAACTTCGAGCAGATCCTTGAAGAACTCAAGGCTTTAGTTTCCATTCCCAGCATTGCGTGGGAATCCTTTGATCCGCAGAATCTGGAAAAGTCGGCAGAAGCCGTTGCCGAACTGGCCAGGGATGCAGGCATGGAGAGCGTGGAGATTCTGCGTGAACCTGCCGAAAACGGCGCCATGGGCGCCCCGGCAGTCGTAGCCCGGCGCAAGGCCGCGCCAGGCAAGCCAACTGTCCTTTTGTACGCCCACCACGACGTGCAGCCTCCGGGCAGCGAAAAAGACTGGAATACCCCCGTATTCGAGGCCACCAAGATCGGCGACCGCCTCTTTGGCCGTGGAGCGGCAGACGACAAGGCCGGAATCATGGTCCATATCGCAGCTCTGCGCGCAGTGCTGGACCTTGTAAAAGATTTCGGCCTCGGCGTCACCTACTTCTTCGAGGGGGAGGAGGAGGCAGGTTCGCCGTCGTTCCGCAACTTCCTCGAAGCTCATCAGGACAAGCTCGCAGCCGACGTGATCATTGTCGCCGATTCAAGCAACTGGGCTATCGGCACGCCGGCGCTCACGAGCTCGCTGCGCGGGATGTGTGCCGCTGAAATCACCGTGCGATCGCTCAAGCATGCGGTTCATTCCGGAATGTTCGGCGGGCCGGTATTGGATTCCCCGCTCCTCGCGGCAAAGCTCATCTCCACTTTCCACGATGAAGACGGCGCTGTGGCCGTTGCCGGCCTTGTTGCCAACGAATCAGCCGAAGTCGACTTTGACGAAGCGCAGTTCCGCAATGATTCCGGCGTCCTGGATTCATTCGAATTGGCTGGCACCGGAAAAATCACCGATCGCTTGTGGAATAAACCAGCGCTGAGCGTTATTGGAATGGATGTCCCCACCGTTGACCAGTCGTCGAATACCCTGATTCCGCAAACTCGATTCAAGGTTTCAATGCGCTTGGCACCGGGCCAGGATCCAGCCAAGGCACTTCAAGCGCTGGAGGCGCATGTGCGGGGAGTCGATTTGCGCGGTGCGCAGGTGGATTTCAAGGCCAAAGAAGCCGGCAATGCCTACAAGGCCGATCTGGAAGCTTCGGCAAACGACACTGCTCGCTGGGCTCTTGAACAAGCCTGGGGCGTTGTGCCAGTGAACATGGGATTGGGTGGATCAATTCCATTCATCGCTGATCTGCTTGAGGTATTCCCGAAGGCGCAGATCCTCGTGACCGGAGTCGAGGATCCTGATTCCCGAGCCCACTCGGCGAATGAATCCCTGCACCTTGGCGACTTCCAGCATGCAATTGAGGCTGAAGCCCTGTTGCTGGCCAGGATCAACGCTGAAGGACTATGAGGCGTGTCATACGCCGTGACACAAGGGGAGAAATCCTCGCCGTAGCGACGTAGGATAGTAGCAAGAACAGAGGCGATGCGTCAGGGCAAACCTGAAGCAGATGCCACAACGAGCAGTATGGGAGGAAATCATGACTGCAGCTGTTGACCAAACCAAGGGCGACCCAACCGAGTTGCCAACCCACGAGGTAAATATTTCCGACGTGGCCGCCGAAAAGGTGCGTTCGCTGTTGGAGCAGGAAGGCCGCGACGATCTGCGTCTGCGCATCGCCGTGCAGCCAGGTGGCTGCTCAGGCCTGATTTACCAGCTCTACTTCGATGAGCGCATGCTCGAAGGCGACGCTGTTCGCAATTTCGACGGCGTAGAGGTCATCGTCGACAAGATGAGCGTTCCCTACCTTGCCGGTGCTTCGATCGACTTCGAAGACACCATCTCCAAGCAGGGCTTCACCATCGATAACCCTTCCGCTTCCGGCTCGTGCGCCTGTGGAGACTCCTTCCACTAGGCTCAAGGGAACTAACGCCGCTGTTCAAACGTTGAAGAAATTTCTCGTTAGAACAGCGGCGTTTTTCGGCATTCTGACCCCGAAGAGGGTAAGCTCTACGTTAAGTAGTAAAACTATGTTTCCCTTCGTAAGCCACCTCACCGTGCAACACGTTAAACCACGAGGTGACTTATGAAGACCACATTCTGCACCAACAAAGAGGAAGGGCCGTCTGTGAGTTCGCAAGACCGAACCGGCAGTCGCGGGTCTGCTAAAGCCAAAGTTCTGGCTTTAGTCGGCACCGGCGCGCTGCTGTTGACGGGATGTTCAGCGGAGGCTAAACGCGGTTGGCTCCCAAACGTGGAGCGTGACACCACTAACCACACAGCTGCAATCCAGGATTTCTGGGTTCACTCGTGGATCGCCGTGGTTGTCATCGGTATTTTGACTTGGGGCTTGATGCTTTGGTGCATCATCGCCTACCGTCGCCGCAAGACCGACACCGGTTACCCCCGCCAGCTGAGCTACAACATGCCATTGGAGATCTTCTACACGGCCATTCCTTTGGTCCTTGTTCTAGTCTTCTTCAGCTTCAACAACACCCTGGAAAAGAGCATCAACAAGCCTGTTGATTCCGAGGTCGTAGTAGACGTTCGAGCCAAGCAGTGGTCTTGGGACTTCAACTACACCTACCAGGGCACTGAGAAGCATTTCGCTGGCACGCAGGCCCACCTGCACACCGATGGCTCGGAAGGCGCTCGTGAAGAACTGCCGACCTTGTACCTGCCAGCAGGCAAGTCGGTACAGCTGGATCTGAATAGCCGCGATGTCATTCACTCGTTCTGGGTACCAGCCTTCTTGCAGAAGCTGGACATGATCCCGGGCAAGACCAATCACATCTACCTGACCCCTCAGGTTGAAGGCAACTACGACGGAAAGTGCGCCGAGCTTTGCGGCGAGTACCACTCCGAGATGCTCTTCAACGTGAAGGTTGTCAGCGACGCAGAGTTCAAGGCTCAGCTCGCAAAGATGGACGATGGACACATCGGCGAAGAATACGACCGCCAGCCGGACACGGTTAACGGCGTCGTAGTCGAACACGGGGAAGGAGAATAATCACGATGACAACGTTTGAATATGCAACTGACGACGTCCGGTCGATTGCCCCAGCCGTGGTGCCGAAGTCGAAGGGTCGCCTCTTCGTCGACTACATCACGACGACCGACCACAAGAAGATCGGGTACATGTACCTGATCAGCTCGTTCGTCCTGTTCTGCGTCGGTGGCGTTATGGCGCTGCTGATCCGTGCAGAGCTGTTCGAACCAGGTATGCAGATCCTGCAGACCAAGGAACAGTACAACCAGCTGTTCACCATGCACGGCACCGTCATGCTGCTGATGTTCGCAACCCCGCTCTTCGCAGGCTTCGCCAACGTCATGATGCCTTTGCAGATTGGTTCCCCGGATGTGGCTTTCCCACGTCTGAACGCATTGGCCTTCTGGTTCTTTGCAATGGGTTCGGCCATCGCCCTGGCCGGCTACCTCACCCCGCAGGGTGCAGCTAGCTTCGGTTGGTTCGCTTACGCGCCGCTCTCGAACACCACCTTCTCGCCAGGTGTCGGTGGAGACCTCTGGGTCTTCGGACTGGCGCTGTCGGGCTTCGGTACCATCCTGGGTGCCGTCAACTTCATCACCACGATCATCTGCCTGCGTGCCCCTGGCATGACCATGTGGCGCATGTCGATCTTCTCGTGGAACACGCTGATCACCTCGCTGCTCGTGCTGATGGCCTTCCCGCCACTGGCAGCCGCGCTGTTCGCACTGGGTGCTGATCGCCGCTTCGGCGCTCACATCTTCGATCCCGAGAACGGCGGCGCCGTCCTCTGGCAGCACCTGTTCTGGTTCTTCGGACACCCAGAGGTCTACATCATTGCGTTGCCGTTCTTCGGCATTGTCTCGGAGATCTTCCCGGTCTTCAGCCGCAAGCCGATCTTCGGCTACAAGGGCCTGGTCTTCGCGACCATCTCGATCGCTGCCCTCTCGGTTTCCGTGTGGGCCCACCACATGTACGTCACCGGCTCGGTCATGCTGCCGTTCTTCGGTTTCATGACCATGCTGATCGCGGTGCCAACCGGTGTGAAGTTCTTCAACTGGATCGGTACCCTGTGGCGCGGTTCGATTACCTTCGAAACCCCCATGCTGTGGAGCATCGGCTTCATGATCACCTTCTTGTTCGGTGGCCTGACCGGTATCATCCTTTCCGCTCCTGCACTGGACTTCCATGTTTCGGACTCCTACTTCGTGGTGGCGCACTTCCACTACGTGGTCTTCGGTACCGTGGTCTTCGCAATGTTCGCTGGCTTCTACTTCTGGTGGCCAAAGTGGACCGGCAAGATGCTCAATGAGCGTCTTGGCAAGATCCACTTCTGGATGCTGTTCATCGGCTTCCACGGAACGTTCCTGATCCAGCACTGGCTGGGCGTCATGGGCATGCCACGTCGTTACGCCGACTACATGCCTGAAGATGGCTTCACCTTCATGAACCAGGTTTCGACCGTGTTCGCGTTCGTCTTGGGCGCATCGATGATTCCGTTCTTCTGGAACGTATGGACCACCTTCCGCTACGCCAAGAAGGTTGAAGTTGATGATCCGTGGGGCTTCGGCGCCTCGCTGGAGTGGGCGACTTCCTGCCCGCCACCACGCCACAACTTCCACTCGATTCCACGCATCCGTTCGGAGCGCCCAGCTCTGGACCTGCACCACCCGGAACTGAGCGGTCGCGTTACCCCGGAAACCCCGGTTGCGAAGATCTTCGGCCCTGCTGACCAGAAGGACCTGTAAAGATGAAAATTGAATCCTGGATCTTCCTGGGTGGCGTCTTCTTCTTCGCCCCTGTCGCCGTAGTTTACGGTTACATGACCAACTGGAGCGAATGGGTTGGCTTCCTGGCATTGCTGATGCTGGTAGGCCTGTCCGCAATGGTTGGCTGGTACTTGTTGTTCACCGCCAAGCGCATCGGCCCTCGTCCCGAGGACCGCGTTGACGGTGAGATCCACGAGAACGCCGGTGATATCGGCTTGTTCTCGCCATGGAGCTGGTGGCCACTGGTACTGGCCGCGTCTGCGGCAATCTCCTTCCTGGGCCTCGCCGTAGGCTGGTGGGTCTTCTTCATCGGAGCCGGCCTGGCCGTCGTCGGTGTGACCGGCTGGGTTTACGAATACAGCCGTGGAGACCACGCACACTAAGCAGTGACCTTAATGGGGTGACAAGCAATTGGCTTGTCACCCCATTAGTCTTTTAATTACAGCAGGGCCGGCATTGACTCGACGGCCCAGCCAGAGCCTAGGAGATCGATAATGCGCCACGCACCCCAGCCGAAGGTCGAGGGCCATCTTGATCCCGCAAGCAAGCAGAGCAAGTACCGCCAGATCCGGGAGATCCTAAAGAACCATGCACGCGAGGCCTGCAAGCCTGGCTACAAGCTTCCACCAGAACGCGAGCTCGCCGAGCACTTTTCCGTGGCCCGAAAGACCATCCGGCAGGCCATCGACGCGCTGGTCGACGAGCAGGTGCTCAAGCGCGTGGTTGGCATCGGCACGTTCGTGGTGCCCGAGAAGCTCGACCTACGCGTTAGGTTGCATTCCTATTCCGAGGATATGATGCGCCGAGGCATGGTCCCGGACGCGCACGTTCTCGAATTTGCCGAAATCAAGGCCAACACCAACCTCGCCTTGCAGCTCATGTTGGAGGAAGGCACGCCGGTAGTGCAGTTCAAGCGTCTGCTGCTGGCCGATGGCACCCCAATGAGCCTTGACGAGAACTACATGCCAGCGGACCTGGTTCCGGGCTTCGTTGATGCCGAACCGCCGTCCAAGCTCTATCAGGCGCTCCACGAGCGCTACGGGATCCTTTTGGAGTGGGGCGAGGACCAGGTCGAAAGCACCGCCGCCAGCAAGAGCCAAGCCCATTTGCTGGCCGTTGAACCGGGGTTCCCGCTTTTGCAGATCACCCGCTACGCCTATATCGGTGAAAGGCTCGCCGACTATTCCGTGTCGCTTTATCGCTCGGACCGCTACAAGCTCTTCGTTCCACTGCAGCGTGTAGGCACGCGCACCCCGCGCTACACCGACTCGTTCTAGCCTTGGCATGCGGGGGAGCAAGCCTGCACGCTCCGCAAGAAACACGGCACCCCGAACCCTTTCCAGTGGCTTGCTTGCTGCTCTCGGCCGTGTGTACGGCCCTCGTCTCCGGGCACGGCCCGTTCTGCATCGATCACCTGTGTTTGCCGATATGCACACAGGCTGATCGGACACAGAGATTCCCAGGCACCGGCGTCTGGCGCAATGCGGATCCGGCCGCGGGAATTCCAATGGTGCCGTGCGAGAAGGCCAGTGCCATGGCGGCCATTGGGGGACACCTATCACCTGGCGACCGCCACAGGCCTTTTCCCGCCGCGTGCGAGGCCTATCGGTCCTGCCGGTGACCGGGCTTACGCGTCCGGCGCTTCTAAAGCGCCCAGAATCGTTCCTGTGGGCTTCTGGCGTGTTGGGTTAAATAAAGGAGGGACACACCTTTCGGTGTGTCCCTCCTTCTGTGACTAACGCGAGTCGGAATTACTTCCCGATCGAGTCCTGCATGTCACCCTCAACCTCATGGTGGCCGTGGGCAGCATGTGCTGCTTCCAGTTCCGATGGGGTTACCGGGGCGACTCGATCTTCGAAGAAGAACTTCGAGATCAGTGCACGGCGCTTCTCCGAACCGGAGATGTGGCCGGCAGCGTCAGGCTCAGCCGGAATGTACTGGCGATCCACGAAGTTGGTCAAGAGGTAGCGCTTGTACACGTCGACCTCTTCGTGCTTCTCGCTGAAGCCGCCTTCTGGCGACATCTGGATGATGCCCGCTTCGCGGCCGTGCAAGACGATCTCGCGATCCTTGCGCTGCAGCGACAGGCAAATGCGGCGGGTCAGCCAGAAGCCCAGGATCGGGCCGAGGAAGAACAGCGCGCGCAACCAGTAGGTCACGTCATTCAGCGCCACGTGGAAGTGGGTTGCGATCAAGTCAGAGGATGCAGCTGCCCACATCACGCTGTAGAAGATCACACCGGCAACACCCATAGCGGTACGGAACGGCGCGTTGCGCGGACGATCCAGCAAGTGGTGCTCGCGGTTGTCCTTGTTTACCCAACGCTCGATCCATGGCCATGCGAACATCACCACGAAGAGCGCGCCAGCAGGAACCAGTGCCGGAAGCAGAACCGACAGCACCAGGGTGTTGTCACCCCAAGGGAACGGAATGATCCACTCGAAGCTGAAGTTGCCCAGGGTACCTGGCATCAAGCGCAGTGCACCATCAACGAAACCGATGTACCAGTCAGGCTGGGTACCAGCCGAAACAGGGGATGGGTCGTATGGTCCGTAGTTCCAGATCGGGTTGATCTGGAAGAGGCCGGCGATGAAAGCCACGATGCCGAAGACGATGAAGAAGAATCCACCGGCCTTGGCAGCGTAAACCGGGCCAACTGGGAAGCCAACAACATTGTCGTTGGTACGGCCTGGGCCAGGGTACTGGGTGTGCTTGTGGGTCACAACCATGAAGAGGTGGACAACGATGAGCAAGATGATCACCGCAGGCACAATCATGATGTGCAGCGAGTACAGGCGCTGGATTACGTGCTCGCCTGGGAACTCGCCACCGAAGAAGAACATCGACAGGTAGGTACCAACGATTGGGAGCGCCTTCATGACGCCGTCGATGATGCGCAGGCCGTTGCCGGAAAGCAGATCATCAGGCAAGGAGTAGCCGGTGAAGCCAGCAGCCAAGCCCATGATCAGCAGCACGCCACCGACAACCCAGTTCAATTCACGAGGGCGGCGGAATGCGCCGGTGAAGAACACGCGGAGCATGTGCACGGACAGCGATGCTACGAAGAGCAGTGCCGACCAGTGATGTACCTGGCGCATGAACAGGCCACCGCGCACGTCGAAGGAGATATCCATGGTGGAAGCCATGGCGGTCGACATGCCCAGACCCTTCATTGGCACATACGAACCGTTGTAGACCACGTGGGCCATCGACGGATCGAAGAAGAAGGTCAGGAAGGTGCCGGAAAGCAGCAGCAGCACGAAGGTGTACATTGCCACTTCACCGAACATGAACGACCAGTGGTCAGGGAAGATCTTGCGACCGAATTCCTTGACCATGGCCGAGGCGCCAACACGTGAATCCACGAAGTTGGCGATACGACCGGTGGCGGTCGATGCCTGGTATTCGTTAGAAGTCGTCATGATTAACCACGCTCCCAGTAGGACGGGCCAACAGGCTCATGGAAGTCGCTCTGCGCGACCAGGTAGCCTTCGGAGTCCACGGTGATTGGCAGCTGTGGAAGTGCGTGACCAGCTGGGCCGAAGATGACCTTGCATTCCTGGGTCAGGTCGAAGGTCGACTGGTGGCAGGGGCACAGCAGGTGGTGCGTGTGCTGCTCGTACAGTGCGATTGGGCAACCGACGTGGGTGCAAATCTTGGAGTATGCGACGATGCCGTCCACGTTCCAGTCTTCGCGTCCCTCGGAGATCTGCATTTCCGCTGGATCCATGCGCATCAGCAGAACTACGGCCTTGGCCTTTTCATTCAGCGGGTTCTCGGTTTCGTTGATGCCCTCTGGGACAACGTGGAAGGCCGAGCCGATCTGGACATCAGATGCCTTGATCGGGGTACCGGATGGGTCGCGGGTCAAGCGGATGCCCGTGTCCCACATGGTGTGGCGCAGGGAATCGATCATCTGGTGCGCGGTGTTGCCGGTGCGGTCCAGGTCGCGGAACATGAAGATCGCCGGAATCGGAGCCAAGGCGATGGCACCGATCAGGGTGTTGCGGATCAGCGGACGACGCTTGATGCCGGATTCTTCAAGAACGGTATCTACGATCTCGACTGCATCCTGGCGGTCTTCTTCAGATCGGATCTCGTGGCGCATTTCCATGAGCTCGTGATCCGGCATGAGGGTCTTTGCCCAGTGAACAATACCTACACCGATACCGAGCATCGCAAATGCGGTGCCCAGGCCCAGTGCAGCGTTCTGCACACGCAGCTCAGCGAAAGACATTTCGCCCAGGCGGCCCAAGACGAAGTAGGCCACGAAGAAGAAGAGCGTTCCGATGATGGAGATGGTAAATAGGAGCGCTACTTGACGCTCGTGTCGCTTGGCTGCGCGCGGATCGCGATCTGCGAGACGCGGACGATGGGGTGGCAAGCCCGGATCGGGGAAACGATCCTGAGCTACATCGTCAGCCTTAGCAACGGTGCCCGAGTTTTCGGGACTGCCGTGACTATGGTCGCCCATGTTTCTCTCTCATCCTTCTGTTAGGAAATTATGTACGTAGTGATGGTTACGGCCAGTGCCGTGGTTTGCCTTAGGAAGGACGCGAGGTCAACCAAATGGTGAAGGCGATGATGATGCCCAGACCTGCGGTCCAGGTGAACAAGCCTTCAGCAACTGGGCCCAAGGAGCCCAGGGCTGCACCACCGGCAGAACCATTGGCTTCAATGGTCTTCAAGAAGGTGATGACATCACGCTTCTCGTCTGGGGTGATATTCGAGTCGTTGAACACGGGCATGTTCTGTGGGCCGGTAGCCATCGCTTCGTAGATGTGCTTCTCAGTTACGCCGGTCAGCGTCGGAGCAAACTTTCCTCGGGTCAAAGCACCACCGGCTGCTGCCGCGTTGTGGCACATTGCGCAGTTCACGCGGAAGACAGTTCCACCATGGGCAGCATCGCCCTGGGTGGTATCGAGGTATTCCTCATCCGGAATCGCTGGACCCGCACCCAGGCTGGCCACGTAGGCCGACAGCTGGGAGATCTGCTTGTCATCGAACTGGACTGGCTTCACCTGGGCCTGGGGGCCCTGCATCTGCATTGGCATGCGGCCAGTGCCCACCTGGAAGTCAACAGCTGCGGCGCCAACGCCGATCAGCGAAGGACCGGAGTCCGAGCCTTCAGCATGCATACCGTGGCAGGTAGCACAGTTGGCGACGAAAAGCTTCTGACCTTCGTCAACATCGGTCTGCGATGCGGCGGTGGTCTCAGCGGCCTTCGCTTCGCTGATGTTTCCTGCTGCGGTGTAGAGACTGCCGGTAATCAGCAATCCAAACAGAAGCAGGGCCACAGCGGCGAGCGGGTGGCGGCGCTTTTTCGAAAGAGCCTTCACTTGCTGGTTCCTCACTTAGTTTCTTTGGTGTGGTGTTGCCGTACTTCTTGGTGTGGCAACTAATGACTAAAAGTTGCTACTTCAAGAAGTAGATGATCGCAAACAGCGCGATCCAAACAACGTCAACGAAGTGCCAGTAGTAGGACACAACGATGGAACCCGTTGCTTCAAAGTGGCCAAACTTCTTAGCCAGCATTGCACGACCAATGATCAGCAGGAATGCAATCAGGCCACCGGTGACGTGAAGGCCGTGGAAGCCGGTGGTCATGTAGAAGGCCGAAGCGTAGGAGTTCGAGTTCAGTGCTACGCCCTCGTGAACGAGGGTGACGTATTCATAAGCCTGGACCGAGACGAAGATGGAACCAAGGATGAAGGTAAGAATGAACCATTCAATCATTCCCCATTCCTTGAAGTTGAACACTCCGCCGGAACGGCGAGGCTTGAATTCTTCGGCACGGAACACGCCAAGCTGGCACGAGAACGAGCTGGACACCAGAATCAAGGTGTTAACCAGCGCAAACGGCACGTTGAGTTTGGCAGTTTCATTCGCCCATAGTTCGGGCGCGGCAGCCCGGAGGCTGAAATACATGGCGAAGAGGGCGGCGAAGAACATGAGCTCGCTGGAGAGCCACACCATCGTTCCCACCGACACCATGTTTGGGCGGTTCGGCGCATGTGGCGCCGTCGTATTTGGGGCATGAGTCGCAGTTGTCACACTGACATTATGTCTCTAAATGCCCCTCAGATACCAATGCAGAAAGGCGTTGTCGGAGGTTTTTTGCGCCACACATCAACAACAACCGCGGAAACACGGGGAAGTATGCAGAAAACTCTTTCTACAATTCGTAGAGCTTGATTCGGCGAGTCTTGCTAAACAATCATTTATGCAACACTCTTGTACCCTATTTATCCCTAGAAACACTAAGATTCTAGCGATTTGAGACACATCATTTGGCGACATGAATTGGGTCTGGGACTGCCGGCTCGATAGGCTTTCATTTGTGTCAACGAGCCTTGAAAACGAAAAGTTCCCAACGTGGCCAGATCTCTTAGCCACCCTGATTAGCGGTGGCGATCTCAGTCGCGTTCAGGCAGCGTGGGCCATGAATGAGATCATGAGCGGCGAGGCCAGCGATGTTCAAATTGCCGGCTTCCTGGTTGCCTTGCGCTCCAAGGGTGAAACCGTCGCGGAGCTGACCGGCCTCGTTGATTCCATGGTTGCCAATGCGAAGCCGTTGAATATCGAAGCACAAACATTGGACATTGTGGGGACCGGCGGAGATCGCCAGAACACCGTCAACATCTCGACGATGGCCACCTTGGTCTGCGCAGGCGCCGGCATCAACATAGTTAAACACGGCAACCGCGCCTCATCATCCTCTTCTGGATCCGCTGACGTCCTTGAAGCGCTCGGTGTCCGCCTTGATGTACCAATCGAGAGGCTTGTCGAGGTATACGACAAGGTTGGAATCGCGTTCTGCTTTGCCAACGTTTTCCACCCGTCAATGCGCCACGTTGCCGTGGCCAGGCGCCAGCTGCGCGTGCCAACAGCTTTCAACTTCATGGGGCCCCTGACAAACCCCGCCCTTCCCAGCTCGTCGGCCATCGGCTGCTCAGATTTGGCAATGGCTCCAATCATGGCCGGCGTCTTGGCCAGCCGCGGTTCTCGCGGCCTGGTCTTCCGGGGCAACGACGGCCTCGATGAGCTGACCACCACCGCACCTAACCGGGTATGGGAGGTTCGCGATGGACAGGTCAACGAGTTCATTTTTGATGCGCAGAATCTCGGCATAGCGCGCGCAAGCATCGAACAGCTCCGCGGAGGCGACGCCCTACACAATGCAGAGGTTGTCAAAGAGATCGTCTCTGGAGCGCAGGGGCCAATTCGCGATGCCGTTGTATTGAACGCAGCAGCGGGAATGGTCGCCTACGAACCAACGAACGAGGGCAGCTTCGAAGAACGCATGGCGATCGCTGTCGCAAAGGCATCCGCCTCGATTGATTCCGGAGCCGCAAGGTCCGTTCTGGCCACTTGGTCGCAGACCACTCAGAGGATCGTAGGCGAGTAGCGCACCGGCTTAAACAAGGACGGGTTCTGGTTTCCGCTTATACAAGCGGAAACCAGAACCCGTCCGTCGTTCTGCGGCTTTAGTCATCCAAACCCAGGGAAAAAGCTGCTTCCAAGTCATGATCCGAGTAAGCGCGGAATGCGATATGGGTTTGTGTGCCCCGAATCCCGGGAATCTTGGAGAGCTTATTGGCGATTACCTCCGCCAGATCCTCATGCTTATGAACCCTGGCTACCGCAATCAGATCCCAGTCGCCAGCGACGGAATAGACTTCGCTGATCCCTGAGATTGCGGAAATCTGTTGAGCACACTCCGGGATGCTGTCCGTGGCCGTCTGAATCATGACGAATGCAGTAACCATAATTGCGCCTTTCACTACTTGAGCCTTCACGCTGAAGGCCTATGACTTAGTTTCAACTCTAGTCGAAAATGCAATTTCAGCGAGTCGGTCGAAAGCGACAGGGACGCGCTTCACAAGCCTTAAAGTTAGTATTAATTTTTACAATGCTTTATACTTGTCGCATGATAGTTTTGACCATCGACCAGCGGCGCTCTCGTTCTTCGGAAGACAAGGTGCAAGCTCTCATTGAACAGGCCAACGCCACAGTTCCGGTAGTGCGTCCATTCCAGCGTACCGCCGGAGACGAGGTTCAAGCTGTACTCGATGATGCGTCAGAAGCGATTCGATTGGCCGTCATGATGGCAGCTTCGGGGGATTGGAGCGTCGGCCTGGGATTCGGCCAGGTTGAGACCCCCTTGCCAAAAGAGACTCGGGCCGGTCGTGGTCCAGCTTTTGAATACGCCCGAGTCGCCGTTGAGCGCTCAAAAAATACGAATGCGCACGTTGCCGTCCATGGGCCCTCCCATGAAGCAACGCGGCTAGAAGCCGAGCTCCAGCTAACCGCCTGTATCGTCGCCAAGCGCAGGGCCACCGCCTGGGAAGCGGGAACCCTGGCTGACGAGGGACTTACCCAGCAACAGATTGCCAAGGAATTGGGAATCACCCAGCAAGCTGTCTCGTCTCGCCTATCCGCAGCACTATGGTTTGAGGCAAATCGAATGATGGATGAGGCAGCGAAGTCACTGACTCGACAATTGAAAATGCTAGGGGAGTTGTAGATGTTCTGGATCGCGTGGGGGAGTCTGAGCCTAGCCACCATACTTTCTTGCCTCGCTGCATATCTGGGTTACGCCATGGGAAAGCGGGCGCGTCGGCGCGAAGTTCTCATTGTGATCTCCGGACTTCTGGCTGCTGCTGCGGCCGTTTTATCCGCAGCATCCGGTGAAACTGACCAGTCCAGCCATGTACCGACACTGTATGTCGTTATGCTCTCGTCCATATTCGCGGTGAGTTTTGGTGGACCATTTACGGAACTCGTTTTCAAGCTGGCCGCCAAAAATGATTCAGAGATCAATCAGGAAGAGTCCGACCCATCTCCGCTTCGTGGCGGATTATGGATCGGACTCCTGGAGCGAGCTGCCATCGTCAGCGCGTTGTGGGCCGGTTGGCCAGAAGGAATCGCCATCGTATTGGCGGTTAAAGGACTCGGCCGGTTCTCTGAATTGAAAGACCACCGCGCGGCTGAACAATTCATCTTGGGCACGTTCTCCAGCAGCTTGGTTGCTGCCGGCTCCTACGGGCTAGGCCTGTTGTTGCTGTGATCGTTTAGCGACAAATCCACAGACTGCTCGTCGGCCAAGCAAGAATAGCCCGAGAACAATCAACGTGACGATCACGAATGAAATCGCGGCCGTTTTTCCCATCAATAAGCGTGTCGCAACACCCAAGACGACGGTTCCGAGCCAGACCAGAATACCTGTTGGCCAAAGTTTATTGATCGTCTGCCATGGCCGCGACAGGACAGTCATGACGACATAAGCTATGAGGAAGGGCAGGGCAGTCATGAAGATTCCACTGATTTCCAGCCCATGCTCATGTTCTCGGCGTCCCAGCAACGCGAAGAGAACAATGAGGAGAACGTCTATGGAAACCATCCAGGGCCACTTGCTCATACTTTGCTTCATGTACTCATGATAGGGATGCCTCCGTCGAATTCACGGCAGCTTTCAGGACTAGGACGCTGTTGATTCAGACACAGCGGAGCACCATCAGCAAGAACAGGCCCACAGGCAGTTATTCAATGGTCGATAATCAGTTATAGGGAGCGTAGGGTTCTTGTCTTCAGCAACGACGTGGATGAACAAGCATCAGATCTGGCTCTATTTACTGGCTATCGCGGCAGGCTGCCTTATTGGCGGGCGCTTCCCGATCCTCAGCAGCGTCCTTGGTGCTTCGATCAATCCATTCTTGGGCGTACTGCTATACATCACGTTCCTGAGCATCCCGCTGACCAAGCTGGTCGAAGGTTTCAGGGATTTCAGATTCGTCGCGGTTCTGGTGGTAACCAACTTTATGGTGATCCCGATCCTGGTTTACGTTTTGACGAGATTCGTCCAAGCCGATAAAGCTGTTTTGATCGGTGTCGCCCTTGTCTTGTTGGCGCCATGCGTGGACTACGTCATCGTTTTTTCAGGACTGGCCGGGGGAGAGAACCACAAGCTGCTCGCCGCAACACCGCTCTTGCTGCTACTGCAGATGCTGCTGATTCCCATCTACATGTACGTCATAGTCGGGAAATCCTCAATGGAGATGCTTGCGCCAGAACCATTTGCAGCAACCTTGACATTGCTCATATTCATACCGCTGGTGCTTGCGATTACTACTCAGATCCTGGGCAATAAATTTGCTTGCTTCAGCAATATCGCTTGCCGCGCAGAGAACTTCATGGTTCCAGCCATGATGGGAACGCTTTTCAGCGTGGTGGGTTCACAATTCCACGTGTTGGCTGATCAGGGAGAAAGCCTGATTCAGGCGGCGCTAGTATTTATTATCTTCATCCCTGTGGCAGGTTTCGCCGCGTTTCATATCGGCAAAGCATTCGGCCTTCCAGCAACGGCCCTGCGTGCTGTGAGCTTCAGCGGGGTCACTAGGAACTCCCTGGTTGTACTGCCCATCGCACTGGCTTTGCCGCTTGAATACTCACTGGCCTCGTCAGTCGTAGTGACGCAGACGCTTATTGAGCTCGTGGCGATGCTCGTCATGGTTAGGGTCGTGCCGCTACTTGTCAGGGCGACGCCGAACGAACCTCCGGGAAGTCCTAGTGGCTAAAGTACGCTTTGCCCCAGTATGGAGAACCGGTCCGTGTAGTCAGGGCCGGAGAAGACTGGCCTGAAGCCAGATGCTCCAACAGGAGCTGATCAGCTTCGGCCACCTGGAGGGCCCATGACCAGCATGGTGGAAAAGACCGCGACAATCAGGACAAAAAGCGCGATGGATGAAAGAACCGGTCGCGCAACAAGCCAACGCATGGTCGAATCCGTCCAACGCTGATCTGCCGGATGTTCACTGGCTTGAGTGCGCCAGGAGCCAACAAGTTTGCCTCGACGCTCGAGCCACCTGTCAAAAGGAACTGTCAGGTACGGAATCACTGATGTTGCTGCGGCGCCGAGAATTAGCCTCTTGCTCCAGCGCTGATTCATGCCGACCAAAACGGAAGTGGCAATGTAAGTAAGGAAGACGAAGCCGTGGACGAAGCCTGCAATCGATACCGGCCAGTCACCGACTTTCACTGCGTACTTGAGAACCATTGCGATAATCAATAACGTCCAGGTGATCGCTTCTGCACGAGCAACCGTCCGGTATAGGGCGCTTGGTGACATAGTCTTGCGTCAGTCCTTGAAAGATAGGGGAGTGCTACGTCTTTAGTAGCTCCTTCTAGACTAACCTGACAGGCACCCTGCAAAGCTCCCAATTCCGAATTTGTCGACGCATCGCTGACGCTCAAGCAGAGACCATTCCGGGTTTCGATGCAAAGACTTTTGGATGCAGCCACGTTTCCAGGAGCACACCAATTTATTGCTGCTGGCTGAGGAACCCCAAAAGCCTGCGACTCCAAAAAACCGGCGAGATTACCGTTTCAGCTGATGTTCAAAAGCACTGACGTTGAGTTCAGGATGTTCCAGAGAACACGTCTGCACATCGGTATCGATGCAAGCAACCTCCGAGGCATCTTCATTGCCAACGGGCCCGTTGGCCGCAAGCGGAACCGGTGCTTGGCAATTTCAAGCGTTTTGTTCTGATGAGGTGAACATCAGAATCGTCCGGGCGAAACTGGACTATTGGGGAGTGCCAGATTTCCACTACTTTACATAATGTAGATTATCGGCTTACTGATAACTCGCACGAAAGTAGCGTATCTACCAGCTAATCCGCCTATTAATGCTGGCTCAATCTTCTGTGGAATCCGAGGCGCCTTGCAGCTCAAGTCGGTGCGCTGCAAAATCCAAAGTTTGGCGAATAAACTGGCGGGAAAGCTCATCGTGCATTGAATAGATCACGTGACGGCCAGACTTTTCAGTTTGCAGGACCCCGGCGGTCCTCATGCGCGAAAGCAATTGGCCGGCCACCGTCGGGCTGACACCTATCAGCTGCGCGAGCTCAGACAACGTCAGATCCCGATCACACAGCGCCCAGAGCATTTGAAGCCGCAAAGGATCGGATAATGTCTTGAGAACGGTCACCGTCATATCCAGCAGATCACTCGATATGATTTCTGCTCGCGCCCTCGGGACGCTATATTCACCAGTCATCACGAACACTCCCTGAAACCATGGCATCAACTCCTCGACCCATCAGCTTTTCACAAACTGCTTGCCGAGTGTGTCCATTATGGACTTACCCGCTGTAAAAGCGATAGGCATAGCGAAAATTCACACAGACCAGCCTCCAGCGAGCCCTTGCCTGGCGCAACTCCCCTGAATAAATCATCCGAAAGGAATTGAGACTTTAAGTCTCTGACTAGGTATTCTGAATATTTCTCAGGCCTGCGAACGGCATTGCACTGATGGTGTCGAGAATTGATGGAAAGCCTGTGAATTGGATGCCGCATCCGGGAATGGCAAAATTTAGTTATGCCCGAACCGTCGTTACGAAATTCCGCAAAGAATGCCCTGGCCAAGCAAATCCTGGATTCCCTGGCTGCAGAAGGAATTATCGCTGACCCTACCCAGCAACAGCTCATCAACGTACTAGGCAAGACGGTCGGACCAGCCTCGAAAAACGCCCCGCAAGGCGCCTATATCTACGGCCCGCCCGGTCGAGGGAAAACGGTTATCGCCAATTCGTTGGTTGCGCATCTCCCGGCGCACAGCACTAGGAGATTTCATTTCCACGAGTTCTTCCACCAACTGAACTCCCCCAAAAATCGCGTCCCTGGCCAGCCACTTGGCGCCATTTTTTCTCAAGGGCTCGAACGGGAACTGGCTGGCATCCAGGTGCTCATCTTCGACGAATTCCACTGCACGGAGCCAGGCGATGCCATGTTTATGGGAAAACTGGTCAAGTACTGCAAGCAACACGATATTCAATTGGTGACCACGTCCAACTACGCGCCTGAGAAGCTTCTCGACGACGATGCCTTTCACCATTTGGTCACGCCAATCATCGAGTCCATCCGTGCTGATTACGAGGTATTTGAGCTGGATCATGAGCTGGACTACCGGCTACGGAAGGCAGAGATGGAGGGCGCCACTTCAGGGTATCGCAGTGGTTCACTGACCCTGCTCCCCCAGCAGGCGCCTAGAGACTCGCTCGAAACATGGATAGAAATCGGATACGACCGAATCGGCCCGGCCCGCCAAGCAGGCGAGGCTATTTGGATTAGCTTCGATCAAATTTGCAGGACCCGGCGCAATACCGCGGATTATCTAGAACTTGCCACCCGTTTTCCGCGGTGGCACATCACCCAAATCCCATCCAGCGAACTGATGCCAATGGATGAAGAGCGCCGTCTCGCGAACCTGATCGATGTCTTCTACGACAAGGACATTGAAGTTCATTTGTACGCCGAGGACGACTTGTCCCAATTGGGCCATATGCTTCATGCCGCCGAAAAGGCGCGATTGACCTCGCGGCTAGCGCAGCTACACCGCCACGACATAGAACGGACCACTGTTTCTCCATGAATCCTGAATACACCAACCAAGAGATCCAAGCGCTTGTGCTCGCAGTGCTAGAAACAGCTGACGACAATCTCGTCCTGCCTATCGTCCAGCTTGGCCACCCAGTACTTCGGCAGCAAGCCGTTGCCTACACCGGACAGCTGGATCAGCCCCTGCTCGAACAGCTTTTAAGCGCCATGCGCCAAACCATGTATCACGCGCCGGGTGTAGGTCTGGCTGCACCGCAGGTAGGTATTCCGCTTCAGATCGCAGTGCTTGAAGATTTGTACCCGGTGCCAGAAGAGATTGCCGCCGAACGCGAACGCGAACCGCTGGAGTACTTCGAAATTTTCAACCCGTCGTACGCTGCCACCACCGATCGCGAAGCCGTGTTTTATGAGGGATGCTTGTCGTTTGAGGGCTTCCAGGGCGTTGTTACTCGTCCTGCCGATATCACGGCAACCTACGAGGACCGCGACGGCGCGCAACATTCGCGCGAGTTCAGTGGGTGGCAAGCACGAATCGTGCAACACGAGACGGATCATCTCAGCGGGGTCGTCTATGTTGATAAGTCGGAAACGCGCTCGCTAATCAATGAGCAAGAACTATGGCGCCATGAAAGCCTGGATGTCGACACCGCCAAGAAGGTTCTGAACTTCTGATGCCCAACATCGATACCACCGTCACCTGTCCGGTCTGCGACATGCCGTTGCAGTTCAGCGACGAGACGAGGAAGTCGCTGCGCTGTGACTCCAGCCATCGCTTCGACGCCGCAAAACAGGGCTACTTCAACTTCCTCACTGGCAAGGGAACCAATTACCTTGAAGACACCTCGGCCATGGTGCAGGCACGAGAGGCATTCCAGTCGAGCGGACACTACGCCCCGCTAGCAGGCAAGCTCTCGGAACTTGTAGAGAAATATCGCAAAGGATCTACCCTGGATCTGCTCGATGCGGGCGCTGGCACGGGCTATTACCTGAACCAGATCCTCACCGCTACCGGCAACTGCCAGCAAGATGCACTGGCGCTGGATATCTCCCGGTTTGCCATGCGCCGTGCTGCGAAGCTGCCCAGCACCATGGCTGTGGTGTGGGACGTTTGGCGGCGATTGCCGTCGGCCGATGCCTCGCGCGATGTGGTGCTCAACTGCTTTGCTCCGCACAACCCAGCCGAGTTTCGCAGAGTCCTGCGTGAGGACGGCGCGTGCATCGTCGTCACCGGCGAACCCGATCACCTGAACGAAGTGATCGAGCCATTGGGCATGCTATCGGTTGCTGAAGGGAAATTGGCTGCCCTGAGCGAAAAGTTTGCTGCCGAGCATCTGGCGCACAGTGAAACTCAGCACCTGAGCTATCAGATGGCGTTGAACGAAGAGGATCTGTACAACCTGGCCTTCATGGGCCCCGCGGGACACCACCTCTCCCCGGAAACCTTGAGAGACAAAGTCCGCTCCCTCGGCAACCAGCAGGTAACAGCATCCTTTGGAGTACACGTTTTCGTCCCTGAGCCATAGAAAATACCCCAAAATGACTACTACTTTCATGCCCGGGATACGGCAGAATGTAGGAAAGGCCAAAGCTTGTGGCCCTTGTCCTATGAGAAATTAGGTGGATTCCATGACTACTGCGGAATGGATCATAAGTAATGCGTGGGTAATCTGGCTTGCGCTGTTCTTGCTCTTGGCCATTATCGAGATGCTGTCACTCGACCTTTACTTCATCATGCTGGGCATAGGTGCTCTCGGAGGGGTCACGGTAGCCCTGCTCAATGGCCCGCTGTGGTTGCAGGTTGTTGTCTTCTGCGTAGTTTCGCTTTTGATGATCCTGCTCGTTCGGCCGATCGCCGTTAGGCATTTGAAAAAATCACCGGCTGGATTCAGGTCCAATATCGAGCGATTGATCGGTGCGGATGCGCTGATCCTCGAGCCCACCTCTCGGATCTCTGGCTCAGCCAAAATCCAGGGCGAAATTTGGACCGTTCGCGCAGAATCGAATGTTCCAACGATGACCCCTGGAACCTACGCCGTGGTTTCGCGCATTGATGGCGCAACCGCATATCTTTCCCCGAAGCCCGAAGACCCAGCTGACAGCTGAATCCTTCTCGACTTTTTCATCACCCCGCACAATGAAAGTGAGTACGAACCATGAATTCTAATGGTTTTGGCGTAACCGTTGTGCTTGTCGTTCTGGCGATCTTCGTGATCGTCGTTCTATTGCGCAGCGTGCGAATCGTGCCCCAGGCACGTGCCGGCATTGTTGAACGCCTCGGCAAGTACAACCGCACCTTGAATCCTGGCCTGACATTGTTGATCCCGTTTGTGGATCGCCTCTTGCCTCTGCTTGATCTGCGCGAACAGGTGGTCTCCTTCCCGCCACAGCCAGTGATCACCGAAGATAACCTGGTGGTCTCAATTGACACCGTGGTTTACTTCCAGATCACCGAGCCGCGTGCGGCAACCTACGAGATTGCCAACTACATCCAAGCTGTAGAACAGCTGACCACCACCACCTTGCGTAACGTCGTTGGTGGATTGAACTTGGAAGAGGCCTTGACCAGCCGCGACCAGATCAACGGCCAGCTGCGAGGAGTTTTGGACGAGGCCACCGGCAAGTGGGGCATTCGTGTTTCGCGTGTCGAGCTGAAGGCCATTGATCCACCACTGTCCATCCAGGACTCGATGGAAAAGCAGATGCGCGCAGAGCGTGACCGCCGCGCCGCCATCCTGACCGCTGAGGGTACCAAGCAGTCCTCCATCCTCACCGCTGAAGGCCAGCGCCAGGCAGAGATCCTGAAGGCCGAAGGTGATGCGCAGGCATCGATCCTGCGTGCCGATGGTGAAGCCCAGGCTATCCAGAAGGTCTTCGACGCAATTCACGCTGGCCGGCCAGATCAGGAATTGCTGGCTTACCAGTACCTGCAGACCTTGCCGAAGCTTGCTGAAGGCACTTCCAACACGCTGTGGGTTATCCCAAGCGAACTGACCGAGGCCTTGAAGGGCATCGGCGGCGCACTTGGTGGCAACACGTCCCCAGCAACGCCTCCTGCTCCTGGCAGCGACGTGTAGCAGCAGCTGGTTTCATAACTAGATAGCAGTTAGCGGCGAGGTGCAGACCATGCACCTCGCCGCTAACGCGTATAATGGATGTTTTGGTGCCTGAAGATTCCAATGCTGCTTGTTGGCTGGAATTATTTTTCGGTGTCAAACGTTGGTACGTGTAGCGAATTCTTTTAACATCGCGGAGGGAAATCATGAGCGATCGCAGCCTACGAGGCATGCGCCTGGGTGCACAGAGCATGGAATCTGAGGCAGGTGTGGAGCCGGCTGCCCGTCAGCGCGTGGAATACCGTACCGAAGACGGCGAGACCGTCTTTGTTGTCTTTGCAGCGGAAGCTGAAATTCCAGCCGTCTGGCACACCAAGACCGGCAAGGAAGCCAAGCTTGTCCATGGCGAAGCCCAGATGGAAGAAGCTAACAATGAGAAGCCAGTCCGCACCCACTGGGATATGCTCCTGGAGCGTCGCAGCGAAGAGGAGCTGGAAAAGACTCTGGCAGACCGCCTGAAGCAGCTGCGTGCAGCTCGCGGGGAAACTGTCTAGCACTTCCCCGATAAGCCGCTGGCAAGCCCAGTGCCGGCTTGAGGGAATATTCGAGGGCTGGTTCCACAACCGATGGTTGTGGAACCAGCCCTCGAATGTTTTCAGCGGGCAGCGGCACCGAGCTGAAAACAGAAATGGCGCGCACCGGGTTTCCTCCCGGCACGCGCCAAATCATGAAATCTACTTCTTTGAAGTCAGCTTCTTCCAACGAGCGCCCAAACCCCAACGGGTTACGTTCCACATCGCTTCGAAGACGATGTTGCCGCTCATCTTGGATGCCCCAAGCTCTCGCTCCACAAAGGTCACTGGAACCTCGACAATCGTCTTGCGCAGCATGGCCACGCGGAAAGTCATATCTACCTGGAAGCCATAGCCGCGCGATTCAACAGCATCGAAGTCGATGGCCTCCAGTGTCTCGCGCTTGAAGGCACGGTACCCGGCAGTGATGTCGCGAAGCGGAAGTCCAAGCATCGTGCGGGAGTAGAAGCTGCCGCCACGGGAGATGATCTTGCGCAGCAGCGGCCAGTTAACTACCTCGCCGCCCTTGACCCAACGCGATCCGATGACCAGGTCGGCACCAGCGGCGCTTGCCTCGAGCAAACGCGGAAGCTGTTCCGGCATGTGCGAACCGTCGGCGTCCATTTCAACCAGGACATCGTAGTCGCGAGCCAGTGCCCATTCGAAGCCCGCGATGTAGGCGGCGCCAAGACCGTCCTTGCCGGTGCGGTGAAGCACATGGATGTTTGAATCATCGGCTGACATCTTGTCAGCAAGTTCGCCTGTGCCATCCGGTGAGTTATCGTCAACGATCAATACATCCGAATCCGGTACTGCGGACCGCAACCGCCCTACGGTTAGCGGGAGCGACTCCAGCTCGTTATAGGTCGGGATGATTGTAATGACGCGCACTCGGCGACACCTTTCTGGGTATGCAACATAAAAGCTCTCCCCCGAAACCCGAAAGCTGGAAATCCAGCAAAATCTGGCAGCGGGAAGAGATAGTCCAAATTCAAAGTATAGTCATCAATTGTTCGCCAGATCATTGAAGACACTGCCTAAAACAACGATCCTCAGTGACTTCGGCCCTATTTTGCCCGCAAGTAGCTCGCAAAATGTTATCTAAGGTCACTGAGGATCGTCGTTTAAACTGCGTCGTTTCGAACGCAACGCTTGTGCATCGCGAAGAGGCGCTTACCTCAGCCTAGTGGGTAACCCACCTAGGCTGTCAACCATCTAATGACTTCAGCCTTTATCTAGACACCACTAGTCAGGGCGTTCTTGATGAAAATTTTTAGGCTAAAGTCAATGGTTTCGCTTTAAGCTAATTGACCTGCTCCAGATTGTCGAAGATCGTAATTCCGGCACGAACGGTGCGCAAGCACTGCGGAATTTCCTCGTCCACCACCGGCAGCATTGGCGTGCCTGCTCGAGCGTCCGTGCTCCACGAGCTAATGCGAACGTCCGGGGTCTGCACAGCAAGTTCCGAGGCGGTCCACACGGCGAAAGTTGCCTGTGCTCCGATAGCCAGCTGGCCGGCTAGCGGATTCATCTCGCCCATGGCACGATACGTTGACCTGGTTTGGGCCAAGAAAGCGGCGCGTGCCGAAATGCGCGCTTGGGCATTGGACATGTTCATCGCCGCGCGCACTACTTCCCATCCGTCGACCTTGGTCACCGGAGCATCGGATCCAAGAACCATTGGTACACCAGCTGAAAGCATGGCCGAAAGATTGTTCATCGTTTCGGCGCGCTCGCCCAAGCGCTGAACGTACATTCCGTTCGAACCGCCCCATGCCTTATCGAATACCGGCTGCATGGAAACGGTGATGGCATACTGCAAAAGCCGTGAGCGAGTTGGCTCATCGACCATCTCCACATGCTCCAGGCGGTGTCGGCCCATCTGCACCTTGGAAACGCCGATTTGTTCGGCGGCCAGATCAAAACCGTCAAGAACCACATCCAGTGCTCCATCGCCGATGACATGGAAGGAAGCCTGGATGCCGCGGGTGCTGCACGCTACCAGATGTGCTGCAATTTCTTCCTTGTCCAGGTACAGCGTGCCACGCTCCCCGGAGCGGTCGCTGTAGCCTTCGCGCAGGTAAGCCGTGTGGCTGCCCAGTGAACCGTCTACTTTGAGATCTCCGCCCAGGCCCAAGAGCCTGCCTGATGGAAATGATGCAAAGAGCTCATCGGCGGCATCGGCATCGCTGACCAGTTCGGCCCAGTAGGCATAGACCTTCGGCAGATTCGGCTGATCGTCAGCCAAAAGCTGGTCCAAGGCAGCACGACCCTCAAGTTGCGGCGCGGCCATTTCCACTACGGTGGCAAAGCCCCGTGACGCGTAGTGCGCCAAGGCCAGGCGCTGGAATTCGTGATCGGCCTTTTGCGCCTTGGCCAGGGCCAAGCGCACCTCGTCATGATCGTTGCCGGCGACGAGCCCGGGCTTCAAATCGCCCAGCCCCAAGAAGTCCAGGAGCTCCTGGTTGACCAGGGCGCTGTGAACATCGCGGCGGGAGAGGTAGTACGCCCGTCCGTCAGCGGCGCTGGTGAGGTCGTTTTCGGCAGGGAGTTCCTGCTGCGCCCAGCCGGAGTTGTCCCAGCCCTGGGCCAGGACAACCTTGCTGGATTTCTGGCCCTGCAGCGCGACCAGAGCCAACAGCGCGCTGGCTGATGTGGCGGAGCTCAGGTCTCCCCCAGCCAATGTTCGGCCCAGGGCTGCAAGGTGAGTGTGCGACTCGACGAAGGCCGGAGTCACCAACCCGCCGCCCAGATCAATAATCTGGTCAGCCGATTCGGCGTGGCGATCCGCGGCGTCCTCACCGCCTAGCCAGGAAATCGTATCGCCATCCACAACCATTGCGGTCGCAAATGGGTCCGCGGCGGAATAGACTGCCCCGTTTCGGTACAGTGTTTTTGCCATCAGCGTGCTCCCTTTTCTCGTGCACCGATTAGTAAGTATTTGATGTGCTGGGCACGGCGGGCTAGGCCAGCACGTTCGAGTAGGCCACTACCCCGCGCTTGACCTGGTCGGCTGCCTTATACGCGTTGCGCACCAGCATCGGAGGCAGGTCGGAATTCTTGGCGAACTGGTCCAAGGTATCAATGACCTGCTTGGCCCAGCGCACAAAATCTCCTGGCGCCATATCGGTTCCGCGCAGTGCGCTATTCAGGCTCGAGCCCCGAGCCCACTTGTACATAGGCCAGATCAATCCGGATTCAGGTGGCGCGGTCGGTTCCAAGGCCAGTGCCTCTTCGGTATCCGACAAGTCGCCCCAGATCTTGATCGTGGTATTCCAGATGTCGGCAACCTTGTCAGAGGGCATCTTCGGATCCGGGCGATCGCCATCCCGGCGCGCCTGGTACACCAGGCTCGCGACGACCGCGCACAGCTCCTCGGAATTGAGCTTGCTGAGCTTTCCGGTCTCGAGGATCTGGCTCGTTAGCAGATCGCGTTCTCCGTAGATCCTGCGCAATCGCCGGCCCGAGTCGGTGAGCGTGAAATCATCGCCTTCACCGGAGGGCGTGAGGTATTCGAATTGTTCAAGCACCTTGCAGACCTTGTCGAACTGCGTGGCAATCGTATTGGTCCGCCCGCGAATGGCGCGGCGCGCCTTGTCCGTGTCCTTCTTCAGCTTCCAATACCGATCGGCCCAGCGCATATGCTGGTCCTTCTCGGAACAGGCATGGCACGGATGATCCTTGAGTTCCAGGCGCAAGGCGTCGATTTCCCGTTCGAAGGAATCCGCGCCATCGTAATTGAAGCTTTGCGCATCCACGCGGGGAGGGCGCTGGTCATGAACGGCGTTGCGCAGCGAGGAGGCCAAGTCGCGGCGTTCCTTCGGTGCACGGCCAGTGAACCCCTTGGGAATCCTGATCCGCGAAATGATTTCGACCGGTCCACTGAGATCCTCGGACGACAACCGGCGCAGCTGCCCGTCTTCTGTCAGCACCGTATGCCGCGGGTTGTACATTGCTGTATCGAGCTCCACCACCACAGCCCGCCCGAAGCGGCGCCCGCCCGGAAGATCGACGACATCTCCGCGGATCACCGAGTGGAGGGAGCGTTCTGCGGCGGAACGGCGTTCGGCGCGGCGGTTCTTGGCCGCGTTCTTTTCCAGCGTCGACAAATTTCGCTGGAGCTTCAGATACTCGGTGAAATCACCGAGATGGCACTGCATTGATTCCGCGTAGCCGGCCAGTGATTCTTCCTTGGACCGGACCTGGCGGGCCATACCCACAACCGAGCGGTCTGCCTGGTACTGGGCGAAGGATGATTCCAGTATCTGGCGGGTTTGCTCACGGCCGAACTGGGCCAGCAAGTTGGTCGACATGTTGTAGGTCGGCCTGAATGAAGAATTCAGCGGATAGGTTCGCTTTGAGGCTAGTCCGGCCAGAGCTTCCGGTTCGAGGTCCGGATTCCAAATAACGATGGAGTGGCCCTCGACATCAATGCCTCGACGCCCCGCGCGGCCGGTCAGCTGGGTGTATTCGCCAGAGGAAATCTGCACATGGGACTCGCCGTTGAATTTGACCAGCTTTTCCAGAACCACGGAACGGGCCGGCATGTTGACGCCCAGGGCCAGGGTCTCGGTGGCAAAAACCACCTTGATGAGGTTCCGGGCAAACAGGTCTTCGACAATCTCTTTGAAGATTGGCAGCAAGCCGGCATGATGCGAGGCGAAACCGCGGATCAGCCCATCGCGCCAAGCCCAGAATTCCAGAACATCGAGGTCTTCGCCGGGAATCCGATAGGCGACCTCGTCCAGTGCCTGTGCGATTTCCGCGGCTTCCTCATTGGTGGTCAGCCGCAGGTCCGCCATGGCGCATTGCTGCACTGCCATGTCGCAGCCCTTGCGGGAGAAGATGAAGAATATGGCCGGCAGCAGCCCGGCCCGATCCAGTTTGCCGATCACCGATGGACGGTTGACCCGCTGGCCCAAGCCCGAGGCCCTTTGCGGGCCGCGGCTTCCCTTGCCTCGTCCGCGCTGGACACGACCGCCGGTATTGAGGGTGCGAACCAGCTTTCGAAGTTCAGGGTTGACGCTCGCCTTGGACTCGCCCCCTGCCACCTGGTCGAATGCGACGTCCTCAGCGAAGAGGTCGACAACATTTGGTCCCACCATGACGTGCTGGAAGAGCGGCACAGGACGGTGCTCGGAGACGATGATGTCCGTCTGCCCGCGCACCGTGTCCAGCCAGCCGCCGAATTCCTCGGCATTGGATACCGTAGCGGACAGGGAGATGATCTGAACGTTCGAGGGCAGGTGAATGATGACTTCTTCCCACACTGCACCACGGAACTTGTCGGCCAAGTAGTGGACCTCGTCCATGATGACGTAGCCGAGGCCATCAAGGGTCTGCGAGTCCGCATAAAGCATATTTCGAAGGACTTCGGTGGTCATCACAACGATCTGCGCTTCGGAATTGATCGATGTGTCACCCGTGAGCAGGCCGACGCTCTGGGCGCCATAGCGATTGACCAGTTCAGAATACTTCTGGTTGCTCAGGGCCTTGATCGGAGTGGTGTAGAAGGCCTTGCGGTTTTCACGCAGCGCCTGGAAGATCGCGAATTCACCGACAACGGTCTTTCCGGCGCCAGTTGGCGCTGCAACGAGCACGCTGTGGCCCTCGGTGACTTTTTTGCAGGCTTCGGCTTGGAACGGATCAAGATCGAAGGAGATGCTTGCGCGGAAGTCGGGTAGCGCGGTGCCGAGTTCGACCTGCCGTGCCTTGGAATTCGCGTATTGTTCCGCGGGTGAAGTCACTTGTGGCCGTTCGCTTTCTTGACGGTTATTTACAACTGTGAATTAGGTTCGTCGATGTGGCTCGGAGCATCGATTGTCGACGAATCGCCCTTGGCAAGGCGCTCGTTTTCGGCATCCTGGGCTGCTTGCTTCTTCGCACGCTTCTTGTCGTTGAAGTAGCAGAATATTGTTGCCGCGGCGAAGGTCAGGAACAGCGGCCCTGCCAGCGCGAACATCGTAATGGCATCGCCACCCGGAGCAGCCATCGCAGCCACCACCGCAATGAGGAAAACGGTGATTCGCCAATTCTTCAAAATCACCTTGGCAGAAAGGACGCCCACCATGTTCAGGCCAACCATCAGCACCGGAACCAGCATGGCCAGGCCGAAGGCAAGCAGCAAGCGGATGATGAATGGCAAGTACTCGTTGATATTGATCAGGTTCTCGGAATTCTCCGGAGCCAGGCTGATGAAGAAATGAAGGGCGAAGGGCAACACAAAGTAGGCCATGGCGACGCCGCCGATAAACAGCGGCACCGAGATGGCAACGAAGCTATAGCTGAGTCGGCGTTCATTCTTTTTCAGTCCCGGGACGATAAATGCCCACAACTGATAGAGCCATACCGGGGACGAGATGAGAATTCCGACAAAAAGCGCGACCTTGATCATGATGTCGAAAGGCGACATCACGGCCGTGAAATTGACTGATCCCCCAGCTGCCTGCACTGGAGCGATAATGAGCTCCAGCAGCCAGTCATAGATGAAGAATCCAGCCACGGTGCCCAAGGTCAGCGCTATGAGCGATTTGAAGAGCCGGTTTCGAGCTTCAATCAGATGCTCTTTAAGAGACATCCGGCCTTCGTCGTCTTTGACCCGCTTCTTCTTATTGCGCGGTGTCTTATCGTTATTTGTTGCCACAGATAAGGTTACGAGTTGTTCTTTTCGTTAGGATTCTGTTCGTTGACTGTCCCGTCGACAGTCTCCGATTTTGGATCGTCATCCTTCATCTGGCGAACTTCGGATTTGAAAATGCGCAGCGACTGGCCCATCGAGCGAGCGAGGCCCGGAAGCTTTGGCGCACCGAAAAGCAGCAGTGCCAATACGATAATGATGACCAGATGCCATCCCTGTAAACCACCCATGTGATTTCCCTTCTCTCAAGTTAAAGTCTACGTCAGAACAGGCGAAGATCGCGCATGTTCTGTGCCTGTCCTCGTTCGGTTCGACGAGCGACCCTGCGTAATCTGCGCGCCTCAATGCGTTCTGCTTGACCTTTGTCACGCAGCTTGCGGATCTTCTCGGGATCGCTGTGCGTTGCATCTGTTCCGTGGGGATAGCGGCGTGGATTCGGAGTGTATTCCACGACGGTGCCGGGACGGCTCAGTCCCTCGCCGATCTGGTCGGCAGCAGCGCCTAGACCCTCAACGACGGCCATTCCCCGCTTGAATAAGCGGAATCCAGCAAGAACCGCTACTAGAACAGTCGCCAATACGAGCACCGTCCACAACAGGACCCAAAACCACCAAGGAAGCATCTACTAATCCTCATACATTCCGATAGCCTCGTCCAACCACAGCACGACTTGTTCGCGCGTAGCGTCAGGACTGACCACAGCCAGTTTACCGCTGTGCCGAGCCACCAGTGGCGCGGCCACTTGATGATCGGAGAAGCGAACCGTGGCCAGGTAGCCATTATCGACTTTGCCCGTGGACCAAGAAATAGGGTGGAATGCCTCTACGACGGGCAAGATTTCCGCATCAACAAAGAGCACGACCTCAAGATCATCCGAACTCGCCTCATATCGAATCAGGACGTCCTGCTGGTCTTCGTGCCTTGCCGACGGAACGTAATGTTCATCTAGCGTTTGGGCACTTAAAATCCGATCGACACGGAACGTCAGCATATTTTCCCGTTTTCGGCACCACGCGCGAAGGTACTGGATGGACCCGTCTTCAATCATCCTCACCGGTTCAACGTCGCGCAGCTGGTGGGTGCGCGAGCTGGCAGAGTAGTAATCGATGCGTACCACTTCATGCTGCCGAACGGCCTGGACTAGCTGGCGCGGGATGTCGCTTTCGCGTGCCTTGGACAGCGCAAAACCCAGTGCGCCGTTCCAGCCTTCAAAGCGGGCTACGGCGGAGTTGACCTTGGCCAGAGCAGAATTCAAGATATCTTGATGCTCGAACTCCGGGATGCTCGCCAAGGCATTAAGGCCGCCAAGAACAGCGACGGCTTCCAACGGTGCAAGCTTCTGCGGTTCAGCCAATAGCGCCGCGTTGGAGATGGTGACGGTATCCGAATCAAGGTCTCCATCATTAACATTGATCAATTCGTCGTGTTGTCCATTGGGGACACCGCACATCATGATCATGGATAATTCTTCGCGGACCTTGGCCACGGTCATTGAATAGCGTTCGGCGAGTTCTTGGATTTCCACGGCGCCATGGGCAACGACATATTGGATCATGTCGATATTGCGCATCACCTGGGTGGTCGTCGTTCCGCGACCCGCAGCCCGGCTGGGCCGGAACTTCGCCTGGGTATACGCGTCCAAGCCCTGCTGTGCCAGTTGCGAGGCCTTGGCCTCGGAGAGCAACCCGCGAACTTGCTCGGCCAATTCTGCTGGCTCGAGTACTTGGACTGCCGGCCCGTACGCGGCAAGTTCGGCCGCAAAAGAGTGCGGATCCGAGTAACCGATGTGAAGCTCTGAGCTGGTGCCGCGTCCGTTCAGGGATTGGGCGCGCAACGGAATTGCCTCATCACCGCGCAGCTTGATGGTTGCGATATATCCCGGGTGCCTCAGATCAAAGTCCAGGAGCACCTGGTTCATTTCGAACCCCTCGGGGCGCGGATGATAGACGCTCCCCGGCCCGTTGTGCCGGTGGTTGCTGAGCTTGCCCTGCACGCGCGAAAGTCGGAAGACTCGCGAGTCGCTGCGGGTGTGGTCGTAGCCCGTGAAATACCAGTTGCCGTAGCGCTGCCCAATCCCCCACACGTCAACAATGCGTTCCGTTTTTGAACCTTGTGAAGAGACATAGGTGAACTTCAGGGTCTTGCGGTTGAAAACTGCCAGCGCGCAGTCGCGGAAGTTCGGCTCATCCATGGACAAGCGGGGCACCAGAGATCCTGCCAGCGGTGCAACCGGCGACACGGCATCGGCGTGGCCGGTAACCCGGGCGGCCGCGTTCAAGCCCAGCGACTGGAGCTTGGTGTCTTTCCATAGGCTCGCGGCCAGGGCAACGACACCGGCTTCAGACGGGCTGAACGTGACCGGGGGCAAGAACCAGTCGGTTGTATCAATGCTGTAATAGGGAACGCCGTCGATCGTTTCCTTGTCCAGCTGCAGTCCGAAGTCATTGCGGATGTCGTCTTTGAGCCGGTCAAGGGCCTTTTCCCGGGTATCGGCAGAACCGTCAGGAACGAGATATTCCCCAATGCGTTCTGCATTGAACTTCCGGGATTTGGTCGCCAATGCATAGATCAGGCTGGTTAGGCGTTCTGCTTTGCTCGGACCACTGGATTGCTTTATGCTCACTTGTTTAGACTAACCAACTTTTACCTTTAAGCATGACTTTTAAGACAGCTAAGGCCCCGATTGTTATATCGGGGCCTTAGCGCCATCAGCAAATTACTTGGTGCCGATGAGATCTACTACGAAGATCAATGCCTCATTTGGGGCGATGGCACCGGGAGCGCCGCGCTCGCCATAGGCAAGGTGGGAGGGGATCTCCAAGCGGCGACGTCCGCCCACCTTCATGCCCAGCAGTCCCTGGTCCCAGCCCTGGATGACCATGCCAACCCCCACTGGGAAGTCCAGAGTCTGTCCACGGTTCCAGGACGAGTCGAATTCTTCGCCGGTTGACCAGGCAACACCAACGTAGTGCGCCTGAACGGTGGTGCCTGGGGTTACTTCGGCGCCGGTGCCCTCAACCAGGTCGGTGATGACCAGTTCTTCTGGTGCGTCGGTGCCCGGGAAGTCAATCTCAGGCTTGGTGCGGTCGTAGTTGCGTTCTCCGAACGACATGGTCACGGCCTTTCTCAGTCGTGGTTTAGGTGTCTACTTGCTGTCGCCAGCGGTAACAGATTCCAATTCTACGTAGAAGACCAGGGTGCCGGTTGGCGATCCGCTCTGGGAAGAATTTCCATAGGCCTTATCGGCCGGAATGGTCAGCAGTACCTTGGAACCGGCCTTCAGGCCGGTCATGCCTTCGGTCCAGCCCTTGATGACCTGGTTGAGACTGAATTCTGTGGCCTCGTCCTTGTCGAAGTTGCCATCGAATTCTTTGCCATCTGCCCAGGTAACGCCGGAGTACTTGGCCTTGACCTTGGAGGTCGCGGTGGCGGCTTCGCCCTTGCCCTCTTCCAGAACGTCTACTGCAAGATCCTTGGGAGCTTCAGTGTCCTTCGGGATGGTGATGGTCGGCTTGCCGTCGGTGACCTTGACAGTTGGAAGCTTGCCTTCCTTCTTCTGCTTGGCCACTTCATCCTTGCTCATGGTTCCGCTGGCAGCAGTGCTGTCTTCAACGTGCAGGACGATGATGCGCTCGGCTTTTGCGCCCTCTTCAGGTTCTGCAATGCTGCCATCAGCCTGCTGGGTGCCTTCGACGCTGGAGTAGGCGATCCAGTCTCCGACCTTTGAGTCGACCAGTCGGTCATAGAGCTCTGGCATTTGCTGTTTCATGCTGTCGTCGACTGTCATCGAAGTTGCCTGTCCGGTGAAGTTCTCTCCGGCGTTAAGCCCATCAATGGCTTTGTAGAGACCCGACTTAATCGAAATGGTATCGCCTGGGTTGATCTCAGCGCCGTCACCCTGTTCCAAGGTGACTGCCTCGTCCTTGTCGGTGACAAAAGGAGTGTCGAAGGAAACTTCTGGAGCGGTTTTGTCATCTGACGCTGGCTTGACCGAGATCGAAGACAGATCCGAAGATGAACCTGATCCACAAGCGGCCAGGGCTAGAACCGAGGCGGTAGCGCACAATGCCAATACTTTTCGCACGAATCTACTTTCGTTGAAGTCAAAACTGAAAATTTACGCAGATACCCATCATCCGGGTATCAAACTCACTGCTACCACCCTAGGGTCGATAGCTGTGAAAAGTCTTTCCGCCCGCTGGTCAAGATCGCTGACTCATCAGGTCAATGAGCTTGTCCACCTCAGGGTCGCTGGTCGCGAACGGGTCCTTGCATAGAACGATGCCACCGGGCTCGTCCTCATATTTCATATGGACCCAGTCTGCACTGTAGCGCCGGCCATGGGCGCGCGCGGCACGAATAAATTTGCTCCTGATCGCGGCGCGTGTCGTCGCTGGCGGATTATTGACGGCCTCGCGAATATCGGCATCGCTGACCACGCTGGAAGCCAAGCCGCGTCGCTTGAGTACGTGGAATAGCCCGCGGGCAGGATCGATATCGTGATAGGTCAAGTTCAGCTGCGCCAAGCGTGGCGATGACAACGGCAAGGAGTTCTTCTGGGCATACCCGTGAATCAGCTTGTGCTTGATGGCCCAGTCGATGTCCTGGTCGATCAGCGAATAGTTGCCGCTTTCAATCGCAGTCAGTGTCCGTTCCCAAAGTTCAAGCACCCGCTCGACCTGATCGTGATGCGCTCCGTGGCGGGCGACGAACTCTTTCACCGATTCAAGGAGAATCCATTGGATCTGCAGCGCGGTCGGTTCGTCGCCGCCCATCAGGCGCACAGTTGTTTGGCCGTTGAAGTCATGGGAAATCTGGCGAATTGAACGGATCGGGTTTTCCAGCCGCAGGTCATGGTAGATCTCGCCGGATTCGATCAGTCGCAGGACGAGATCGGTGGCGCCGATTTTCAGCAGCTGCGTGGTCTCGCTCATGGACGAGTCGCCCACGATGACGTGCAAGCGACGGTGGTACTCTGCGTCGGCGTGTGGCTCATCGCGCGTATTGATGATCGGGCGCGAGCGCGTCGTTGCCGAGGATACGCCTTCCCACATGTGGTCCGCGCGCTGGGAAAAGACGAATTTAGTCTGGTCATCCTCGGCGATCAAGTGCCCGGCTCCGCACAATAGCTGCCTGGTGACCAGGAAGGGAATGAGCATGTCGGCAAGCCGCTTGAATTCGATCTTGCGAGGAATCAGATAGTTTTCATGGCAGCCATAGGAATTGCCCGCCGAGTCCACATTGTTTTTGAACATGTAGATCCTGCCCTCGTGCCCTTCTTCGAGCAGCTGGTCCTCAGCCTGGTCCACAAGGTCGAGCATGAAGGCCTCGCCGGCACGGTCGTGGGCGATCAGCTGTTTGAGCTGGTCGCATTCGGCCGTGGCATATTCGGGATGGGAGCCGACATCCAAATACAGCCGCGATCCATTCTCCAGGAAGACATTGGAGCTCCTGCCCCAATTGACTACTGGTTTGAACAGATGCCGCGCAGCATCCTCTGGTGTCAGACGGCGTCCGTCAGACGGGACGTAAGTTAGTCCGAATTCGGTTTCTAGCCCGTAAATTCTGCGATCCACGCGTAGTTACTTCCCCTCGCCCGCGGCGTTGCCTAGTGTCATGCCAGTTGGTGGTTGCGTTGTGCACGCAGTGGTTTTACTGACCGCCCTTTTGGACGAATCCGCGGACGAATTCCTCGGCGTTGGATTCAAGGACCGAGTCGATCTCGTCGAGCAGGTCATCTACGCCAGCGGACTGCCCGGTGGTGTTGACCTGCACCTGCTCGGTTTCAGCTGCCTGGTGCTCGGAGCTGCGGCGGGATGAGAAGCTTTCCTGGGTCATCATATTCTCCTAAAATTTCTGAATCCCGGAATTAGGTCCCGAGACTCATACCTATTCTGCGCTGTTTACCTGCGCCTCGCCAATTCGTCGATGAATTCCGAAATCTCCAGTTCGGCATCGAACAAGTCGCCAACGCTCTGGCGGGTTCCATGCAAGGGTTCGGACATGTGGAATCGGCTGATCTTTCGTGCGCCGGGAACAGCGAAAGACAGTGCGTCCCAGTTGGCGGCTACCACGTAGGGTGCGTAGCGTTGCAGCGCCATTCCGCGCAGGTATGCGCGGGTGTCCTGGGGAGGAGTGGCAACCGCTTGATTGATTTCTTCCTGGCTGAACAATGTTTGGATCGCGCCGCGCGCAGCGAGCCGATAGTACAGCCCCTTGTCAGTGCGCAAGTCCGCCCATTGCAGGTCCATCATGGCTACGCGCGGATCAGCCAGCGAGAGCTGATGCCTTTGGGTAAACCCGCTGATGAGCTTGTACTTGGCGATCCAATCAACTTGATCCGCTGCGCCCATCGGATCTCTTTCGAGGACTTCGAGCATCTGTGCCCACCGGGTCAAAATCTCGGTGGTGTCCGGATCGTCAATTCCTCGTGCGGCACAATATTTTTCGCTGGCTTCCAGATACAGCCTCTGGATTTTTATGGCCGACAGTTCTAGCCCGCCGCGGAATTTTACTCGTGTCTTGAGACTGGGGTCGTGGCTGATTTGCTGCAACGCACGGACCGGGTCAGCTAATTCGAGAGCTGGTGCCATATCTGCCTCGATGAGCGAAAGCACCAGGCTGGTGGTCCCAACCCTGAGCAGGGTGGAAATCTGCCCCAGGTTGGCGTCCCCGATGATTACGTGCAAGCGACGATACTTGTCCCAGTTGGCGTGCGGCTCATCGCGCGTGTTGATGATTGGGCGATTGATCGTCGTTTCCAAGCCAACTTCAGCTTCAAAAAAATCAGCACGCTGCGAAATCTGGAATTCCGCTTTCTCGTTGAGCATGCCTTGGCCTACGCGCCCAGAACCGCAGTAGATTTGGCGGCTGACAAAGAACGGGGTCAATCCGCTCACGATGGAGGAGAACTCAACGGAGCGCGGAACCAGATAGTTCTCGTGGGCGCCGTACGATACCGACTTGTTGTCCGTATTGTTTTTGTAGAGCAATAACTCGCCGCTGCCCAGCCGCTGCGCAGTTTGAGCAGCGCGGCGCATGACTTCGTCTCCGGCCTGGTCCCATAAAACGGCGGCGCGTGGCGTCAGCGATTCAGGGCTGGAGTATTCGGGGTGGGCATGGTCAACGTACAGGCGTGCACCGTTTCCCAGCACCATGTTCATCACAACATCGGTAGAATCTTTCTCCTGGTACAAGGTGGATCCCAGCCGCGCATCATTGCCATCCAGCGCAATGGACTCTGCAGTCCAGATGCCAGGCTCCTCTAGCCCTGGTTCCACGTCCGTTAACTGGCTTGGGTGCGCTTGGTCCCGGTCCATTTCAAAACCGCGGGCATCCTGCAAGGGAGACTCGTCGGCGTAGTCCCAGCGCGCTGCGGTGGCAGTGGAACTTTGCTCGGCCACAAGTTGTGCGTAGGCATCGACGATTTGAGCCGAGAGGACCGTGGCGTTGGCATTGGGCATTTGTGGACGAATGATGCCGTACTCGGTTTCCAGCCCGACGAGGCGACGCGCGCTCATGAGGCGGCCTGGCGGTTGACCAACGAGCGGATATTGCTGATGCGTTCGCCCTTGCGTCCTGAGATTCTGGCCCAGTCATCTGGATTGGTCGTATTGGGCATGTCTTCGTGTTCCGCGAATTCCTCGCGTACTGCTCGAAGCAAATACTCCATCTTCAAGCCGCGCTCACCGGTGGTGATCAGCGCCTTGATCGCGTGCTTTTTGGCTCGGTCCACGATGTTGTGGATGACGGCGCCAGACGCAAAGTCCTTGAAGTAGAGGATTTCTGTTTGACCGGTCACGTAGGTGACTTCCAAGAATTCGTTGATGCGATCGGTGGAGTACATCTCGGAGACGGTGGAGTCGATCATCCGGCGAATCGTCGCTTCGCCATTGCCTGCATCGGAAGCCAATTCGGATTCGTGCAGTGGAAGGTCGGTTGTCAGGTACTTGCTGAAAATTTCGGTGGCCCCCAGCGCATCCGGCCGGCGAATCTTGATCTTCACATCAAGCCTGCCTGGACGCAGGATGGCTGGATCAATCATGTCCTCGCGGTTCGATGCGCCAATGACGATGACGTTATCCAGTCGTTCCACGCCATCGATTTCGGCCAGCAGCTGGGGAACGATGGTGGTTTCAACGTCGGAGGACACTCCGGTTCCACGGGTGCGGAACAGGGCTTCCATTTCGTCGAAGAACACCACAACCGGATCGCCGTGCAAGGCTTTCTCACGGGCCCGGGCGAAGATCAGGCGAATATGGCGTTCGGTTTCGCCGACGTATTTGTCCAGCAGCTCAGGTCCCTTGATATTCAGGAAGTAGCTGCGCGTGCTGGTGCCTTCCTTGCGCTCAACAACACGCTGGGCCAAGGAATGGGCGACGGCCTTGGCAATCAGGGTCTTGCCGCAGCCCGGAGGGCCATAAAGCAAAATGCCCTTGGGTGCGCTCAATCCATGCTCCCGGTACAGGTCCGGATGGGTGAAGGGAAGCTCAACCGAATCCTTGATGGCCTCGATCTGCGAGTTCAATCCGCCGATATCGGAGTAGGAGATTTCAGGGACTTCCTCAAGGACCAGCGACTGCATATCGGTGAGCTGCACGCGGCTCACGGCCATGCCGCTTCGAGAATCAACGGTCAGCTGATCGCCGACTCGCAAGTGCGCCTTGCGCAGGGGTTCCGCCAGCTCGATAACACGCTGGTCGTCGGCGTGTGCCATGACCACGGCCAAGTTGTTCTCCAGCAATTCCTTGACGGTGACCAGCTCGCCGGTTTCCTCAAACCCCAAGGCAGCCACCACAACCAGGGCTTCATTCAGCAGAACTTGCTGTCCGATGAGGACGGAGTCGAAGTCCATGAGCGGGCTCACCGTTACGCGCATTTTGCGGCCGGAATAGATCACGTCGACAGCTTGCACACCGGTGGACTCGATGCCTTGCCCGGATGCCGGGTGCTGGCGTGGGTGCTTGGCCACGACGGTGCCGTAGCTGAATGGCGTGTCGCCGTCCTTTTCCAGGGCTGCTTTCAAATTGATGATTTGTTCGCGCGTGGTTTCAAGCAGCGCGACCAGCCGCTGGTTGTTTCCGCTGAGCCCGGCAAGTTGCTTATCGAGGTTGCGGTTTTTATCGCGCAGCACATTGACCTGGCGTTCAGTCATCTGAAGCCGTTCGGCCAATTTCTCTGCCTCGTGATTTTCGTTCACGTTCCAACTCCCCCACATTCAACGTCGCTGGTCAGTGTGGATCCAGCGAGGTTTTGCCGGTGCTCAGCGCACCGCTTTAGTCCCATCCTAAGAACTTCAGGCCCCGAGTGCAGAACACCCAGGGCCTGAAGTCACATACTGAGACAATCCATCTCAGTATTTGGTCATCCAGAATGTTTAGCTCTCGGAGTCCGCGTCGGAATTCTGCGCTTCGCGCACGCGCACAGCCTGATGTGCATCGCGAGAGGCACGGCGCAGCTTCTTATCCGAAATGCCCCGCTCTCCCAGAGCTTCTGCAGACCACTGCTGCTCATCGTGGTCCCGAGTCCAAGCACTCAGGTCTTCACTTGAGTAGGAGTGCTCCTTGATTCGCTTGGCCTTCGGGATTCCATCAGCGGAATCAGCCAGCCGGCGGCAGGTGATCAGGAAAGCGGTGTGGGCAACCATGCGGTGGTCCGGGCGAACTGCCAGGCCGTCGACGTGCCAGCCACGCACCAGGGTTTCGAAGCACTCTGGTTCGGTGAACTGTCCCGAAGCGCGAATCGCCTCGACGACACGGGACATCTGGGTCACCGACGAGACGTAGTTCGTCCAGACTCCGCCAGGTGCAAGGACAGTTGCGACAGCATCCAGGCATTCCCACGGGCTGAGCATGTCGAGCACCACTCGATCCACGCTGCCTGGTTCTTCAAGTTCGACAACCTTATCCTGGAAGTCGCCGATGGAGATCTGCCATGACGGATGGTCGCCACCGAATACGGTGGAGACGTTGCCACGGGCGATATCGGCGAATTCTTCGCGGCGTTCGAATGAGTGCAGGAATCCTTCATCGCCCACGGCCCGAAGCAGGGAAATCGACAACGCGCCAGAACCCACGCCGGCTTCCACTACTCGGGCACCCGGGAAGATGTCACCGAACTGGACTATCTGGGCTGCGTCCTTTGGGTATACCACGGTGGCTCCACGTGGCATCGAGAGCACAAAGTCCTTGGCCAGCGGGCGAAGCGCCTGATAGCGGAATCCATCGATGTTCTCGATGACAGACCCCTCGGGAAGGCCAATGATCGCCTCATGCGGCAAGACGCCCTTGTGGGTATGGAACTCCCCGCCGTTTTGCAGGGTAATGGTGTTGATCCGGCGCTTTTCGTCGGTCAATTGCACGCGGTCGCCGACGCGGAATGGTCCGCGGCGGGCTGCCGCACCGTGGGGTGCCGTGCTGTTGGCTTCGCTCACTGGTGTGATCCTTTTCTTAATGCTCTATGAATGCTTTGAAAGTCTACTTGCGTCGTCCGGTAACGGCGCTGATGATATCCCGCTGGTGCAGCAGGCCGACAACTTGTCCTTGCCCGTTGATCACTGCGTATTCGGCTGAGCTGACGGTGGCGAGGTAGTCGATCAGTGCACGCCCATCAGATTCTTCGGCCACAATGGCACCTTGTCCCAGCGCTCGCGCGACCGCCAGGGCTGGGACTTCTGCCGCCCGTCCACGGTCAACTCGCGCTATGGCCTGCGCGTCAACCACCCCGACGGGCATGCCCTTGCCATCGACAAGGATTATTTCCCCTCCGCGTTGGTTCTGCCGCACATAAACGTCGGCAACTGTCACTTGGGACAGCATGGCGGAAGCGGGCTTCATCAAATCCGAGGCAATCACGCTAGGGAGGTTGAGCATCATCTTCGAATGCGCAATCAGCCCGGTGGTTGCCTGCCACATGAACATCGCCACCATGAGGCCAACGACGGCGGTGATAATTGGAATTTCTTCGCCGCGCAGATATGGGTAGGCGACGAAGTAGAAGACTACGCCAATCGCAATGACGCGGCCTACCCAGCTCGATGCGATGGTGCCCTTGAACTGTGATCCGGTCGCTTTCCAAACGATCGATTCAATCAGCCGACCGCCATCTAATGGAAGCCCCGGCAAAGCGTTGAATGCCCCGAGCAGCAGGTTGGCGTAAATAAAGAAGTCCAGGAGCAACTTCGAGTAGATATCTGGTTCAAGGTTCTGGAGAATCAGCCAGCCCAGCCCGGCGAGAACAAAGTTGGAAACCGGCCCTGAGAGCGCAACCCACAGTGAAGCACCCGGTTTTGCCTTGAAGGAACCGAACTGCGTGTGTCCGCCCATCAGCGTCAGGACAATGTGCGCATCTGGCCATTTAAATGCCCGGGCCATCATGGCATGGGCCACCTCGTGGACCAATACCGCAACCGCAATCACCGCAGCGCAGGCAAAACCCATGAGATAGGCGTTGAGCGCCGGAATCCATTGGCTGCGTGAAAGCTGCATCCCCACTGAGACAGTGATGACCGCCGCGATGATGAACCACGAGCTTGAAAGGTAGACCGGAACTCCGCCAATGCGCCCTAGCTTTATTCCGGGGGCTTTTTCTGAAGTATCGCTCACGCGCTAACCTGCACCAACCATCGAGTCATTTCTTTCACGTCTACCCCGTCCAAGCTTTCTATTCGACGCCACTTTCCGTCACCGGGATCAGTGGCATTGGGCACCAGCACGGCATGCAATCCCGCGGCCGATGCTGAGGCAATGCCCGGAACCGAATCTTCAAATCCAATGCACTTTTCCGCGATCAGCTCGTGCCCCACCTCGTCTTGCAGCAATTGCAATCCGGTCAGATAAGGTTCTGGATGCGGTTTCCCATGGCCCACTTCTTCGCCCGTGACCGATGCCTGGAAAGTTCCTTCCGGCAATTGATCCAGAAGCTCATTGACGATGCTGCGCTCAGACATCGTCACCAGGGCCTGCGGAATATTGGCCTCGTGGCAGGCCGCAAGCAGCTCGCGGGCTCCGGGCCTCCACGGGATTTCCTTTCGAATCCCGGCAACAACCTGGGCGCTGAGCAGGTCGATGATCTCACGTGCCGACAGCTTGACGCCGGCTTCCTGCAGGATCCGCGCCGAATTGGGAAGCGCGCTGCCGACGAGCGAAAGGCCCTGCTCCTCAGTCCAGGTTCCGCCATGTGCTACGACCAGTTCTGACTCGGCAACGATCCAATAAGGCTCGGTGTCGATCAAGGTGCCGTCCATGTCCCACAGGACCGCTTGCGGCGTTCGGGGGTCGGATGCGGAATTAAAGTCAAAACTGGTGCTTGGCATGAGTCCATTCTAGATGGAAGAGTGGGGCTAAGCCGCTTCGGCAAGCCACGCCAACGGCCAGAATGCTGCATAGGAGTTTTCATTGAACAAGGATTTCCACACCCCAACGCTGAATACCTATATCGCCCAGGCCGAGCATGAGATTCGCCCCACTATCGTCGTGGCCGCGTTCGAAGGGTGGAATGACGCTGGCTCAGCGGCAACGGATGCAGTGCGCCTGCTGCTGGAAGAAAACGCCTATGAGCATATTGCCACCATCGGCGAAGACGACTTCTATGACTACCAGTTCTCCCGGCCGAAAACGCGTCGCACCGCCCAGGGACGAATGGTGGACTGGCCCCGCACGGAAATCTACAAGATGGAACTGCCGCAGGCGGCCGCGGATTTGCTGGTGATCCTCGGAGTGGAACCAACGTTCAAATGGCAGAGCTTCTGTGCCCGGATCATCGAGGTGGCCCAGGCACACAACGCGCACGCGGTACTGACCTTGGGAGCGCTATTGGCCGATGTGCCGCATACGCGACCCGTGCCCACGTCATTATCGAGCGATGATGCCAGGCTGCAGGAACACTTCAAGATCGAGGCTTCGAATTACGAGGGGCCTTCAGGCATCCCTTCGATCCTCGGCATCGAATTTGAACGCCGGGGCATCCCCACCATGTCGCTTTGGGCCCAGCTCTCGCACTATGTTGCCCAGTCGCCGAGCCCACGGGTCCAGCTGGCCTTCGTCGAGATGCTTGAAGAGCTGCTGCCCATCACCATCTCGGATCAGCAACTGCGCGATGACGCCTTGGCGTGGAAGCATGGAGTCGACGAATTAGCGGCCGCCGACCCAGACGTGGCCAAGTATGTTCAGCAACTCGAAGAGGCAACGGATACCAGCGATTTGCCGGAGGCTAGCGGCGAATCCATTGCCCGCGAATTTGAACGGTACCTGCGCCGGCGGGGAAAATTCCGCCCGGACGGCTCAGGGACCGACTTCGAAATTTGACGTCGGCCCCTGATGGCTTCACCGGTTCACCGGGGTGGAAGACAGAACTCAGAGCTTGAGGCCCAAGAGCGCGTCGAAGCCGTCACGCAGCAATTGCACGCCGTCGCCGCTGCCATCAGCTGGCTGCGCAGCCCACTGGTCGATGGCCACCAAGGCGCCCGGAGCGTCTAGATCATTGGCCATATGCGAACGGATGCGGGCTAGCAGTGCGGTGGCCTCGGCAAGCCCGGTGCCTTCCAGGCGCTCCCGCCACAGGGCAATGCGCTGCTGTGCGGCACCGAGCAGGTCATCGGTCCAGAACCAGTTGGTGCGGTAATGCTGGGAAAGCAATACAGCGCGAATGGCCACGGGCTCGACTCCAGCAGCGCGCAGCTTGGAAACCAGGACCAGGTTGCCCAGCGATTTGCTCATCTTTTCACCGTCCAGGCCCACCATGCCGGTGTGCACGTAGGCCTGGGCAAGCTCATGGTGGTCGCTGGCGGCCGCATGCGCAGCCGAGAATTCATGGTGCGGGAAGATCAAATCGGATCCGCCGCCTTGGACGGTGAAAGGCGCCGGCAATGTCTTGCGGGCGATCACCGAACATTCAATGTGCCATCCCGGGCGACCGGTGCCCAGCTTGCCGCCCTCCCACGACGGTTCACCCTCGCGGGCTGCCCGCCACAGCAAGGGATCCAAGGCGTCGCGCTTGCCTTCGCGCTGCGGATCGCCGCCACGCTCGGCAAAAAAGCCCAGCATGGTTTCCCGGTCGTAGTTTGACACTGCGCCCAGTTTCCACGCGTCGTTTTCGGCGGCATAGGTGTCGAAGTAGATATCGCCTTCAACCCCATCGGCGCCGGCCGGAACGCGGTATGCCAAATCCGCTTCGAGAAGCTGCTCCACCACGGGAACGAGCCACTCGATGGATTCGACGGCACCGATATAGTGCTGAGGTGGAATCACGTTGAGCGCTTCCATATCGTCGCGGAACAGCTGTACCTGCTGCTCAGCGAGGTCCCGCCAATCCACGCCGGTGGCTTCCGCACGCTCAAGGAGCGGGTCATCGACGTCGGTGATATTTTGCGAGTACGCAACGGGGCGCCCGTTGTCCAACCACGTGCGATGCACGAGGTCAAAGGTGACGTAGGTGGATGCATGTCCCATATGGGTTGCGTCGTACGGGGTAATCCCGCAGACATACATGCTGGCGGCGTCATTTGCCGCATCCGCAGGTGCGGTGGCCTGCAGGTTACCGGTGGCGGTATTGAAGAGTTCCAAAATTGGTGCTGAACCAGCCACCTGAGGTACCTCAGGGTTTTTCCACGCGTGCACTGATGAACATCCTTTCGCAGATGCGACGATTTTCTTCCTCTAAGTCCAAGTGAAGCAGGACGAGGTTTATTCCCGTTAACGCCGAGATGTCCGTGAAACGCTCCACGGACATCTCGATAAAGATCAAACTATGGGCTCATCAGGCCGAAGCCCAACGCCACGAAAAGCACGAGACCCAGCAAAATGCGGTACCAAACGAAGAAGCGATACGAGTGGGTGGAAACGAACTTCAGGAACCAGCCGACAATCAAGAACCCGACCACGAAGGCGATCGCGGTCGCCACGCCGGTCTGCCCCAGGGTGTATACCCCGGGCTCATCAAAGGTCTTGGCCAACTTGTACAGGCCGGAGGCATAGACAGCAGGGATGGCGAGCAGGAAAGAGTAGCGCGCGGCGGCTTCACGGGTGTATCCCATGAGCAGGCCTGCGGTGATCGTACCGCCGGAACGCGAAACGCCAGGGATCAAGGCCATTGCCTGGGCCAGGCCATAAATGACGCCGTGCTTGACGGTGAGCTTGTCCAGGCTGCGCTGCTGCTTGCCGTAATGATCAGCGAGGGCGAGGAACAGGCCGAAGACCACCAGGGTGGTCGCCACGATCCACAGGGACCGGAAGTTCGTATCGATGTAGTCCTCGAGCAACAGGCCCAGGATAGCGATCGGAATCGAGCCGACAATAATCAGCCAACCCATTTTTGCGTCGGGATCCGAGTGCGGGATCTTGCCGGCAAGGGCTTTGCCCCAGGCTCCGATTATTCTCACGATGTCACGCCAGAAGAACACGATCACCGCAGTCTCTGTTCCGAGCTGGGTAATGGCCGTAAAGGCCGCTCCGGGGTCCTGGGCATTCGGCAAAAGTTCGCCGACAATACGCAGGTGGGCCGAGGACGAGATCGGGAGGAACTCGGTCAGGCCCTGGATCAATCCAAGGAAAGCTGCTTCAAACCAATTCACCCCTCGACATTACTTCACCGCCAGCACGGAACGAGGCTCAAAAACACGATTGGGCCAAAAATCACCCCGTGGTCGTACTCACGCGTCATCTGCAGGTATGGTGAAAGGCAAAAGTTCCGAATACTGGTCGTACAGCGCGTCTTCGTAGTCTTCGAAGGCATCTGCCAGGGCTCCAAATGCGGCGTCCACCGATGCCTCGGCAGCACCGCGGCTTTGCGAAACAACGGCCAGGTGCTGTTCGAGCCGGGCAATCAAAGATTGCAGTGCAAAACTTGGATCAGTACTCATGGTCTTAAGCTACAACGCATAGGGTTCATTAGATAGGGGGCAAGATGCTTCAAGAAAGAATTAAACCGCCGCTGCATCACTCCGATGAACAGCGCTTCGAATATTTGGTGATCACCGCCTTCCCCAGCGAGCCCGTTCATCTTGCCCGTGCCGCCCTGCGTGAACATGCTGACAACGGCAAATGGGAACTGATGCGTACCTGCAGATATGAAGGCGGCGTCTACAAATATTGGCTACGGCGACGCGTCATGAGAATCCGCAGCACCCTTCCGCCAACTGACTAGGCAAGCAGCCTCTACGTATCCAATGGCCCAACAAGCCAGGATGCGACAGTGTTTGCTGCCGAGGCAGCGTTCGAGGGGTGGTACCAGCTGGCCTGCACGTCGCGATACAGCCTCTCGAATTCGGAGCCTCGGAAGTATCCGCTACCGCCCAATAGCTGCCCCAGCACCTGGATATTCTCCCGGGCCGCATCCCCGGCCAGAGTACGCAGGGTGACAAGTTTCGGGAACCACGCTTCGCGGTGATCCACTGCGGCATCTATATCCGCGGCCACCGACCGCTGGAGAGCGTCCAGCGATATGAGCCTCATCGCGGCCTCGGCTAGAAGCCCCCTGGCACGGACATCCTGGGAGTACCTGGTCCCGTCGTGATGCACCTTCTTATTCAGCGCCTCTTGGCCCAAGGCCAAGGCCCGATCCGCGATGCCCACATAGACGCTGGCGGTCAAGGTCAGGAAGGAAGCGAAGATCCCGAAAATCAGCAGATCCGCGTTTGGACCTGCTGGCAGCCGGCTGTGCACCCACTCGCGCGGGGCAACTGCATTAACGAGTTTGGTCGTGTGCGACTGGCTGGCCCGCATGCCCAGGGTGTTCCAGTCCCCCATCGATTCGACCCCCGGCCCCTTGGCTACGAACCCGTGAACCAGTTCACCGGTTGTTTCGTCTTTCCCGAAAACGCCGAGTCGAGTGAATGCCGGTGACAGCGAGGTAAAAATCTTTACCCCGTTAAAAGTCACGGATCCATCTGGTGACGTGCTGGCCGAGGTTTTTGAATCAAAAAGCACCGAATCATTGCCTGGCTCCGAAATTCCGAAGGCCATGACCTCTCCCTGGGAAATCCAGTCGCTGACCATTTGCAGACGATGATCGCCTCGCGCTTGCAACACGTTGGCCACCGAAGCCCAGACGTGGTGCATATTCACCGCCAGCGCCGTGGCTGGGGCTGCCGTGGCCAAGCGCCGTTGGGCCAACGCCAGTTGTTCCAGGCTCCAGCCCAGCCCGCCCTGTCCGACAGGGATCAAGGCTTTCAGATATCCCAACGACACCAGCGCATCAAAGTCCTCTGTGGCGAAGGAATTGTCCGCATCATATTGCCCAGCGCGTTCACGGAATTGCTCTAGAAGTCGATCTGAGAGCACTGACTCGATAGACACTTTTTGCTCCTGCATGTTTGAGGCCTCGTTCCAGCCAGCCACTAGTAGCTGCGCATGAGGTTTTCGAGGACTTTTACCCCGAATTTAATTGCGTCCACCGGGACACGCTCGTCCACGCCGTGGAACATGCCGGTGAAGTCGAGCTCTGCCGGCAATTGCAGGGGCGCAAAACCATATCCGGTGATGCCAATGGTGGCCAGCCATTTGTTGTCGGTGCCGCCAGAGAGCATATAAGGCAAGACAATCGCGTCTGGATCCTCATCCAGCAGCGATTTGACCATGGTGTCTACCAGCGTTCCGGCAAAAGGCACTTCCAGCGAATCCTGCTCGTGGACCATGGAAAGCTCAACGCCTTCTCCCGCCAGTTCAGCTAGCTTCTCCAAGGTTGCTTCGTGCTCATCTGGTAGCGTGCGGCAATCAATGAGCGCCTCCGCCTGCCCCGGAATGACGTTGTGCTTATAGCCAGCCTGCAAGGCCGAGGGGTTAGCGGTGTTCTGCAGGGTTGCTCCGACAAAACGCGAAACATTTCCCATGGCTTCAAGTAGCGGCTGCGGGTTCTGCTGGTCAAATTCCAGCCCCGTCAACTCGGCAACTTGTTCCAGGAGGGACAGCGTGGTTTTGGTATAGGACAAAGGCCATTGGTATTCGCCGATGCGGTGTACTGCACCGGCCAGCGTGGTGACAGCGTTATCAGAGTTAATTTGGGATCCGTGCCCAGCCATTCCTTGCGCGGTGAGCTTCAGCCACGCGATCCCCTTTTCAGCGGTTTGCAGCATATAGGCCCGGCGCCCGTTGATGTCCACGGAAAATCCGCCGACTTCGCTGATCGCTTCCTCGGCGCCTGCAAAGACCTCGGGATGATTTTGCACCATCCAGCCAGAGCCGTAATCGCCGCCAGCTTCTTCGTCTGCGAAGAAAGCAATGATCAAGTCACGCCGTGGCGAGATCTTCTCACGGTGAAGATGCCGGATAGCGGCGATAATCATCGCATCCATATTCTTCATATCCACCGCGCCGCGGCCCCAGATCATGCCATCGATGACTTCGGCGCCGAACGGGTCTACGCTCCAGTCCTCTGCAATGGCTGGAACCACGTCAAGATGCCCATGCACGATGAGCGCCGGCAAGGATGGATCTGAACCCGGAATTCGCAAGACCACATTGGCACGCCCAGGCGCTGACTCGTAGATCTGCGCGTCCAGGCCTACCTCGTCAAACAGCTCGGCAACATAGCGTGCGGCTTCTAGCTCGCCCGCCCCTTTGTTGCCGCCAAAATTCGTCGTATCAATTCGGATCAGCCCGCGGCAAATTTCAACGGCGTCTTTTTCCATGCGCTCAATGGCGGTGGTCATCAGGGAAATACCTTTCGCAGTGGTGGTCTTGAGTTCCACCATAGTAGGCAATGGGCGATTCGTCGCTTGCTGTGGTGGCTTTTGGCGGCTAGCCGTGCAGCTCCAGGTAGGCAGCGCGAGCGCCGGGATGGAGCGGCTGCCCAGCGGTGCTGATAAGCGTTTCAGGTGTCAAATGCTGGATTCCGGCGCTGGATTCGGGAACAAGCTGTTGCGCTTTGGTCGCGAGAAGCAGCACGATCGCCTTCGCAGTTCTATCCGGCAAATCAGCGCGGGCCATCAACAAATTGCTGACACCAATCGTGTCAACGCCAGATATTCCTGGATACGTGTTGCCTGGAATGACCACGCGATCATAAAGACCGGGATAGGCATCGCGCAGTTGAGGCAGCACCTTGGAGATATCCAAGAGATTCAAGTCCAGATTTTGGGCCAGCTCGGCCAGGGGCTTTACCGGCATCCCGCCAAATAGGAAGAGCGCATCAATGCGGCCCTGGCTGAGCGCGTGAAGCCCTGCCGTGTACCCAAGTTTGCGTTCCTCCGGCGGCTGGCTATGCTCATTGAGTCCAGCAACCTGCAGTATCCGCTGTCCTGTAACCCAGGTTCCCGAACCGGCCGCGCCCGTGCCGATAATGCGGCCAGGGAAATCGGCGAGGGATCGGATGCCGCTGCCGGCTCGGACAATGCAATGAAAATAATTCTGGTAGACCCTCCCCAACGCCTGTATGCCACTGTGGTCCTTGTCTTCTGAACGAAATTCAGCGACAGTATCGGCAAGGGCTAAGGCCAAATGGGCGCCGCCTTGGACAAGCAGTTCAAGATTCTGCGCACTTGCCTGGGTTTTCAGGGCGCTTGACTGCTCGGCAATTCGTTCGTTGACCAAGGCCGAGGAAAGCAGTTGCGCAAACTCGAAGTACATTCCGCCTTCTTCACCTGAAGCAATGTCAAGACGGGGTTCCGTGGCGCGTCTGCTGCATGCGCTCAGGACAGGCATCGACAGGACCACGGGGGCAGCCATCAGGAATTTGAGGATCATGCGGCGCTCGGGTGGATTTTTCTCAGTCATCGCTCTTCTCCGTGAGTGATGGGGCGCGGGGCAATCTGATAATGGACGCGAGCCCGGCCTGTGGGTTAGCCGTCACGAGCAGCTGGCCTGAGTTTGCCCGTGCCAGCCGATCAACGATCGCCAATCCCAGTCCCGTGCCCGCAGTGCCTCGGACGCTTTCCGCTCGCCAAAAACGTTCTCCCGCACGTCCGATTTCAGTCTTGTTCATCCCTGGGCCTTGATCGCAGATCATGACTTCAACCATTGTCGGAGAACTTTTTACGGACAACGTGATTTTAGTGGCTGGCGCATATTTGATCGCATTTTCCAGAAGCTCCGCAACCATCTGCTGCAGGTCGAAGAGATTGCACCAAACCGACACGTCTTGTGTTGATTCCGCCGCTCCTTCCAGAATCAATGTATTTCCTGCTGCCTGTGCGGTAGCCGACTGGCGCTCAAACTCTTCTGCGAGGACCTGCAGAACATTTATGGATTCTTTCCCAGCAGATGAATCAGCAACGCCTTCCTCCGAGTTTTGCTCGGTTAAACGGTGCTCTGCACTAGCCAAGCGCAAAACTCCGTCCAATAGCATTTCCACTCGTGCCAGCTCATTTTCAACTGAACGCAACCCTTCCGCGCTCGCCCGATCGGGAAGCCTCATTTTCAACAAGTCCACCCGGAGCCTCAACGCGGCCACAGGATTGCGCAGTTGATGGGAGGTTTCTGCAATGAGCTCTTGTTGCTGTTGAAGACTTGTCGCCATGGTGTGGGCCATGGAGCTGACCGAGCGCGACAACGCGCGCAGTTCCGGCGGGCCCTGCTCAACGAGCGGGATGGGACGCTGCGTTTGAGTCAGCAACTGAACTGAGTCATCGAGGCGATGCAAGGGGCGCAAAACCCAGGTTGCCAACCGGTTAGCCAATAACAGGAAGACAGCGCCGACGGTGAGGGTCGCGAGAATGACCATGCTCGATGCTTGAAGAACCTTCATGCGCGCTGGTTCCAGATTCACTTTCATGGTGACCGATCCCAGCACCTGGCCAGTATTCCCGAACGGACGCGCAATTAAGGCCCCGGAGTCAAGAAATGGGTTCACCGCAGGAATGTCCGTGCGTTCAAGGTTTAGCGCGGCTGCACGCAGCGTATCGGCCACATCAGGGTCTTGTGCACTGATGTTCCCGGAAACTAGCTGGTGTCCGTCGGCAATTATCAGCAGCCCTTCGTCATAGAGGCCGGAATACGTATCCATCTCGATTTGAAGCATTTCCAAGTCATCATCGCTCGCGACATGCGACGCGAGCTGGACGAATCGATTCAGTGCCGAGAGCCGGTTCGAGAGAATCTCAGCTGCGGCATCACGGCTGACCCCCTGCATCAGAACCGTGCTGACGAGAACGACGATCACCAGCAGCGAGGAGCCAAGCACCCCCAAGACCCGGACTCTCACGACGACGGAGCCTCAAGGCGATATCCGACACCGCGAACGTTGACGATCATCCCGGAGCGGGCAAGCTTCGAGCGAAGTCCGGTCAGGTGCACGTCGAGCGAACGGGACACTGCAAGGAAAGCATCGCCCCATAGTTGATCGAGGATCTGTTCACGGGTCACCACGGATCCTGCATGCCGGGCAAGCAAAGTGAGCAGTTGAAATTCCTTGGCGGTCAGGGCAAGAGCCTTCCCCGCCAGAACCGCTTCATGCTTATCCAGATTAATCACCAGGGATCCGGCGCTGATCTGGTTTCTGTCTGCCCCGGAGTTCACGTTGGACCGGCGTGCTACGGCATCAATCCTAGCCAGCAAGACGGTGAGCCCGATGGGCTTCACCAGATAGTCGTCAGCACCTTGGCGCAGACCGCGAACCACACTGCGTTCATCGTTCCTGGCGCTCAGGATGACCACTGGCACGTCGCTCACTTGCCTGAGCTTGCGAAGGACTTCCAACCCGTCCATGTCCGGCAGGCCAAGATCCAACAAGATCAACTCGGCGTCATGGTGGCGCAGCAAGGCATCGGATCCCCTGCCAGCGTGCGTGGCCTCATGGCCAGCAGCGCTAACAGCATCAATGAGCGCATCCGCAACTGCCTGGTCGTCCTCGACGATCAAAAGCCGCACGGCACCATCCTTGGTGTTTGAATTTGGGCGCTCGGCCCGCGATAACTAGGCAATTCTAGCAATTTTCCAGGCACCAAGCTTCGGCGCCGGCTCGTTGTCCTAAGAAAGTGTTAGTACTTCCAACTCAGATTGCAAGTAATCTGAATCACTACCATTATTGATTACGATCTCGCACGCTTGTGGCCCTCATCACCGACGATGAAGGCCTCAGCGAACCGCACTGTGACAAAGGAATGACCTCATGAGTGAAAGCACCCAGGCACCCGATGCCGGCCTAGAGTCCGGCGGGCCACCGCGCTGGAAAATTATCGGCCCCGGATTGGTTGTCGCCGCTACGGGCGTTGGCGCCGCAGATATGGTCGCAACCCTCGTAGCCGGCAGCCAATATGGCTATGCCCTGCTCTGGGCAGTCATCTTGGGCGTCATCTTGAAAATCGTCCTCGTTGAAGGCGCCGGCCGCTATACCCTTGCCACAGGCCAGACGATCTTCGAAGGCTGGAAGTCCCTGGGCAAGTGGACCACTTGGTACTTTGGCCCCTACATCATCATCTGGGGCTTCGTCTACGGTGCGACGGCAATGAGTTCGGCGGCATTGCCCCTAGCAGCATTGATCCCTGGCGTGGACCTGAAGATCTGGGCCATCATCATGGGCCTTTTGGGCTTTGTCATGGTCTGGTTCGGCCGCTACCACTTCTTCGAAAAGGTCACTGCGGTGCTAGTGGGCATCATGTTCATCACCGTGGTGGGCCTGGCAGTGATCGCAGTGCCCAATGTCCCAGAAATGCTCAAGGGCCTGATCCCGATGATCCCCAAGGGCGGCGTGATCTACACCCTGGCCTTGGCGGGCGGCGTGGGCGGCACCATCACCCTGGCAGCCTACGGCTACTGGCTGCGCGAAAAGGGCTGGTACACCCCCAAGTGGATGCGGGTTATGCGCATCGATAATTCCATGGCCTATGTCATGACCGGCATCTTCGTGATCGCCATGCTGATCGTCGGCGCCGAGGTAGTCCGTGCCGCCGGCGTGTCCATCTCCGGTGGCGACAAGGGACTGCTGGAACTGGGCGATGTGCTCAAGGCGGAATACGGCGTGGTGGTCGGCAACGGCTTCCTGATCGGTTTCTGGGCAGCTTCCTTCTCCTCGATCATCGGCGTATGGAACGGTGTTTCGCTGATGTTCGCAGACTTCTGGGGCCACATGCGCAAGAAGCCTGCCAACCACCCGGACACCTTGACCGGCGGCAAATACTTCAAGTTCTATGTCCTATGGCTGACCTTCCCGCCAATGGTGCTGTTCCTGCTGGACAAGCCAATCGCGCTGATCCTGGCCTACGGTGTGCTCGGCGCGCTGTTCATGCCGTTCCTTGCAGTCACCTTGCTGGGCCTGCTCAACGGCAAGCGAATCCCGAAGCAGTGGGCCAACCGCTGGCACACCAACACCGCCCTGGCCATTACCGCAATCCTCTTCATCATTCTTGGCATACAGCAGCTCTACAAGGCTCTCTCCCCCCTATGGGCCGGATAGAACTTGGCTAGTTGGTTCGAGGCCGCCAGCATCTGTGCAGTTTGCGCAGAAGCGGGCGGCCTCGGCGTTTAAGCTGGTTTCATGAGCATCGACAAAATCGGCATTCTCGGGGCAGGCCGTGCCGGAACCGCACTGGCCAGAGCGGCAGCCTCCGGCGGCATTCACGTGACGATTGCAGGCTCCAGGCCAGCGAGGCTCATGAAATACCATTTGGCACAGTATGCGCCACAGGCCATCGCCATGGACGCCATCGACATCGCCAAAGACGTACAGCTAGTAGCTCTGATGGTTCCGCAGGAAGACTTGGACGACATCGACAGCGAATCGCTGGCGGGTTCGCTGCTGATCGACGCAACAAACCGGTGGAACGACGAACCGCTGCCGCACTGGCTGCAAAGTGCCATTGATCGAGGCCTTTCAAGTTCAGAGGCGATCGCTGAACACTTCAGCCAATCCCGCGTGGCCAAGGCCTTGAACCACATCAGCCACTGGGACCTCGATGCGGATCGAGCCTCCAAATCCGCGGCCCGGCGCGCCTTGGGAATCGCGGCTGACAGTCCCCAAGATGCCGCATTGGTCGCATCATTGGTTCGCCAATTGGGTTTCACCCCGGTTCAGCTTCCCGAATTGGCCTCTGGCAAAGCGCTAGAACCCAAGGGACAAATCTTCAATGAAGTACTCGGCGCAGAAGAATTCATCCGAAGGATTGACAGCGAAAATCAAGTGTGAGTGCCGGCCAAACCCGCGCTTCACTAGGACAATCACACAAGTTTCATGTGACCCTTGCCACTGATTGAGGGATTTTTTCCCTTAAATCACTACTCAACCCTGAATTTACCGCGAATTTACGGGGTTTTTCGGCATCGAGGCCGAGAACCGCCCGATTGGAATTCACTCGAAAGGGATGGTAAAGTTTTACTTCGTTGCCAGCGATAACAACGCGAACAACGAGTAACCTGCGCGGGTGGCGGAATAGGTAGACGCGCTAGCTTGAGGTGCTAGTCCTCGCAAGAGGGTAGGGGTTCAAGTCCCCTTTCGCGCACAGGTGAAATTCCCGGTTGACTTAGGTCAACCGGGAATTTCTTTTTATGCGCTCGACGCAGATTCCCTCCGCTTCACTCTTCCTCGCATAAGGTACAGCTATGGATTCCTCAGGACACCTCAATAGCCCCGGCGAGCATGGATTTCTTCCCGTCAGTGATGGACATTGTCTGTTCTGGGAGGAATCAGGCCTTCCCCAAGGCGTCCCGGCCTTGCACCTTCATGGCGGTCCCGGTGGGACCCTGGGGAATTCAGGTTACCGGCATCGCTGGGATCTGGCTCGCACCCGCCTTATCGGGTTCGAGCAACGCGGTTGTGGGCGCTCGACACCATCGGCTGCCGATCTCAATATCCCTGCAGATCAATTCACGACCCAGAAACTGATCGAGGATATCGAGGCCTTGAGAATCGATCGAGGAATCGACAAGTGGATTTTGAATGGGGTGTCCTGGGGATCAACATTGGCGCTGGCCTACGCCCAGGCGCACCCAAGCAGGGTGATCGGCCTCGTTCTCTTTGCCGTCACTACGACAAGTCGCGAAGAAGTCCAGTGGATAACTGAAACAGTCGGGGCCATCTTTCCCGAGGCTTGGGACCGGTTGTCAAAATTTGCCCGGACGCACATCCCTGGTTATGAATCAGGTGAAATGTCTTTGGTCGAGGCCTACGCACAGATGCTTTCCTCCCCTGTTTCCGATCTTCGAGATGCCGCATCGATCGAATGGGCCCTTTGGGAAGATACCCATATTTCTCTCGGCAGCGAACGGGTCCTTCGCGATCCACGCTGGAAGGAGAAAGAATTCCGCCACGCCATGACCCGCCTAACCACGCATTTCTGGTCTCACTCCGGATTCTGCCAACCGCCAATTCTGGATCAGGTCGAGCGCATCAATCATCTTCCTGCAATATTCATCCATGGAAGGAACGACGTTTCCAGTCCTGCGGCAACTGCTTGGAATCTCCACCGGTCATGGCCAGGTTCTGAGTTGCAGATCTGTGAAGGGGATGCACACGGCGGGGCATCAATGGTGGAGCGCTGGACAGCTGCAAACTTGAAAATGCTGGACCTCGCTTCTTGATAGCATCAACTCTGGGCGTTCAGCCACAGCAGCCCGTCTCCCCCGAATTTTCCTGGAGCCATCAACATGCGCATTGCCATGCTTTCCCTGCACACTTCGCCCATGCAGCAACCGGGTTCAGGTGATGCCGGCGGCATGAATGTCTACATCCAGAACTTGTCCTTTGCGCTGGGCGCCCTGGGCCATGAAGTGCACATGATTACTCGCACCGCGGCTGAATCCCAATCCCTTCAGGTTGGCGAAGGCGTTTGGATGCACGAAGTTCAGGTGGCTGCAAATCAATCATTGTCCAAGGAACAGCTTCCTGAAATCATTGGCCCAGCCGTCCTTGCAGTATCCGCACATCTTCAGGGGCTGAAGTTCGACATCATTCACGCCCATTATTGGCTCTCGGGAATGGCCGGACTCGAACTCGCAGAGCTTTGGTCCGTTCCGCTGCTCGTTTCGATGCACACCTCGGCTTCGGCGAAAGAGCATGAGTCGGGCATCCCCGAGCCGGGCAATCGTAAACAGGCCGAGAAACAATTGCTGTTGGAATGTGCCCGAATCATTGCCAACACGCCGGTTGAAGCCAAGCAGCTCGCGCGCTTCTACCAGGTCGAATCCACCAAATTGGATGTGGTGCTGCCCGGGGTCAATCACCGGATTTTCCACCCTAATCAGGACAAGTTGCGCCGCCCGCTGGGCGAAGATGACCTGCACCTGGTCTACGCGGGCCGCATGCAACCGCTCAAAGGCGCGCACTTATTGCTTAATGCCATGGGCGCGGCACGCCGCAGCCATCCCGATTTGCGGATCACCGCATCGCTTTTTGGCGCATCTTCTGGGTCCGCGGACTACGACCTGAAATCAATGGCCAACGAACAGAACCTGGGCGATGTTGTGCGATTCTATGATCCCTTGGAACCGGCCAAACTGGCCCTGGTTTTTGCCAATGCTGACATTGTCGCCGTTCCGTCGCTTTCCGAAACCTTTGGGCTGGTGGCCGCCGAAGCACAAGCTTGCGGGACACCGGTCCTGGCCAATGCCGTTGGCGGGCTCGCCTACGCGGTGAACGACGGAAAATCGGGTTGGCTTATGCCTGAAGCGGACGCTTCCCTGTGGGCCCAGAAACTTGTTGAGCTGGCCCAGAATCCTGATGCGGTGACAACAGCCGGTCATGGCGCCCTTGAACATTCCGGGCTATTCACCTGGGAGCGTGCCGCAGTGGCGACGCTGGCCAGTTACCGAATTGCCCAGTCTGAAGTTCAAAGCTGATTAAAAGCTCTGGTCTTCAATCGTTGCTGATTGAAGACCAGAAGCTTGCCGATTAGGAACCGGCGACAGAGAGTTCCAGCTCGAAATGCGGCTTGCCCTTGCGCGCATGCCACGCGTTCACGCGGTAGCCATGATCAGTTGGCTCAAAAGCCAAATCAACGGCGGCCGGTAGGACTACTGGGGTCTTGAACTCGATGTTCCATGAATAGGACCCCCGGCCGGGTTCAATACCAGACAGCGCTCGTGCTGCCATGTAGATACCGTGTGCAATGGCTCCGGGCATCCCCAGGACTTTGGCGCTCAACGCCGACAAATGGATCGGGTTGTAGTCACCGGCGACTTTCGCCCACCGCCGGCCAGTGCCAGCGTCAAGTTTCCAGTGGGCAGTACGAACCGGCATGTCAAAGGCAGTGCGCTCACTGCGGCTTGGCTTCTCGCCGGACAGTTTTACGCCTTTGGCAAGGAAGGTACTGCGCAGGAGCATTCGATCCTTGCCGTCGGCTACGATCCGGATTACCAGATCGCACGTTGCCCCTTTTGAGTGGGCACGCAGATTTTCGCTGTGCACCTCGACATCGAAGGCTTCACCTTCGCCCAGGGGCGCAGCGACATCGACGTGATTGCTCAAGTGAATCATGCCCAGAAGTGGCAATGGGAAGTCATCATGCAGCATCAGGGACATGGCCAATGGGAAAGCCAAGGAATGTACATAAAGGCTGGGCAGCACGGCGTTCATCGGCGCTCCCACTGCCCTGCGGTACTCGTTGAGCTTCTCCGGGTCAGCGTGAGCGCCCTGGAAGACCAGTACTGTTTGCGGCAACACCGGATCCTTGGGTTTGCGTCCGAGAGTTTTTGCGGCTTTGGCAAAAACCGAGGCCATGGAGGGGATCTCGGAAACGATCTGCGCGCCCATTCAGGCACCAACCAGCGATTGTCCGCACACGCGGAGCACTTGCCCGTTAAGACCGGCGGCCGCGTCCGAGCCGAGGAAGCTGATAGCTTCGGCCACGTCTTCAGGCAAACCACCCTGCATCAGTGACGGAAGGACCAAGCGCGCCACAGTGCGAGTGCCGACAGGAATCTTTGCCGTCATGTCGGTTTCAATGAACCCTGGAGCAACGGCCGCGATTGATCCGCCATTTTCGGCAAACAGCTTGGCGCTTGAGCGCACCATGCCGATCACGCCGCCCTTGGACGCAGCGTAGTTTGTCTGGCCGCGATTGCCTGCAATGCCAGAGGTGGAGGCCAGCGACACGACACGCAGGTTCGGCAGCTTTGCCGCCAGGAAGGCTTCGTTCATGCGCAACTGGGAGGCGATGTTCACGGCAATGACGGAATCCCAGCGGCCGGCGTCCATGTTGGCCAGCAACTTGTCGCGGGTGATCCCGGCGTTATGAACCACGATGTCCAGCGAGCCGTGGCGTCCGATCGCATGATCCATGATCTGCTGGGCCGCATCTGGCGCGGTAACATCCAGCTGGAGAGTGGTCGCTCCAATGGTATTGGCCACCTTTGCCAATGAGTCGCCAGCTTGCGGCATGTCTACGACGACCACCTGCGCGCCGTCGCGGGCCAAGGTGCGGGCGATAGCTGCGCCAATGCCCCGAGCTGCACCAGTGACCACTGCGACTTTGCCCGCCAATGGCCGGTTGAAGTCTTCTGGCAGTGCGCCGTCATCAGTGCGCACCGTCAGGAACTGGCCGTCGATGTAGGCACTGCGACCGGAGAAAAAGAAACGCAGGGCTGCCAAGGCACTGGGGCTGACCGCAGAAGTCGACTCTTCGAGCACGATGCCATTGGTGGTGGATCCACCGCGCATTTCGCGTCCAAGAGAACGGATAGCTCCGTCGATTCCCTGGCGTACTGCAGCCAGGGCCGGGTCGTCTTCTGCCGTGGCTGGACGCGATATGGAAACAACGCGCGCGCCAGGGAGCAGTTGGCGCAGGGCGCGACCAGCACTGAGCATGATTGGCGAGAGCGACTGCGGATGATCCAGCTCTTCAAGCAGCAGGAGGATGCCACCGAGTTTGGCCTCGCCAGCATCATGCCGGCGGACATCCAGCCCCCAAGAAACCAGGATGTCGCTGAGTTCCTGGGCTCGTGCCGATGCACCGAGCACAAGAACTGGCCCCGGCAGCAGCGGGCTATCTGGAGTGTAGCGGCGCAAGCGTGGTGGCCTGGGCAGGCCCAAGAGCTTGGCCAGCTTCTTTGTTGCCCCGGTGTTCACGAGTTCCATGTACTTGTCTGCCATTAGCTGCGTGCCTCCAAAATTGCCACGACACCCTGTCCACCTGCGGCACAGACAGAAATCAATGCGCGTCCTGAACCCTTTTCGTGCAGCATCTTCGCGGTGCTGGCGATGATGCGTCCACCGGTGGCGGCGAATGGGTGGCCCGCGGCCAACGAGGACCCGTTGACGTTCAGCTTGCTCCGGTCGATGGCTCCCAGCGGTGCCTGCAGACCCAGCTTCTCACGGCAGAATTCCTCATTTTCCCATGCTTTGAGGGTCGAGAGTACTGTCCCGGCAAAGGCCTCATGGATCTCGTAGAAGTCAAAATCCTGCAGGGTGAGATTATTGCGTTCGAGCATTCGGGCGGTCGCATAGGCCGGTGCCATCAGCAATCCTTCAGCACCGTGGACAAAGTCCACCGCGGCTGCCTCGAAATCAACAAAGTTGGCCAGCATCGGAAGGTCGTGGCTGCGAGCATATTCCTCGCTCCCCAAGAGCACCACCGAAGCGCCGTCGGTCAGCGGGGTCGAGTTGCCTGCGGTCATGGTTGCTTCGTCGCCAAGATTCTTGCCGAAGGCCGGCTTGAGCTTGCCCAGCTTTTCCAAGGTCGAATCGGCGCGCAAGTTATTGTCCTTGGACAGGCCGTTAAAGGGGGTTATGAGGTCATTGAAGAAACCACGGTCATAAGCAGCGGCAAGATTTGCGTGGCTGGCCATGGCCAATTCATCTTGTGCTTCGCGGGTAATTTTCCAGGCCTTGGTGGTCAGCGCCTGATGATCGCCCATGGACAGTCCCGTGCGTGGCTCTCCGGTGCCTGGCGCCGAGGGCGCCAGGTGCGATGGGCGGATCTTTGCAAGCGCTGATAGCTTGGCCTTCGTCGTACGTGCACGAGCCAATTCGAGCAAAATTCCACGCAGTGATTCAGAAACGGCAATCGGCGCATCCGAAGTCGTATCGACGCCACCGCCAATAGCCGACTCGAGCTGTCCAAGCTTGATCTTGTTGGCCAGCGAGCCGATGGCTTCCATTCCGGTGGCGCAGGCCATCTGCACATCGTAGGCGGGAGTTGCCGGATCCAGCGAAGAGCCGAGGACCGATTCACGAATGAGGTTGAAGTCCTTGGAGTGCTTGAGCACTGCGCCACCGCTGACCGCGCCCATGCGCTGGCCTTGCAAGCCGTAGCGGGCCACGAGCCCTTCGAGAGCGGCGGTGAACATGTCTTGGTTCGACGCATTGACGTAGGCGGTATTGGAACGAGCAAAGGGGATGCGGTTTCCACCGATTATCACGGCATTGCGCACTGACTGTTGGGCCATGTTCAAAAACTCCTCCATGGATTGTTGTGACTCCTATTACTGTAACCAAGAGTACATGATACTGTGAGTAACGTGAACAAGATCACGGAAGCAATAAACGGTGAAACTGACGGTCGAGCATCGCGCTGGCACGCGCATCGGACCGCCCGCCATGAAGAACTGCTCAAGCTGGCACGCAAGGCTGTGCACAAGCTCGGGCCGCAGGCATCGATGGAGGACATCGCCAGCCTCGCGAAAACATCCAAACCCGTTTATTACCGATACTTCGGCGACAAGGAAGGGCTGCGCCAAGCCCTGAGCGCCAACGTCATCAACGACTTCCGCGAACGGGTCATCGCCGCGGCGCTGGCGAAGGATCAGGAACTGAGTTCCATGCATGCCATGGTTACGGCCTATCTTGAACTGGCTGCCAACAGCCCGAACCTCTATTACTTTGTGACCAGTGCACCACGCTCGGCAGATGACATGTCCGCAGGTGCCCTGAACGATTTTTTCGATGAAGCCTCTGAAATGATCAGTGATCGCTTGCTGAAGCTCTACGACCAAAAAGCAACAGCCGCCGCCCTGGGCTATTGGCCACGCGCTGCCCTAGGCATGGTCCGAGCCGCAGGAGAACAGTGGCTCCGCGAACCGGACTCGGACTCGAAGCCGAGCATCGAAACCATGGCCCGCGAACTGACCAACTGGCTGGCCTATGGCATTGCTTCGACTTCCGGCACAAAAAACCCATGAACAACAAAGCATCAAGCTCCGACTCACCAAAGAATGAAAGGAACGTTATGAGCGAGAACCGCATCAACGTCACCGACCTGGCAGAACAGCTGCTTGGCCCCTATGCAGAAATTCGCAAGGCCTCGCGGGCTCGAGCCGCTCGCCCTGAACTCCAGCGAGATCCGCTGCTGGGCATGGACGAACATCGCGACCGCGTCTTGGGCCAACTCAGCCTCCTAGTGGAAGAAGAAGCAGTTCAGCGCGCCTTCCCGGTAAAATTCGGTGGTTACGATGACCATGGAGGCTCCATCGCTTCCTTTGAGGAGCTCGTTGCCGCGGACCCATCCCTGCAGATCAAGGCCGGCGTCCAATGGGGCCTCTTCGCCGGTGCCATTCTTCACCTTGGCACCGAAGAGCACCATGCCAAGTGGTTGCCCGATGCCATGAGCCTGAAGACCCCGGGGGCTTTCGCCATGACCGAAATCGGCCACGGCTCAGATGTTGCCTCGGTGGCGACTACCGCGACCTACGACGAAGAGTCCGAAGAATTCGTCATCCACACCCCATTTAAGGCGGCGTGGAAGGACTATTTGGGCAACGCCGCATTGCACGGCAAGGCAGCCACGGTCTTTGCCCAGCTGATCACCAAGGGCGTCAATCACGGCGTTCATTGTTTCTACGTTCCAATCCGTGATGACGAGGGAAACTTCCTGCCAGGCATCGGCGGAGAGGACGACGGCCTCAAGGGCGGGCTGAACGGGATCGACAACGGCCGCCTGCACTTCACCAATGTCCGCGTGCCACGCACCAACCTGCTCAACCGCTACGGAAACGTCACTGCCGATGGCAGCTATAGCTCCCCCATTTCTTCTCCAGGCCGCCGCTTCTTCACCATGCTTGGCACACTCGTTCAAGGACGCGTCTCCCTTGACGGTGCCGCCACCAGTGCTTCGAAGATTGGCCTGCAGATCGCCGTGACCTACGGCAATCAGCGCCGCCAGTTCAATTCCACCTCGGATACCGAAGAGACCACGCTGCTGGACTACCAGCGCCACCAGCGCCGCCTGATCACCCGGCTGGCTCGAACCTACGCATCCTCCTTCGCCCACGACGGACTTCTGGACAAGTTCGATGCCGTCTTCTCCGGACGGGCCGACAGCGACGAAGACCGCCAGGATCTGGAAACCCTCGCTGCCGCCTTGAAACCATTGAGCACCTGGGACGCACTGGATACCCTCCAGGAGTGCCGCGAGGCCTGTGGCGGTTCCGGCTTCATCGCCAAGAACCGCTTCACCCAGCTCTACCAGGACCTCGACGTCTACGTAACCTTCGAAGGCGACAACAACGTTTTGCTGCAGCTAGTGGGCAAGCGCCTGCTCACCGATTACGCAGCGGAATTCCGCAAGCTGGATACCGGTGCCATGGCTCTCTATGCAGCCAAGCAGGTTGGAAATACTGCCTTGCACCGTTCAGGCTTGCGCAGCGTTGGACAAGCCTTGGCTGATGTTTCCGATGAACGAAAGAGCGCCAATTTCTTCAAGGATCCAGACAACCAACGTGCGCTGCTCACCGATCGGATCAATGCCAAGGTTGCCGAAGTGGCCAATGCCCTGCGGGCAGCAGGCAAGAATCCAGTCAAGGCTGCACAGGCCTTCAATGAAAATCAGGAGCTGCTGATTTCTGCGGCGCGGGACCACGGTCAGCTGCTTCGCTGGGAAGCATTTACCGCGGCGCTGGAAAAGGTCGCAGACCCGGCAACATCCGAAGTGCTCACGTGGCTTCGCGATGTTTTCACGCTGAGCCTTATTGAAGAAGATCTTGGCTGGTTCCTGGCCAATGGGCACCTTTCGATGCAGCGTGCGCGGACACTGCCCGGTTACCTCAACCGCCTGCTCGCTCGATTGCGACCCCACGCCCAGAATCTCGTTGACGCTTTCGGCTATACCCAGGATCATCTGCGTGCCGATATCTCTAATGGCACCGAAGCAGAACGCCAGGACGAGGCCATGGAGTACTTCCGCAAGCTGCGTGCAAGCGACAACGCGCCAATCAGCGAAAAATCGTTGAAGAAGGCTTCGGCTTAAACCAGACAAGGTGGCGTCCGATTTCAATCATTTGAAATCGGACGCCTACTTTTAGCCAACGGCGTTCTACAGGCGTTGGGCGAGAGCGATAATCAGTCCTTCAGGCCCTCGCACGTATGCCATGGCCCAGAGGCCTTCATATTCGCCGATTCCGCCGATTAGCCCGTAGCCTTGGTTCTCCAATTTGGCCACTGTTGCCTGCAAGTCATCAATTTCAAAAGCCAATGATCGAAGCCCCAGTTCGTTTGCCATCGCTTGCGGCTGCCCAGGACCATGGTCGGGTTTTTCAAAGCTGGATAACTCGATTCCCACATCGCTCCCGGGCGCCTTCAGCATCACGATGCTGGTGCGCGAGTCAGGGACGCCACTGACGGTTTCCAGAAATTCGCCTTCGATGCCGTCCACCCGCCCATCGATTTTCAGGCCGAGCTCAACAAAAAAATTTGTGACTTCCTCAAGGTTCGCCACCGTAATGCCGATATGATCAAACCTCTTGATGCTGCCCATAGTTGCCGCCTTCTGGCTCTAAACTTCGCTTACCCCAGTTGCATTCATGCTACGAGCAGGCCCGCTTTTACACCAGCGTCCCGACATCCCTTCATAAGTCGCGAAATCCAGTAAAACATCATGTCAGAGCAAACTTAGAGCATCAGGAATTATCTCTTGTGAACTGCTGCCCGGCCGTCTCGTCAAGCCCGACTTCATTCAATACGCCGATCAATACCTGGCGCTGCTTCGAGCTCAGGCCATGAATTGGCAACGGCAGGCAGCCAGGTGCTGCCAATCCGAAGTGCTCAGCGATGGCTGCACTGATTCGCAGGCTTCCGCCGAATTCGGTGAATAAAGACCACAATGGTTCGAGGCGCCGGGAAATTTCCAATGCCTCGTGGTGATCACCGGCTTGAACTGCACGGGTGATATCCAGCATCGGACCGGGAATCGTTCCGCCAACCGCCGTGTACCAGGCATCGCATCCGGCGACGAGTCCTGCAGCACCGAAGGCATCCCCGGAAACACCGATGCCCACATGCTCAGGCAAAATGCTGCGAATCGCATCGACATGCTTCTTGGCCCTGCCTGCGTGGTCGGGAACCCCGGGGATCTTGATCGACGCAATCCCAGGCAGACTGGCAATCCGCGCGTACAGATCGTTGCTGAAGGCAAAGTGCGTTGTTCCAGGATTGTCATAGACAATCACCGGCAGGCTGCTGTGTTCAGTGGCCGTCCGATAAAGGTCCAGAACTTCGGATTCTCCCAGCCTTTGATAGCCAACGGGTGCTAGCAGGACGCCATCGGCACCTGCTGCCGCCGCATCATCAATGTGCTCCACTACGTGAGAAGTGCGCATCGCGCCAACACCAATAACCACTGGCACACCCGCAGCATTCGCCACTGCCAATTGAGCGACCCTTGCTCGTTCGGCCCGATCCAAGTACATATAGGAACCGGTGGAGCCGAGCGCAGTAATCGAATCCACCCCAGCCGAAGATAGCCGTCGGACCAATCCAGAAAACGCGGATTCGTCCACTTTGTCGTCCGCCAAGGGAGTGAGCGGGAATGCGCTCAAGCCAGTAAAGGTCTTCACGGGCACCTCTTTCAGTTTCGGTTCATTTCATCGTGCCAGAGAACTTCGACTAGTTCATTGAATGCGACCTGATGGTCCTTTCCATGGGACGCGAAGTTGAGGTTCTGGAACGTATGGCAAACAAGGCGCATAAAATCACGGCGCATCCCCCTGCTACTGTGCTCCAGCCGATATGCTCACCCAAAAGCAATGCCGCCCACCCTAGTGTCAGCACGGGTTGGGCCAACTGCACCTGGCTAACACGGGACATCGGACCGATAGCTAAGCCGCGATACCAGGCCACAAAACCCAAGAACATGCTGACTAGGCCCAAGTAGGCGAAGGATCCCCAAGCAGCTATGCCACCGGTAGGCACCTGATAATTAATGCTCACCACGCTCAGTACCAGCATCAGCGGAAAGGCCAGGACCAATGCCCAGGATATGGTCTGCCAGGAGCCCATTTCCCGTGCCAGCAGGCCTCCTTCTGCATATCCAGCAGCACAGACAACCACTGCGGCAAAGAGCAACAGATCCGCCACTTGAATGCCCGATAGTCCCCCACCGCTAATTACAGCAAAGAACACCGCTGCCAATGCACCAAGGGCAGCGGCGCACCAAAACGAAGCACGGGCTCGTTCCTTGGTGCGGATAACAGCCGCCACGGCCGTGGCCGCTGGAAGAATCGCAGTGACCACAGCGCCGTGGCTGGCTGGAACGGTAGCCATGGCGAATGAGGTGAGCAGCGGAAATCCTGCCACCACGCCGCACGACACCACGGACAGTCGAATCCATTGTCTGGTACTTGGACGTATTTGCTTGGTGGCCCCGAGGGCAACAGCGGCTACGAGTGCCGCAATAACCGCGCGCCCCGCGCCGATAAAAAGCGGATCCATGCCCTCGTTGGACACGGCGATGCGGGTGACTGGAACCGTCAATGAAAAGGCACAAACGCCAAGCAGGCCCCAAAGCAGACCTGCCTGGGAGTTGAATAGCGGTTGATGCTTTGGATGAGTAGCGGTACTATCATGATTCATGATTAACAGTAGCAGTGAAAACTTGGTTTTGATACTGCGCAAATGGATCTCCCAAGCTCCCGCCGGAACCCAGCTGCCATCCACTCGACAGCTGGTTGCTGAACATTCGCTCAGTCCAGTTACGGTGCAAAAAGCCTTGCGGGCATTAATCGCCCAAGGATTGATCGAGTCCCGCCCGGGCATCGGAACTTTTGTTCGCGGTATGCCCACGGCGCGACCATACGACTACGGCTGGCAGACGGCGGCTCTGGGCACTCCCCGGCAAAAGCTTCCCGAGGTCCACCCCAGCCAACGCACCCTGCCCAACGACTTCATAGCCCTGCAGTCGGGGTACCCGGACCGGGAACTGTTGCCGGAAAGATTGGTGAAATCAGCCTTTGCACGGGCCGCTCGCAGCGAGTCGGTCCTGCAAAGGACCGAAGCTGCCGGGCTGCCAGAACTTCAATCATGGTTCGCTGCTGAACTGGCCGAACAGATGCTTCCCGGGCTCAGCTCCCCCAGCGCCAGGGACGTCATCATATTGCCCGGAAGCCAGAGCGGATTGGGGTCAATTTTCCGAGCTCTGGTTGGCGAGGGGCATCCAATGCTGATCGAGTCGCCAACTTATTGGGGTGCTATTCTCGCGGCTGCACAAGTGGGCGTTACGCTGATCCCCATCCCGGCGGGCCCGCAAGGTCCAGATACGCGAGAACTGGATCGCGCCTTCGAACGCACAGGCGCCCGGGCTTTTTATGCGCATCCGAACTTCGCCAACCCCACCGGAGCCCAGTGGAGTCCAGAAGTTTCGGAACGAGTTCTTGAAATCCTGAAAGCACGCGGTGCTTTCCTGGTCGAAGATGACTGGGCCAAGGATTTTGGAATCAGCAGCGATTCATCCCCCTTGGCGGCCCGAGAAGATAACGGGCATGTCGTCTACTTGCGTTCGCTGACCAAGAGCGTGTCCCCGGCGGTGCGCGTCGCAGGACTGATCGCCCGCGGCCCGGCCAGGGACAGGATCCTGGCAGATCATCAAGCGCAATCAATGTATGTCAGCGGACCACTGCAAGCGGTGGCATTAGACGTGGTCAGCCAGCCAGCATGGCGAACACACCTTAGATCCCTGCGTCAGCAGTTGGCTGGCCGGCGCGACCTGCTCATCGAGTCGCTCGCCCGGCATGTTCCCGAAGCCCATTTGCAACTGGTTCCACCAGGCGGGTTGAACCTTTGGGTGCAACTGCCCGATGGGACCGACCTGCGCCGGTTGGAACGCGAATGCGAGGCCCGCAAACTCGCCATCGCTCCCTGTGCGAGCTGGTTCCCCGCCGAAGAGTCTGGCCAATATCTGCGGCTGAACTATTCTGGGCCGAATCCGGGTGCTTTTGACCAGGCGGGAAGGATCCTGGGCGAGGCCTTGCGCTCCGCTGACCGCTAGGCCAATCCGTCAACTTCCACCAAGCCGCGGCGAGTAGGCACGGGCGCGACGTGGGTTCCATTGCCGGCAACCAGCTGAATGCTCAACAGGCGCGGGGCATTGCCCTGTGCGGTCTGCAAGATCCACGGGCCAACCATGAGGTACGAGCGATCGTTTTCTGCTTCTGTGACGACCCCTGTGATCACGAAGTCCCCGTACGGTTCCTGGCTAAAGGAAGCAACCACCAGATCGCCATGGGAGAGCTGCGCAACTTCGATGTCCTGGGGCGAGAATTCCCCATCGAACTGCGCCGGGAATGCTCGTACATCTTTATCCGGTTGCCGTTGCATCACCTCGGAGCCGTCGCTGGCCTTGGCCTTCTTTTTAGCAGCGGCGGCGTTCAGCCCTCCCACCATCACGTCGTCCAGGACGGTGGTGTGCGCTGCTCCGGTAACCAGGAAGTTTCCAAAGCGCTCGGTTTTGTACAGGACCGAAATCACCTCGGATTCCCCAATGGCGCCGAAGGCTGCCTTCATGCCGGCGACGTCGCGCTTGGAAGGGCCCTTGATAAAGGTGTCCATAGGCTTTCTCCGATGCTCAAGAGTGCGGGGTGTCGCTTTAACCCTAGGTCAGAATGCCCCGCCAAGGAAAAACGCCTTAGCGCCGATGCCCGCCAGCCCATCAAGGGGCGACGGGAGGATCAGCGTATTCAGCCCACCTGCCTTCTGCGCTCGGTAGCATACCTGGCCAGGATGGAGAACAGCGGATGCGCGTCCATTCTGGCCTCCGCCGGCAAGAACCGCGCAGGCTCGTCGCGGGGAGCGCCAGGAGAACAGGAATTAAATGGCCACCCAAGGTCTCAAACATTTATTTCACAGCTAAGCTGGAATGGTGGACACTCTAGAACGCTATGCACCAAATGAAAACCTGAGACGCGATGAAGCGGCTTGGCGCGCTGAAAACATCACCTGGCACTTCGCGGAAGTGCAACTGGACCTCGGCAACGCCCCCGAGCCATCGGCCGCCAGCTATGCCTCGACGACGACGCTAAACTTTTCATCCTTGCGCCCTGAAACCTTCATCGACTTCATCCACGAATCCGTGGAGGAAGTTCTGGTCAACGGCACCGCCATTGACCTGTCGATGGCCGTACTGGACTCACGCATCTATCTCGATAACCTGCGCACGGACGTGCCAAACACCGTCAAGGTCACCGGTCGAGCGCTCTACTCGCGCTCCGGCGAAGGCCTGCACCGCTTCGTTGATCCGCAAGACGGCGAGACCTATCTTTATACGCAATTCGAGCCATCCGAGGCCCGCCGTGTTTTCGCCTGCTTTGAACAGCCTGACTTGAAAACCAGCTTCCGCTTCACCCTCACTGGCCCCGCAGGCTGGCACCTGGCCAGCAATCAGCCGATCGTGGACGAAGTCTTCCACGATGACGGCACAAAAACCGTCGCTTGCTCCCCCACCCCGCCAATCTCCAGCTACATCACCGCGGTCCTTGCCGGCCCGTACCATGTGGAGCGTGGCGAGCATGTCCAAGAACTGCCAGACGGTGAAGAGCTTGTTATTGAATTGGCGGCGACCTGTCGCGCCTCGCTGGCCGAGCACTTTGACGGCCAGGAGATTTTGGAGCTGACCAGCCGCGGGCTGAGATATTTCCACGAGCTTTTCGACTACCCCTATCCATGGGGCAAATACGATTCGGCCTTCGTTCCCGAATACAATCTCGGCGCCATGGAAAATCCGGGATTGGTGACCTTCACCGAACGCTACGTATTTACCTCGCACGCCACCGAGGGCCAGTACGAGCAGCGCAGCAACACCATCATGCACGAAATGGCGCATATGTGGTTCGGCGACCTGGTCACCATGAAATGGTGGGACGACTTGTGGCTCAAGGAGTCCTTCGCCGACTACATCGGCACCCTGGCCAACGACGTGGCCACCGACTTCACCACCGCGTGGACGACCTTCGCGGCCCGGCGCAAGGCCTGGGCCTACGTCGCCGACCAGATGCCCACCACGCACCCCATTGTTGCCGATATCCCCGACCTGCTGGCGGCGGACCAGAACTTCGATGGCATTACCTATGCCAAGGGCGCTAGCGTGCTCAAGCAGCTCGCGGCCTTTGTGGGCGCAGACGCGTTCCGCGACGCGGCGCGCTCCTACTTCCGCAAGCACGCCTACTCGAATACCTCGCTGGAAGACTTCTTGCAGGCTTTGGAAACTGCCAGCGGCCGGGATATGCGCCAATGGGCCGATGCATGGTTGAAAACCAGCGGTGTCCCCAAGCTGAAGGTTGACCTCAAGACCGATAGCCAAGGCGTCATTACCCACGCTCAACTCAATCAGTTCGGCTCGGATCCGGTGACCGGCCAACCGATCGTTCGACCCCATGTCCTGACCGTCGGTGCCTATGAACTTCGCGATGGGCAGCTGGTGCGCACCGACACCGTGCCGGTAGAACTTGTGGGCCAATCCGTGGCACTTGATTTCCTGGTAGGCCGAAACGTCCCTGATCTCATCCTGCCAAACGACGGCGATGAAACTTATGCCTTGATTGAATTCGATGAGGCTTCACGCGCTACCCTGCTGGAGAACCTGTCAGGTTTGGCTGATTCCTTGCCACGCGCTACCTGCTGGGCTTCGCTGTGGGACGCCGTTCGTTCAGCAACCTTGGATGCGCAAAGTTATGTCGATGCGGTGCTGGCTCACGCCCACACCGTAACCGACGCTGGAGTTTTTGGAGTTCTCACGGATCAGCTGGTGAGCTCGATTTCCAAATACGCCGCACCGGAACTGCGGGCAGAATTACGCACTCGCGCTGCTGGGATCCTCACGGGCTGGCTCAGCAAGTTCGAGCCGGGCAGCGATCAGCAAACCACGACTGCTCGAACCTTGACCCGTTTGGCACGAGCCGGTGTTGCCGGTGAAGTCATTGACGCGTTCCTCGGCGAGCAGCCTAACGCCTACCAGGTCACGGTCGATGAGCAGTTGCTTTGGAATTCCTACATTGCACTCGCCGCTGCTGGCAAACTCGACGCAACCGCTGAAGCTGCAATGCACGAAGCCGCCAAGCAGAACCCGACGAGCGTTGCGCTCAATGCGGTGAGAACTGCATTGGCTGCCCGCCCCGATCCCGAGGCGAAGATGAACGCCTTCGACACCGTCTTGATGGCTCGCGATGAAAAGGGCCAATTGTCCAACGATGCACTTTCCGCAACGGCCCTGGGCTTTTCCATGGGTTCAGCGGCCCTGCTCGCGCCTTTCGAAGAGCGCTTCTGGGCCGCTATCCTCCCAGTCTTCGAATCCATGAGCATGGAGTTCTCGACGCGAGTAATCGAAGGACTCTACCCGGCTCATCAAGACTTGGATGGCTCGGTCGACCAGAACCAGGCCTTGTCGGCAGCGACTGCCTGGCTAGAGGAAAATGCGCAGGCCCCCAGCGCGCTCAAGCGAATTCTGCTGGAAGAGCGTGCTGAACTTGAGCGTTCTTTGAATGCCCAGGCATTCAGCCGCAACAGCCGCTAAGCGGGCGCCACAAGCCAACGGGTCTGGCGCCATGCATGATGCATGGCGCAGACCCGTAGGCTTTTAGGACGGCAACTAGCCGGCGGCTTCGAAAATGCGGAATCAACTTTGACGCCCTCGCCGCCGCTCGAACCTGGAGCAGCCTCCGAATACGGCACACCGCTTCGGGGCCCGGATCAGACCAGGAACCGGAGCGGTGTGCGTTAAGGGACAGCTCAGCCTGTGAACAGCTGAAGCTCCGCCTTGGCTGCGTTGAACAGCCCGTAGATCAGCGGCACCGAGACAATGGTCCAGGTGATGACCAGTGCCGGGGTGTAATTCGCGTGCTTCTGCGCCACATTGTGTGCCGAGTCTTCCATTGGGGGCCTTCCCTTCTATTTCGTGGCGCCGGTGGGCTCGACGTCTTCCGGCCTGCTCGATGCGCTTGTCTCGGCCTTCTGCTCGTGCCAGCGCGGGGAAACCGGGCGGATGAGCAGGTTGGCGATGAAGCCGACAGCTAGGATGCCGACCATGGTGAACAGCGCCGGACGGTAGTCCCCCGCGGTCAGCTGGCCGGGCACGCCCCGGGAGTCCAGAATGCTGTTGACGATCAACGGGCCGAGGATTCCGGCGGTGGACCACGCGGTGAGCAGCCGGCCGTGGATCGCGCCGACCTGATAGGTGCCGAACAGGTCCTTCAGGTAGGCCGGGACGGTGGCGAAGCCGCCGCCGTAGAACGAGATCGTCACGCCGCACAGGATGACGAACAGCGCGGTGGAGCTGCCGCCGGCGGTCGCCAGCAGCAGATAGATGACGATTCCGGCGCCCAAGTACAGCATGTAGGTGGGCTTGCGGCCCATGGCGTCGGAGGCCGAAGACCAGACGAACCTGCCAGCCATATTGGCCACGGAGAGCAGCCCCACAAAGCCTGCGGCCGCCACGGCGCTGACGCCGATCGAGCCGCTGGAATTGAAGTAGTCCTGGATCATTTCGGCGGCCTGCTCCAGGATTCCGATGCCTGCGGTAACGTTGCAGGCCAGCACCACCCAGAGCAGCCAGAACTGCGGGGTCTTGATAGCATTGGCGGCCGACACGTTCGCGTCGGTGACCATCGCATTGGCTTTGAGCTTGCTCGCATCGAAGTGCGGCGGCTTCCAGCCCGGCTCCGGGACGCGAACGGTGAACACACCCATCATCATGACCAGGAAGTAGACGATGCCTAAGGTGACGAAAAGCTTTGCGACGGCCGTGCCGTCGGCCGTGCCCTCACCGGTGCTGTACCAGGAGAGCAGCTGGCGAGATAGCGGGGCGGCGACCATGGCACCGCCGCCGAAGCCCATGATGGCCATGCCGGTGGCCAGGCCCGGGCGGTCCGGGAACCACTTCATCAAAGTGGAGACCGGGGAAATGTAGCCCAGACCGAGCCCGATGCCGCCGATGACTCCGTAGCCGAGGTAGACGAGCCATAGCTGGCTGGTGCTGATGCCCAGTGCGGCGACGAGGAAGCCGGCAGCCCAGCAGATCGCGGCGGTGAACATCGTCTTGCGCGGGCCAACCTTTTCCACCCAAGTGCCGAAGACCGCTGCGGACAGGCCCAGCATCACGATGGCGACGGAGAAGACCACGCCGATCGCGGTGAGGGTGGTGCCGAAGTGCTCGCGCAGCGCTTCCTTGTACACGCTGGTGGCGTAGACCTGGCCGATGCACAGGTGCACGGCCAGCGCCGCGGGTGGGATCAGCCACCGGCTGTAACCTGCGGGAGCAACTGTGTGCTCCCGGTCCAGGAATGCTAGCAGGGCCAAAACAGACCTCCTTGTACATGTCGGCGCTCATTCGGCGCCGTCGGTGAGAGTGGTGAATTACAAGTTTGCATGGTGCCGAAGATAAGGCTACCGTTCGGAAACTTCCGTGACCACAAGCAATTTCTTATGAACTCCCACCGCAATGTACTTCTGCGGGCTTATGGCACCCGCCGGGTCCACGCTTCGGTGGCGAATTTGGTTTCAGCGAGCTCTTGAGCCGCCTGGCGGGTAGCGTCATCAAGTTGTGCTTGCTTGGCACCGGTACGCTGAGCGAAGGTGTCCATCATGACCTGAATGATTTCCATGCGCTCCAGATCAGTCTGCGACTTCAACGGATCCACCCGCTTCACCGCCGAGGTGATCCCCTTGTCTGAAATTTTCTCCCGGCCGATGCGCAAGACCTGAGTCATCTTCTGGGCGTCAATGTCATAGCTCATGGTGACGTGATGAAGCATGGCGCCATTGGCGAACCGCTTTTGCGCCGCGCCGCCAATTTTCCCTGCTTCTGTGGCAATGTCGTTCAATGGCTTGTAGTGCGCCTTGAGACCGATGTTCTGCAGCGCCTCCATGACCCAAGCATCCAAGAACGGGTAGGAATCGGCAAAACTCATGCCATCGACCAGCGACTCAGGCGCATACAGGGAATAGGTGATGCAGTTGCCTGCTTCCATGAACATGGCACCGCCGCCGGAGATGCGGCGAACCACTTGAATGCCGTACTTGTCGGCCTGTTCCATATCAACTTCGTTCTTGAGCGACTGGAAGGAACCGATGACAACCGCGCCTTCATTCCAGTCCCAAAAGCGAATGGCCGGCTTGCGAACGCCTTTGGCGATCTGGCGGGTCAAAACCTCATCCAGCGCCACTTGTTCAGTGATGGGGATGATTTCAGGCCCGAGTATTTCCCACTCGTGGTCTTCCCACTTAGTTGCATGCCCGAGAGCGCGCCGCACCACGCGGGCGACAGCGTCCGCATCAAATCCGAACATCACTGCGTCTTCGCGCAGGTTGTTGGTTACAGCATCGCGGATGGTGCCATGGCTGGCGTCAGTCGACAATCCCCGCACCGCCTCGTTAAGATCTTCCAGTGCCTCGTCCGGCTCCAGGAAGAAGTCTCCGTTGAGTGATACATCAGTGATTGTCCCGTTGATTGCTTTAAGATCAACTACGACTAATTTGCCACCGACTACCTTGTATTCACCATGATGCATCATGTTCTCATTCTATCCCCGGGCACCTGCGCCTCGAACTCGTTCCACAGCTGCCGGTGCAGTGCCGTTAAAGCAGCAGCGGCGCGCTTCCAGGGAAACTGGAAGCGCGCCGCGTAAAGCTTGCGAGGGGCGAAGTATTACTTCTTGCCGCCGAAGCCCTTGAAGCGGGCGTTGAAGCGCTCGACACGACCAGCGGTGTCCATGATGCGCTGCTTACCGGTGTAGAACGGGTGCGAAGCAGCCGAGATTTCAACGTCAATCACTGGGTAAGTGTTGCCGTCTTCCCACTCGATGGTCTTGTTCGAAGTTGCGGTCGAACGGGTCAGGATCTTTTCGCCGGATGCCAGGTCGTTGAAGACAACTGGGCCGTACTGTGGATGGATATCAGCCTTCATAGCTATACACCTTTTTGTTTATGGCCACTGGATTTTGCCAGCAGCTAATTGCTCGGAAATTCGCCATGCAGCACAACGTTCATTAAAGAACCTGCAACACACAGACATTACATCCTATCGCACATTTACGGCCGAGGAGAACCGGCTCAACGTGGGGCAGAACACAGATGCCAGAAGGCAATGGCGCTCGCCGCGCCGACGTTGAGCGAGTCCACTTCCCGATGCATCGGAATGATGACCGTATGGTCCACGGCAGCCAGCGCTTCTTGCGTTACTCCCCTGCCTTCATTGCCCAGGATCATTGCTATTTTCTGGCCTGGAGCAATCTGGATGTCGTTGAGCGCAATAGCGTCGTCAGTCAACTCCATGGCCAGCAGGTCATAGCCGTGTTTCTTGAGCTTGCCCATGTCATCCGGCCAGTTTTCCAAGCGTACCCACGGAAGATCAAAAACGGTCCCCATGGAGACCCGTGCACTGCGGCGATACCAGGGATCAACGCACTTAGGCGTCAGCAATACAGCATCAATTCCCAGCCCTGAGGCCGACCGGATGATCGCGCCCAAGTTGGTATGGTCAGCAATATCTTCGAGAATGGCGATCCGGGAACCGGTTTCCAGCACCTTGTCCAGATCCAGAGGCTCTGGGCGGTTCATGGCCGCCATGGCGCCTCGGTGCAGGTGGAAACCAACAAGGTCTTCCAGCTGGCGGTCATCACCAATAAAAATGGGCGCTGTTGGGAAGCGGTTGAATTCATCGGTTAGCTGTCCCAGATGCTTTTCAGCAAGAAGAAAGCTGCGGGGCACATGTCCTGCATTGATCGCGCGCTGGACAACCTTGGTGCTTTCCGCGATATAGAGACCATTCTCCACGTCGGTGCGCATCCGCAGATGCGCCTCAGAAAGCCTCAGATATTCGTCAAGACGCGAGTCCTGAAGATCTTCAACGTGCAGGATCCGCTCTGGATTAAGAATTTCCGCCACCGGGTTAAACCAACTTCAATAGCATGTTGACCAGTGCAATAACACCGAGGACGACGATAATTCCGCGGAGCCAGCCTGGAGAGAGTTTCCGGCCAATTTTCGCTCCGATGAATCCGCCAATCAGAGATCCCACGGCAATCAAAAGGACGATCAACCAGTTGATGCGTTCCGGAGCAATGATGAGGTACATCACTGCGGCCATAAGATTCACGATCAGCGACAAGATCACCTTGATCGCGTTGGACTGCTGCAGCGAAGCCTGCAGGAAGACACCGAAAACCGCCATGAGCAAGACGCCCTGTGCCGCGGTGAAATATCCTCCGTAGATGCCGATAACAAATACCAGCACATACAGGATCGCCGGCACCTTGGTTCGGTCCGCCTCATCCGGATCCGTCCCGCCCCGAGCTGCCTGGCGGGTTTTGGCCCACTTGGCCAACCTCGGCTGGAAGATCACCAGGATCAAGGCACAGACCAAGAGGACCGGCGCGACCACGCCGAATACTGATTCGGGCAAGTTCAGCAGCAGCAACGAGCCGATCAGGCCGCCGATGAGGGATACCGGAACCAGCTTGAGCAGCGTCCTCTTCACGCTTGCTGCTTCTTTGCGATAGCCCCAGGCACCAGAGAATCCGCCAGCGACCAGGCCCATCGCATTAGAAACTACCGCGTTGACCGGCGCAGTCCCCAAAGCGACAAGAATCGGGAACGTAACCAGGGAACCGGACCCGACCACAGTGTTGATCGTTCCAGCCCACAGGCCGCCAATGAAGATGAGGGCTTCACGCCAAAACTCAACCACGCAGAAGCTTCCCCTCTAGAGTGTTCAATTACGCGCCAGCAAATGCCGAATAGCGTCCACCTTCACGGCGAAGCTTCAATTTCATTCCGTAGGTCTTTTCCAGATTCTCTTCGGTGAGCGTGGAATCAATCTCGCCAGCGGCGACCACCTGTGCATCACGCATCATCAAGATGTGGGTAAAGCCGGCAGGAACTTCTTCGAGATGGTGTGTCACCAACACAAGTGCAGGAGCGTCCTCATCGGCAGCCAGCTCCGCCATTTGGGCGACGAGTTCTTCTCGTCCGGCAAGATCCAGGCCCGCAGCTGGCTCATCCAGGATCAGGAGTTCAGGATCCGTCATCAGCGCACGGGCAATCAGCACCCGCTTGCGCTCGCCTTCAGAAAGATTGCCGAACGGCTGGTTCATGAACGTCGACATGCCCCATTCATGGAGCAAACGGAAGGCACGGCGTTCATCAAGTTTTTCGTACTTCTCGCGCCAGCGGCCAGTCATGCCGTACGCTGCGGTCAGAACTACGTTTAATGCCTTTTCGTTGGCTGGAATAGAGTTGGCGACCAACGCCGAGCTCAAGCCAATCAGGGGACGAAGATCAAACACTGATACTCGTCCCAAGCGTTCGCCAAGAATATCGGCGGTGCCTCGGGTGGGGTGCAACCGAGTGGCTGCGATATTCATCAAGGTAGATTTGCCGGCACCGTTGGGGCCGATAACAATCCACCGCTGTCCTTCTTTAACTTCCCAGGACACGTCCTTGAGCAGTTCTTTTCGCCCGCGTACCACGCTGACATCTTTGAAAGTTAGCACTTCGCTCATGGTATTCAAGACTAGACTTTTCGTTGCTGTTTCACTAATTGAATCACCCGCATTCCCCCGATTATTCGCCGTTCACCTCTGTCATGTTTGGTCGTAATTGCTGAATCATTGAAAAATGGAGGCATGGCTTCTTCACTGGTTTTTGTCTCCCGCCCGTCCTTCCCGCGCCAACAGTTCCTGGCTTTGCTGGACCTGGCGGCAGCAGAACAGCTGATTCCACAAGGGCTGGAGCTCTCGATCAAAACCAGCGAAGAACGACTGGTAGCCAAGGTGCACTACACTGGCGGATCACCTGATCGGCTTCAACAGCTCGCCACTGAATTCATTGACCGGCACGTCACGGCCGGAACGCTGGCCTATGCCGATATGTGCCTGGCCGTAGTGCCAGAAGAGGTCGCTTCGGCCCCGCAACTGCTGCTACTCATGGATGTGGACTCCACGCTGATCAAGCAGGAAGTCATCGAATTGCTGGCAGCCCATGCCGGGCGGGAAAAAGAGGTAGCTGAAGTTACCGAAGCTGCCATGCGCGGTGAACTGGATTTTGCCCAATCGCTGATCCAGCGTGTAGCAACCCTCAAGGACCTGCCGGACTCGGTTCTGGCGGAAGTCGGAGAGCGCATCATCTTCTCCGACGGCGCGCCTTCATTGGTTCGCCGTTTCCATGCCGCGGGCCACAAGGTTGCTGTCGTTTCCGGTGGATTCCAGCAAATCCTCGACCCGCTGGCCTCAACGCTCAACCTGGACCATGCCTTGGCCAACACGCTTGGCATCACCGACGGAGTGCTTGACGGCACGGTTCATGGGGAAATTGTTGATCGCCAGATGAAGGAGACGAAGCTTCGCGCTTGGTCCGAAGAGCACCAGATCCCATTGAATGCGACGATCGCTGCCGGTGACGGTGCCAATGACCTGGACATGGTGGCGGCAGCGGGCCTGGGGATCGCTTTCAACGCCAAGCCAGCACTGCGTGACAAGGCAGATGTTCGCCTGGATTTCGGCCGACTCGACGTGATCGCTGATCTCGTACTGGATGACTTGAACTAAAAGATTCCAACAACTCGATAACAATTGAGGTGAATAGAGTCTCTCTGCGCGTCTATCGGTTGTTCCAGCGGTTAGTATTTTCACTAGACGCCCCAATGGCCTGTGGTAGATACCTCGACCAAGCGGCTAAATCCTAACGCTTTTCGAAAGAACACTAAAACCAGTGCAGACCCCTCCTCAGGACAGTACCCCCACTACGTCTACGAATCCCTCGCACAATAAGAAGAAGCCCAAGAGCAAGGCCAAGCCTTGGATCATTGGCGGTTCATGTGCGGTGGCCGTAGTCGCGGCGTACTTCGGCGCAGCTGCTTTTGTCAGCTCGCAAGTTCCAGCCAACGCCACGATTGCCGGTGTCAATATCGGCTCGATGAACAGTGACGAGGCGCGTGCTGAAATTGAGCGAGTGGTCTCGCCCTTGGCGCAGGAGCCCATTGAAGTCAAGGTTAATGGCGAGGACTACACGGTAGACCCTGCCAAGGCAGGTCTGAGCCTCAACGTCGACGACACAGTCAAGGACTTGACTTCCTATGTCGTCAATCCCGTGAAGCTCTACGAGCGCCTGGCTGGTGACTATGAAGTCATCCCGGAGTTGAATGTTGATCAGCAGAAACTGTCCGAACAGATTGAGGCTTTGGCGAAAAAGGCCAACGCTGAGGTCACCGAAGGCAAAATCGAATTTGCCGATGGTGCAGCAAAGCTTTCAAAGCCTGTCGACGGGGTGGTCTTGGACAACGAAGCTGCCATTGAAAAATTCAGTGAAGACTGGTCGATTGCAGGTCCCCCGATTGAGCTGCCCGCAGAAGTAGTCAAACCGCAGATTTCATCGGATACGCTGCAGAAATTCTACGACGATCAAGTGAAGTCGTTGCTCAAGGGCGACGTGGAACTTGTTTCCGGGGACAAGAAGGCCAGCCTCTCCCCGGCATCGATTGCGGCAGCTGCGTCCTACGCACCGAAGGATGGGGCTCCTGCCCTCACCCTTGACGACAAAAAGCTGTATAAAGCTGCCACCAGCAATTCAGATCTGTCCAGCACCGCGAAAGACGCAAAGATCGTCCTGAAGGGCGGAAAGCCCTCCATCCAGGCGTCCACCAAGGGCATCTCGCTGGAAACGGAGGGCCTAGGCGCCAAGGTGCTCGCCGCCAGCGCGACCGAGAACCGCACTGCCGAAGTCAAGATGACTGAAAAGGAAGCGGATTTCACCACTGCCGAGGCAAAGAAGCTGGGCATCAAGGAACCAATCGTCGAATTCTCGACCCCCTATCCTGCTTCGGACACCGTGCGCACCAAGAACCTCAAGGCTGGCGCGGCACGCGTCACCGGCGTCGTGGTGAAGCCCGGAGAACGGTTCTCGCTGCTTGATACCTTGGGCCCGATAACCGTGGCCAACGGATACTTCAGCTCCGGCGTTGTTGAGAACGGCTTCAGTGCCGAAGCAGTCGGTGGAGGACTCTCGCAGATTTCCACGATGATGTACAACGTCGGGTTCCTGGCCGGCTACGACGACATTACCCATAAGCCGCACTCCCGCTGGTTCGACCGCTATCCAGCCGGTCGCGAAGCCACCCTGTGGGAAGGGCAGATCGATATGATCTGGGAGAACAACACCCCTTATGGCGTGCTGGTGCAGGCATGGGTATCAGACGATGCCGTACACACTCGACTGTGGTCGACCAAGTACTGGGATGTGTCGCAGAAGAGCTCTGGTAAGTACAACCAGACGGACCCCGAGACCAAATACAATACCGCCGAGAAGTGCGTGTCCGAATCCGGTGGCAAGAAGGGCTTCACCATCGATATCACTCGCTACCGCGAAACCTTCGACGGTTCAAAGAAACTCCCCGCCGAGACCAAGAGCTGGACTTACAGCCCTTGGCACAAGATCGTGTGCGGCGAAAAGCCATAGCAGTTCAGATTGGCCAATGCCGGGCACCTTCCATGGAAGGTGCCCGGCATTGATCTTTAATCACCGCGCAAAAACAGCTGGTGCCCAGCTCCCTGAACGGGAGGAAGGCACCAGCTGTTTGCTGTTGCTGACGAATCAGCCCTGGACTACTTGCCGGACTGCTTCAGGAAGTCTCCTGCGCCACCGACCAGCTCGGTGTAGCCGGTCTCGACGTCGGCAAATACCATCTTGGCTACTTCGGCGCCGAATTCCTCAACGGAGTAGAGCTTGCCAGCGGCCTCGCGGCGGGCATCAATGGCACCTGGCTCCATGCGATTCAACAACGTAGCGGTAATGGTTCCCTCGATCATGTCGCCGGAGACAACAACAAAGCTGATGTTCTTTTCGGCCAGCTGGGGGATCATTTCGCGCAGTGCATCTTCACCGGCACGCTTGGACTTCGCCACCGCGTCATAGGCGTCCATGGTGGAAACTTCGTTGATGAAGTGTGCCTGGTGGCTGGTCACGAAGACCACGCGTCCGCCATCAGACATTTTTGGCAATGCTGCTTCCAGCATGGCCACCTGGGCGTCCCGATTCAGGCGCAGGGCGTAGTTCTCCCCCATCGAGGTTTCCATGCCGCCGGAAGCATTCAGAACAACTACGTCCAGGGATCCGAAGTTCTCCACGGCTGCATCAACCAAGGCCGCCGGACCTTCCGGGGTGGTCAAATCGGCGCCAACGGCTACTGCCTTGCCGCCCTTTTCCTCGATAGCGGCAACGATCTTGTTAGCACGCGGTGCCTTGGCACGGTAATTCACCACAACACCGATGCCCTGTTCAGCCAGCAGCTGCGCGGTAACCGCGCCAATGCCACGGGAGGAACCGGTAACTACGGCACCTTTAAATTCGCTCATCTTGAATGTTCTCCTTGGATCTTAGGGAAAATTGAATCTCGTGCAGCATTCTGCGCTGCAGGAAAGCTCTTTAGTGGCCCATTCCCAGGCCGCCATCGACAGGAATTATGGCACCCGAAATGTAGGCTGCCTCATCGCTGGCGATCCAGCGAACCACGTTGGCAACCTCTTCAGGCTCGGCGAAACGGTTGGCCGGGATATTAGACAGGTAGTCTTTCTGGGTTTCTTCAGGCAGCACGGCGGTCATCTCCGTGTTGATGAAGCCTGGCGCCACCACGTTGGCCGTAATGCCACGCGAGCCAAGCTCGCGGGTCAGCGAACGGGCGATGCCTACCAGGCCGGCCTTGGATGCGGCATAGTTGATCTGCCCCGGGGAGCCGTAGAGGCCAACCACCGAAGAAATCAGGACAACGCGGCCCCGCTTCAGTCGCATCATGCCCTTGGTGGCTCGCTTGATGACGCGGAAGGCGCCGGTGAGGTTGGTATCGATCACCGAGGTGAAGTCGTCTTCGCTCATGCGCAGCAGCAAGGTGTCCTTGGTGACACCTGCGTTAGCGACCAGTACTTCAACCGGGCCGTGGGCCGCTTCGACCTCTTTGAATGCCTCATCAATGGTGGCGCTGTCGGTGACATCTGCCTTAACGCCCAGCAGGCCGGCGGGAACCTCGCCGCTGCGGTAGGTGATGGCTACCTTGTCGCCGTTGGCCTCGAAGGCACGGGCAATAGCAAGGCCGATGCCGCGGTTGCCGCCGGTAACGAGGACGCTGCGGCCAGTGGTTGGTTCCGTAGTCAATGTATTTCTCCATTCATGCGTTGGCGCGAGCACGACAAATCGTGTGACTGAGGCCTCGACTAACGCACTTTGCCTAGTTAAGTAGCTTCTCCGTGATCAATCCTATTAGTTACTGCCCAGTTTTACCGCTTCGACAGCGCGTAGAAATTACACTCTCGGTGCCACAAGTGAGACAATGGAAGCAGTTTCTGTACAGCAAAGCGAAGTCTTCTACATGTCATCTCAACCCACGAATCACGATTCGCGTGAACCTGAAGTTCACCGCATCACTGAAGCCCGGGAATCGCATACTTCCGAGCGCGATAGCCGTGTGCGCAAATACACGATTTCGATGACTGTCCGAATGATCTGCTTCATTCTCGCGTTCTTCTTTGACGGTTGGCTTCGCTGGGTATTTATCGCTGGCGCCGTCATCCTGCCGTATATCGCTGTGGTTGTTGCCAACGGCGGCGCGGATTTGACCAAGCGCGAGCCGCCAGCCGAGTTTTACACGGACCCTGAACCCGGACAGCTGCCAGCTCCACCGGCATCCGCAGAACCATCGGAAACGGAAGCTGAAGTCATTGACGGCACCTTTGCTGATCAGCCAAGCAACCCACCCAAGGAGGACTAGTGGATTTATTAGGTTCACTGGGACAGCCGCAAGCCAGCACCGAGGTCCAGTGCTCGCGCAAGGGCTGCCGCAACCGTGCCGAGCACCAGCTGCTTTGGAACAACCCAAAAATCCACACCCCCGAACGCCGCAAAATCTGGCTGGCTTGCCCTGAGCATCTGGACTGGCTGGAGACGTACCTGAAAGAGCGCCTGCTCTACCGGCAAACCCTGCCATTGCCAGGAACTACTGGAGGCACCGAGTAAATGTACCGGTTTCTAGCAAGCACCCGCTGGGTGGGCTGGTTGATTTTGGTAGCCATTTTCGCCACAGCCTGCGTGAGCCTGGGCAACTGGCAGGCCAACCGCAGGGAACAGGTCCTCACTGGCATTGAACGAGTTAACCGCAATTATTTCGCCGACCCGGTCTCAGGCAGACAGGCTCTCGAGAAATTCAACCAGCTTCCCGAAGAGAAAACCTGGATGACGGCCAAGCTCACCGGAAGCTACCTGCCCGGCGATACCCTGATCGTGAGGAATCGCATCAAGGCTGGACGCCCGGGCTACGAAGTGCTGGTGCCCTTCAAGACCACGCAGGGCGAAGTTGTCATCATTGACCGCGGCTACCTGCCGATTGGCGATGAGCAAAGCGGACACCCCGACTCCATCCCGGCCCCGCCTTCGGGAGAAGTGACGGTGCTCGCTCGGCTGAAGCCTGGTGAAGTGCGCTTGGACCGAGGCGCCCCAGAAGGGCAGATCGCATCAATCCAGCTAGAGGATTATGCGCAGCAGGTCGACTATGGCATCGCCCAGGGCGCTTACGGCATCATGTACCAGGAAGATCCTGCCCCGTCCGTCACGCCTCAGCCGCTGGATGCGCCGGATATGGACGAGGGTCCCCACCTCTCCTACGAATTCCAGTGGTACGCCTTCGGAGTTCTCGCTTTTGTCGGTTTCTGGTATGCCGCCAGGCAGCAGAAGAAGTTGAACGCCGAGGACGCAGCCGAGCTGGCTGAAGCACGTGCGTTGGGCTTTGACGAACCGGTGCACAAGGTGCGCAAGGTGCGGGCCAAAGCGGAGAAGAAGTTCCGGCGCGACGGTTCCTTGACCGATGAAGCCATCGAAGATGCAATGCTTGATGAGGCGCCAGAACCACCCAGCGATCTTCGCTAATCGGCTCTAGGAGTCCGGGCTCATGGCGCCCAGCGAATGCCCTCCTGGCCGCAACCCCCAGTTTCATCCTGGGGAGTAACCGCCGCAGCGCAGGAAGCATCAATCAGCGTGCGCTGCCCTACCGGCTCTTCGAGCTCCAGCGTGTAGGGAACTGTTTCGTTGGACTGGCAGGTTTGAGGTGCGCCGGTCAGCGGTTCCACCACCATGCCGATGGTGATATTTTCTTCGCCGTAGTCAATTTGGGCACCAGTAATCCCGCCGGTCACCCCTGAACCGCAGGCAATGCGCATCACCCCGAGATCAAGGCTTGTGCTCTTGGAGGTCACCGCCGAGGAATCCATCAGGCTCCATTGCGCGTTCACCGCATCGGATGTTTTCTGCACGCATCCAGAGGCTGCAAGCGTGGCCAGCAAAAGGCCTGCGGCGAGAACATCCATTCGGCGTCCAGATAAACTCATGGCTTGGCACAACCCCTTCTAGCGGTGTCAGGCCAAGCCTATGAGTTTTCTTGTTGGGCTGCTAGGCCTAGGTCAGCGACACGAGCTCAAGGTAGTCTTCGCTGAACAAGTCCTCGTCGCCATCGGGCAGGATCACGACGCGCTCTGGCTTCAAGGACATCACAGCGCCTTCATCGTGGCTGACCATTACCACGGCGCCCGGGAAGGTCGACAAAGCGCCAAGCACTTCCGCGCGCGAGGCCGGGTCCAGGTTGTTGGTAGGCTCATCGAGCAGCAGCACGTTGGCGCTGGATGCCACGATAGTTGCCAGTGCCAGGCGGGTCTTCTCGCCACCGGAGAGCACCCCGGCGGGCTTGGAGACGTCATCGCCAACAAACAGGAACGAACCGAGGATCGAGCGCACATCGGCATCGTTGAGGTGATCCGGGGCATTGCGACGCATATTTTCCAGCACCGTGGCCTCGGGATCCAGGGTGTCGTGCTCCTGGGCGAAGTAGCCGATCTTCAAGCCATGGCCGGGAACGATCTTTCCGGTATCGGGCTCGGCCACGCCCGCGAGCATGCGCAGCAAGGTGGTCTTGCCGGCACCGTTCAGGCCCAGGATGACGACCTTGGAACCACGGTCGATAGCCAGCGACACGTCGTTGAAGATCTCCAGCGAGCCATAGGCCTTGGACAATCCTTCGGCCATCAACGGGGTCTTGCCGCAGGGCGCCGGATCCGGGAAGCGCAGGGCCGCGACCTTGTCCGAAGCGCGCTCTTCCTGCAGGCCCGAGAGCATGCGGTCAACACGCTTGAGCATGGACTGCGCCGCCGAGGCACCCGAGGCACGAGCCTTCATGCGGGTTGCCTGGGTCAGCAGCACGGAGGCCTTCTTTTCAATGTTGGCACGCTCGCGCTTGCGGGCACGCTCATCGGTTTCACGCTGGATCTTGTAGCGCTTCCAGTTCATGTTGTAGACATCAACAACACCGCGGTTGGCATCAAGGTTCAGGACCTTGTTGACGGTTTCTTCCATCAAGCCGGTGTCGTGGCTGATCATCAGCACACCGCCCGGGTAGTTCTTGATGAAGTCACGCAGCCAGTTGATCGAGTCGACGTCCAAGTGGTTGGTCGGCTCGTCGAGCAGCAGGGTTTCAGCGTCCGAGTAGAGAATCCGGGCCAATTCCACACGGCGGCGCTGGCCACCGGAAAGGGTGCGCAGCGGCTGCTCCAGAATGCGGTCCGGCAAGTCCAGGTTGGCGCAGATCGCCGCGGCTTCAGATTCCGCGGCGTAGCCGCCGGCAGCAATGAATTCTGCTTCCAGCCGGTCATAGCGGCGCATGGCCTTGGCCGACACGGCAGGGTCGTCGCTGGCCATTTCATCGCGGTTCTGGGCCAGCTTGCCCAGGACAACGTCCAGGCCGCGGGCGCCGAGAATGCGGTCGCGGGCCAGCTGCTCCATATCCGGGGTCTTCGGATCCTGGGGCAGGTAGCCAATGGAGCCCTTGTGGGTCACATCTCCGCTGGTTGGCTGGGTCTCGCCGGCGAGGACCTTGGTCATCGTCGTCTTGCCGGCACCGTTGCGTCCCACCAGTCCGATCTTGTCGCCCTTGTCGATGCGGAAGTTCACTTCGTCCATCAGCAAGCGGGCGCCGACGCGTAGCTCAAGGTTGGCTACGGAAATCATATGGTGTGGACCTTTCACGCGGTGGCACAAATCTATGCCCATTAATTGGGCAACTTAACTAGTCTACCGGCCAAAGGCCCAGGCACTGGCGGAAAGTGCATAAACTAACAGTCCAGCGCGCATTTTTGACCGGCTACTGCCCCGGTTGGGAGCGGTAATCCTTCATTTGAATCAACCGGCGGCGCAGCGAACCTTCTCGGCGAAGGTCCCCTCCGCTGGTCTTGTCGATGTGCTCCTTGCCAAAACGCCACAGCAGGACGTCGTCCAGCAGGCGGTCTGGGCCCGGCGAATAGCGGTGGTCCAATGCCGCGCGAACGTCGGTGACCACGTTGGCGTCCAGCAACTGCGCCAGTTGCCAGGTCTGGTTGATTTCGTGCGCATCGAGCAGTTCGGAGGCCCAAGACCAATCGTCGTCGCGTTTGCGGTCAACGTGCGGCAACAGGGTCTGCCAGATTTCACCAATCTTTTCGCCTGATAACGGCTCGGCTCCGGCACCCTGCTGGTCGTGGTAGCCGTTGAGCCGGTGGTACAGCTCATTGATATCGGTGAAGTAGTCTTCAACCGTTTCAAGCATGGCCGCGGTGGCGGTGAAGTGCCGGTCAATCTGCGGGTTCCAGGCGGCTTCGCCGGGATGCTTGAAGCGGATGTCGTGTTCCATCTCGCTCCAAGCGTGCTGGAGCACCGTGCGGATCTGGACTTCAAAGACGAAGTTTCCGCTGGCAACCACCGGCTTTCCCAGGGCTTCCTGGAATTTCCGCACGGTTGGTTCGCTGCGGGTTTTGAGCAGCAGGTGCCGCGAAGAGTACCCGTAGGTCCCCGACTCGACTGAACCGATATCCTTCTCGCGATCGCTGCGGCAGTCGAAGGAGTCCCGGTGGGATTTGATCAGGCTTGCGACCTGCTGGATTTCATGAGGCAGCATCACGATGATGCGAATGCCGACCATGTCGTGGATTTCGCGCAGCGGGTTGGGGAATTCGAGCACCGGAGCGCTCTCGCTGGTTTCCTGCAGCCGGCGCGAAGCCTTCGCACGGAAGGACTGCGCAGATTTGACCCGGCCGGTGATGAACAAGGGCTGGACTTCGCTTTGCGCAAAGAGCCTGCGGATCTTCGCCTTCATGGCAGACATGACGGTATTCAGCTCGCCAGTGACAGACTTGTACTGTTCAACGGAGTTCTCGATGTGCTCGGAGAACTCATCGTTCCTTGGCTCATGCTGGGATTCCGTCATAACTGCCTCCTCGTTACTGAATTGCTTGTTGCTTTGCAGTCCTCATGCTCCGTGTTGCGCCGGCCGGGGTGATTCTGGAAGAAACTACGGACGGCTCAGGCGCTTGGCCATGTCGTCAAACAGCGGAGCCTTGTCGTCGGTGGCCTTCTTCTGCTCGGCCACCGGCTCGGCAGCGGTCTTGGCCTTCTGGGCATTCTGCTTGATCGGGGTGACCTTGGCATCCGCGCGTGCGCTGGCGATGCCTTCGGCGCGAGCACGGGCCAAGGCATCCTGGTGTTCCTGCTCGATCTCGGCCATGCGCTCGTCTTCAGCGGTTTTGGCGTCGTTCAACGCGGCGCTATAGCCATCGTCGTAGGCCACGCCGTACTTCTGGGCATTTTCCTGCTCTTCGTCGTACTCAAGATCGGCACGGAGCTTGGCGGCTTCAGACTTCTTCTGGTACATGTGCACGGTCAAGTGGGTAATGGCCAAAAGGACGATTGGCGGCATCGCGGCGACCAGGGCCGAAACCAGGGCGGGCACGCCGTTCTCAATCGAGTCAACGGTCAAGATGGCGTGCGTGGAGTTCGCTGCGGTGGAAACAATGGCGCCGAAGAACAACAGCGACCAAGGGTAGATCATGGCCTTGCGGTTGAATCCGTTCAAGGCGACGATGGCCACCGTGGCGGCGACGATCATGCCGTCGATGATGATTGGCCAGATCCAGGCCAGCCGCGGGCTGATGCCCGAGCGCTCGGCCAAGTCGGTAAGTGCGGCGAAAGAGAGCACGAATGCGCCGATGGCGATCAGGACCGTCGCGCCGACGGCCGTGCCTAGGACTGCCTTGTGCGGTTCGTTCGGGACCTCAAGCTTATTTTCTTCCATGCTGCTGGGCAGACCTAACTTCTCAGTATTCGGATGTGTCGTCGAAGGCGAGTGTGATGACCCCAGCGCATAGGTCCAAAGCCACCAGATTCTATTTTAGCCCCTAATGATTAGTGCTGATGCTCTCTGATTGACATGGCCCGGCGATCAATAAAACCGGTTCCGGTAGCCTTCCCGGCCAGCCCGCGGTGATGGGAATCAGCGAGGAAGAAAACCACGCTCACCGCGATATAGGCGGTGACCAGCATGTTCAAAATCGGGTATGGGCTGACATCCGTGAGGCTGGTGGAAATTTGGAACAGGAAAGTGATTCCGCCAAATCCAAGGATGCTGCGGATCAGCGCCCGGGGCGCCGAGGCGGGGACAGAGCCGGGGCCAGCAACCATCAACCACGCGCAGCGCTGTCCCAGCGAGGCCCGGCCTGGGCTCATGCTGGGAAGCAGGAAGACGAAGAACACGACCACCAGCGGAATCCAGAAATTCATCAAGCGTTCATTGGTGGCTGGCCCGCCCAGTCTTTCGACCAGCGACAGGGCACCGGTGATCGCAAAGACGGCCCCTGTGGTGATGGCCGCGTCAAAGACGTTGGCCAATGCCCGCCGGGCACGGGTAACCCTGCGAGGAGCCGCATAGCGTGCATCGCCTTCCTTGGGACCGGTGAGGAAACTGAAGATGGGCAGGTACGCAAGGATGGCACCAAGAAGCGCCCCCGCGGTATTCATGATCAGGTCGTCGACATCGGCTACCCGGTAGGCGCAGTTGTACAGGCCCCAAATTCCGGTGTACTGGGTAAGCTCGATCGCCAGCGAAGCGGCAAAGCCCAGCACCATGCCGGTGAAGACGTTCCCGCGCAACCAGCGCACGGCCAGGATGCCCAGCGGTATGAACAAGATGATATTGAACAAAATTTGCCACAGCACGAAGCTCGTAGCGAATCCGCGAAGCCCCAATTCAGCGATCGCTGCCCTGAATTCATACAGGAAATGTCCGGGATCCGTTTGGGTGATCCCCATCCCGCTGTAGCAGGCCGCTTGGCGGGTCGCGGGCAACGGCAGCATGGTGTAGCTGAACAGGCCAAACCCGTAGATCGCCGCCATAGCTGTGGTGATGGTGCGGCGCCAAGACAGCCGGCCGTGGCGCCGGTATTGCACGGCCAACAGGAAGACTCCCGCAGCACCGAGAAACAGGGCGGCACCCAGAACTGCTATGGCCGCAGGCCAAATCATCGTTTGCATAGTTCTATCTAAGCCGACGGTTCGAGGAAGAACCTGTGCTGGGGCGTGTGATCTTGGCTATTGCATTTTGCCTTGATGTGAAGATCCGGCAGGACCGGCCGGGCCTGCAAGAATGCGCCGGGTTTTGGCATCAAAGCGGAACAGGCCGGCAAACAGCAGCACCGCCAATGCTCCGGCGAAGGAGCGCATCATCCACGCCGAGTGCCATTGCTCGATGGAGAGCTGGTCGACAAATACAGCCACCAGAATGAGGCTGGAGACGTAGATCATCAATTTTTCCGAAGACCAGGACACCCGATGGGAAATCACGAATAATGCCATAAGCCACAAGATGTACCACGGCTGAATTATCGGCGCGAGAAGAACCACGGCCGACAGCGACCAGGCGGCCAATCGCACCGGATTCGAGATGTCTTTGGACAACGCCAGCCGCGCAACAATGATCAGCGCCAGCGCCTGGAACGCCGCCACCACCAAGCCATTGACGAATCCGATGTCTGCCCCGAGAATCCCCGCCAGGTTGCTCACACTCCACCCGATCAACCCCACCGGAGCATATGGAAACGCAGCGCTTCCAGCGCTGAACATCGCAGGCAGCCAGCCAAACCACAGGTTGGTCAGTGCTCCAACGATGCTCAGCCAAATGAGAGTGAGTACGAGTACTTTGGCCCACACGGACCAGCGGGCACGCTTCGATGGGTTCTTGCCGAGAACAATCAAGCCAAGGAACGGCAGAACAAGCAATACGATCGGCTTGACCGAAATGGCAATCGACAAAGCCAAAGTCGAGGCCACGGGCCGGCGATCGTAGGCGTAGGCCATGGCGCAGAAAACTCCGGCAATCATCAGCGCGTCATTGTGAACGCCACCGATCATGGTCAGCAGGAACAGCGGGTTGCCCACGATGGCCCAGTTGGCCCAGGTCGGGTTCTGGCCCATTTTATTGGCAAGTTTTGCCGTGAAGTGAAAGCAGCCAATCACGCCGAGCATTGCGACAACGCGCAACAGCCCCACTCCGATTTCTGGAATGCCATTGGAGGCGAAAAAGATGATGCGGGCCAGCACCAGGAAGAACGGGCCATATGGCGAAGGCGATTGCGCCCAGAGGCCGTCGGAGCCTCCATCAAACCAGCCCGGCAGGGCCGAGATGCCCTCGGCATACGGTGATTTGCCTGCGTGCAGCATCCTCCCTTGGGCAAGATAGGAATACACATCGCGGCTGAGAATCGGAAAGCTGAACATCAACGGAGCTGCCCACATGCCCAACAGCCGTCCCAGTTCCTTATGGGTGACACCCGTGGCACCTTGCACGCGTGGCCTGGTGACAATCCACGTTCGGGTCAACCACACCATGCCCAACGCCATCAGGATAATGCACGTGATGACGCCGCTGGCATCGGTCCGGAATTCGATGAAGAACCCGCTGCGGGCCAGCGGGGAAAGCTGGTTGCGCGGGAACCAGCCAATCCCCCAGGAAGCCACGGTGATCATCGCCGAGGCGGCAAATCCCTGCCATCCCAGTGAGCGCAGGCTCTCCCCCAAGAGCATCCGGTTAATTGCCAACACCGCCACTAGGCCTTCTTCGGCTTCTTCAACCAGTTGGTGGAGCTCAGAAGGTCAGGGCAGATGGTCTTGGTTTTTGGATCGAAGAAGACCAGGTAGACGGCGCAGGCAATCGAAATGCCCCACGAAATCATCTGGACACGCGGCACCAGGGAATCTTGGAGGAACTGCCAAACGAAGATCTGGTCGGCTGCCTGATAGGCCAGGAAGAAGATCGTGGTCAGGTGGAGCCATAGCATTTGCCAGTCATCGCGCAGGCCCGTGGCGGCGAAGAACGGCAGGAGCCACAGCAAGTACCAGGGCTGGATCACCGGCGAGAGGACAACGATCGCGGAGAACGCGATGGCCATGCGCTGCACCAGATGGGAATATTTGCCTCGGAACATCAGCACGATCGCCATCAGTACGCCGATAAGCCGTCCCGCGGTCTTGATGACCGATAGCACGCCGTCCGATTCCCATCCGAAGGATTGGAAGATGCTTGAAATGGCGACGGTCATCAGGCCCAGCGGGGCAAAGATCGAGAAGCCGGCCCCGGTGTAGTTGAGCATGACATCCAGCCAGCCGAACCAGTATCCGTTGAGCCACCCGACAGCGGTCATGAGGGCCAGGAAGATCATGCCCGAGTAGAACCAATACAGGATGCGGCGGGGCCACGTGGCATTCGGCCCGGCCCAGAGCAGGCCGATGAACGGCAGCAGGACCAGGGTGATGGGCTTGACGCCAATGGAAGCAGCCAGGACAACAATCGCCCAGAATCCATGCCGCTTGCACGCAAGATAAACCGCCCACACGGACAGGCCGGTCATCAGCGCGTCGTTGTGGGCGCTGGCAACAAAATTCACCAGGAACAGCGGATTCGCAACGGTCATCCACGCAGCTTTTGCTCCCGGAACAGAATGCAGTTCGGCCAGCTTCGGCACAAAGTGCAGGCAGAGCAATACCCCGATGAACGCGATCGCCCTGAAGGCGAGAATCGCAGCATCTGTCGAACCGCCAACAATGTTGACCACCAGGTATTCGATGGACAAGTACAAGGGCCCGTAGGGGGTGCCATCCTGGGCCCACATGGTGTCGGTGCCCAGCTGGAACCAGTTGTTCAGGCTGGAAATCCCGTCGACGTAAGGATCCTGCCCTGCGTCGACCAAACGTCCCTGTCCGATATAGGCGAAGACGTCGCGGCTCATGATCGGCAGCGCGACGAACATCGGTATGCTCCACAGCCAGACCGCCCGGCGAATGATCTTCAGGGATCCTTCACCCCAGTCGCGCAGTTTTTGGCCAAGCCGCCACCACGAGCGGAAGAGCAGCCAGCATCCAATGGCCAGCAGGATGACGCAAGTGATGACACCGGCGGCTTCGGTGCGCAGCATGATGAAAAATGGATCGCGGTTAAGCGGTGATACGCTGGCGAGCCACCCGGTTCCGAATGAGCCAAAAAGTAGCAGCGATGCACCAATGACGCCGCTGAGCAGCGTCCTGTTAATGCCAGCCTCGGGCTGGGAGCGCACTGCTTCTACGTTGCTGGCTGACACACTGACACCTCGTGCTGTAGCGGACAAAAAATCTGGTAAAACTTGGCCAACCACGCATCGGGATTCGCCATGCGAACAGGTGATTCAACGGCCGGGAATCTCAGACGATTTTAGCATCGCACCGCCTCTCAAAGCGGGCAGGACACTGTTTCCAAGCGCGCAATCACGCCGTGCGCTGCCCCACAGCCTGCCAGCGCGTGTAGATTGGTCATGTGGCTAGTAATTCAGAAAAAATTGTATGGATCGACTGCGAGATGACCGGCCTGGATCTGGTCAACGACGCATTGATCGAGGTAGCAGTGCTGATCACCGATTCAGAGCTGGTGGTCGTTGATGAAGGAATCCAGGTAGTCATCAAGCCCGAACCCGCGGCGTTGGCCCAGATGGACGACTTTGTGCGCAACATGCATACAGTCAGCGGCCTGCTCCCCGAGCTTGAGCAGGGCATCAACATGGACGAAGCCCAGCGCATCGTCCTCGACTACATCAAGCAGCATGTGCCCGAGGCCAAGAAGGCCTTGCTCGGCGGCAACTCGGTGGGCACCGATAAGAACTTCCTGGCACGGGACATGCCAGAGGTCATTGAGCACCTGCACTACCGAATCATCGACGTCTCCACACTGAAAGAGCTCAGCCGACGCTGGTACCCGGCTGCCCACTTCGAAGCCCCGGTGAAAACCGGCAACCACAGGGCGCTGGGCGACATCCAGGATTCCATTGACGAACTTCGCTACTACCGCGAATCCATCATGGTTCCAACACCTGGCCCCACCGTGGAAGAAGCACAGTTGATCGCTTCCAGGATTGCCCCGAACAGCTAGCAGCAGCCGCGATTGGGCTCCTGGGGTGCAGGTGACGCACTGCACAGCACCTTCAGGAGCTTCCAATTGGCATACAGCCGAGAATTATGTGTATAGTATTTCTCGTTGCCAGATACTGATCCAGGACTCAAAAGCGTTCTGACTAGTATCGAAGCAAACATGGTGGGTATAGCTCAGTCGGTAGAGCGTCTGGTTGTGGTCCAGAAGGTCGCGGGTTCAAACCCCGTTACTCACCCCAGGTCAGAAGGCTTGATTCGAAACTCCGGTTTCGAGTCAGGCCTTCTTTGCTTTCCGCGAGCCTTCGCCAACAGATTCCGTCCGAGAATAGACCTAGGCGACACACGAGCAGTTACCGCCTCGGAGGCACCTTGCGGGAAGCGGATCAACAAAATCCAGACGATGCAGCCGGGTCCAAACGCTGTCATTCAAAAAACTTTGCATCGATGTCGGATAACCAAAAATTCGATGTGCCCTGGGGAAATCCCCATTGGACAATTCATTAATTGAGCCGCTGGTCACATGCACCCCGATCCGCCATTCCTGATTGGTATTCAGCACACAATTGCGTGTATAGTATTTCTCGTTGCCAGATACACGACTTTTAGCCCTAAAGCTTCTGACTAGTATCGAAGTAAACATGGTGGGTATAGCTCAGTCGGTAGAGCGTCTGGTTGTGGTCCAGAAGGTCGCGGGTTCAAACCCCGTTACTCACCCCAGATCAAAAGGCTCGATTCAGAACTCCGGTTTTGAATCGAGCCTTTTGCTTGCCCTGCCTATCGCACCGCACCCAAAAATCGCAGGTCAAACCCGCCCTGCCGCCGGGCCCCCGCCAGAGGTTCGGCCCCGCTCCCCCTTCCGAAGCATCAGCAAGACGTAAAGCACCCACATGGTTGCAAGGGCAACGACAATTCCGATTGCGCCCCAGAGCAACGACGGCTCATCGACATAAAGAGTCGGAATCACCCGACCGGGCGCGAAAACAGCAAAAGCGCCGGCGACCATGGCACCGATCCACGAGCCAATCATGTTTCCGACATGCCCAGGAATATTGCCCCGCCGAATATTCACCACTCCGAGAGTTGTTGTTCCAAAAGTAAAAATTGCCAGCGCATGGAAAATCGTGAATCCCCCGCTAATGGTATAGATGAACATCCCGCTCACGCACACAAAATACATGGATATAACCCATGTGCGGCCGATCACCCGGTGGCGGATGTCCTTGCGCCTACGAAGAATATTGACCGGCGCCAGCAGAATGACGAGACTGGCTGAAATCGCATGAACAGCAATAATGATGTTCTCCATGGCCCTAATGTAATTCCGATCGGTTCGACGCGCACCCTTGGCAGCGCAATCCCATGGCCCGCTGAATGAACAGCTCCCGTCGCTTCGCCACCAACAGATACAGCTGGCGCACTGTCATGGCAACCTTCGGCGAGCGCCAAGCCGTCCCAACAGCGCATGTTGGTCGCATTGCGTCATTGGCATAAATGAAGTCGCGAAAGCCGTTGTGGCTATCTGCCCGGATCACTCTGGTTGCTCCGAGGTCTACAGCCAGTACCAGTGGCCAGATGCCCGCTGTCATTACTCGTGAGCGCTTAGCCGCGCTGGACATGAAAGAAACTGTCCAGGCTCTTAGCTCCCCCGGCGTTCGGGCTTTAGGCCACGCCGTGATTCAAGTCCGCCACCTGGGCAGGTTGACATCACTCCGCTGTTCGGCGAGCGCGGGCTTGAGTCGATTTCACAGCTGGCACGTTGGCTCTTTCCCGCGGGTTAAGTCATATTTCAGAATCCTGCAGACCGTATTCGAAACTGTATTCGAATGCGTGGTGCTTTTGGGTCTAACCCCGTATTTTTCGAGACATCTGGCGTTATTTGGCGACTTGCGCACGTGGGTTAGCGATTCTATTAGCCATGGATTCGTGCAAACAACCATAATGGAACTTGTACTTTGGCAAGTCTCTGAGTTGATTGCCTGCGTCCTATCCACTGAAAGGTACTCCCCTGTGAAACGCGCGCTTTTTGAAGAGGACCACGAACAGTTCCGTGAGCTGGCTACGGAGTTCAACACCCGTGAAGTCTCTGGCAAATACGCCCAGTGGGAGAAGGACCACCAGATTCCTCGCGAGGTATGGCAATCAGCCGGCGAGAATGGCTTGCTGGGCTTGGCGGTTCCCGAGGAATTCGGCGGCATGGGCATTGATGACTACCGCTTCCGCGTGGTCATGGACGAGGAGTTTGTGCGTGCTGGCCACCTGGCTGTCGCGTTGGCCTTCCACTTGCACGACGATCTCGTGCTTCCATACCTGCTGGCCTACGGCTCTGCGGAGCTCAAGGCCAAGTGGCTGCCTCGCATGGTTGATGGCTCCACAATTACTTCCTGCGCCTTCACGGAGCCAGGGGCTGGGTCGGATCTGCGCGCGGTGCGCACCAAGGCGGTGCCAGATGGCGAAGATTGGCTGCTGAGCGGCCAGAAGACTTTCATCGGCAACGGAGCCTTCGGCGATGCCGCCCTGGTCCTTGCCCGCACCGACGGCCAGAGCAGTCGCGCGTCCGAGGATTCCTTCTCCCTGTTCATGGTGGAGCGCTCTGAGGGCTACACCAATGGCAATCCATTGGACAAGATGGGTCTGCGCGCTTCGGATACTGCCGAGTTGTTCTTTGATGAGGTCCGGGTATCTGATGCTGACCGCATTGGCGAGATCGGCCAGGGGCTTCGCTACGTCAAGGAGCAGTTGCCACAGGCTCGCCTGGCTATCGCCGTGGCAGCAGCCGCCATCTGCACTGCGTCCTTCGAGCAGGCCCTGGAGCATGCGAAGAACCGCTCGACCTTTGGACAGGCGTTGACCCAGTACCAGAACACCAGGTTCGAATTGGCTAATCTGAAAACTGAGTCCCATGTCACTCAGGCTTTTGTTGATCAAGCAGTACTGGCGTTCAACGACGGCGAATTGGACGCGCATGAAGCGGCCGAAGTGAAGCTTTGGGCTAGTGAGAGCGCAAAAAAGCTATCCGATAAGGCCCTGCAGATCCATGGTGGCTACGGCTACATCATGGAGTACCCCATTGCCCAGTCATTCACCGCGGCCCGCCTGCTGACCATTTTTGGTGGCACAAGCGAGATCATGCGTGAAACTATTGGACGAGCACTTTAAGCACTTTTGAAAGGACCTGGTCACGTGCCTATCCGGCAGATCACAGTTTACGGAGAACCTGTTCTACATCGTCGCGCGGTGGAAGTCACCGAGTTCGACGACGAACTTCGCCAGCTCGTTGCAGATATGCATGTGACCATGGACGAAGCACACGGCGTGGGACTGGCCGCTCCGCAGATTGGCATCGGTCTACGCCTTTTCACCTACGTCTATGCCGACCAGGACTCCGCTCCTGAACGCGGCGTGATCATCAACCCCAAGCTGACCCTCTCCAAGGTTTCACAGGCGCCAGCTGACGTTGATGACGAGTCCGAAGGCTGCCTGTCCGTACCCGGGCTGAACTACCCGCTCAAGCGTGCCGAATACGCCAAGGTGGAGGGCTTTGATGAATTTGGCCAGCCGATCGCTTTTGAAGCCCACGACTGGTTCGCCCGCATCATGCAGCACGAATACGACCACCTTGATGGCTTTCTGTATGTAGACAAGCTGCAGCCGCGCTGGGATAAGCGTTGGAAGAAAGCCAAGAAGGCGCTGGGCTGGGGCGTACCAGGGAACACCTGGCTGCCCGGGACCGATGAGGATCCTTTCGGCCATTAGCCTTCCTGCTGCCTATGCAGTAGTCCTGAAGTCGATATACCGCTGATGTAGCGCCGCACCGAGAGCATCGGTCGGCGCTATATTTGCATTCCATAGGCCACGGGCCCTGCCTTGTTCAAGCCAGAAGGCGTTGAACATTCCATTCTTCCCTGGCGTGATCTGCTTCTGCATCGATTCATCGGCCACCAGGCTGCGATCGGCCCAGGAGAGATAGTACTCGTCAAAGGGTCCGAGCAAGCGAGTGGGAAGTTGCGGGGCGCCTGATGATTCGCAAGCTTGATGGGCTGCTGAGCCCTGGACCACGAAAAAGTCCTCGCCGCGCTCGTTCTTTCCCACGCTGACCAGTTCCCGACCCAGTTCTGCGGCCGCCGCGCGAATGGTTGTCAGCGTTTGCCCGGCATACCAGGCGGCATCACGCAAGGTCGCAGGAGCATGGGAACCCAGGTAGCGCAACAGCAATTCCTGCATCGGGCTATCGGGAACATGATGCTTGCTGATCCATTGCTCTGCGAGCACGAAGTCCTGGGCTGCCAGCTTGGCGCCTTCTGGAATCGGGCCGAGGCAAATCAAGCCGTGCAGCACCAATGCGAGCAGCAAGTGCGTGCCACGCTGATTGCGCGTGCCGATTCCTTGTTGCTCCAGCTGCTCAAAAATCGCGGTCCTGCTGGCCGCTCCGGCTTCCGCCAGATAGGAGTGGATGATCCGGGCTGCTTGTTCAATGGCCGCAGGATCAATCTGCAATTCTCGATGCCTGGCAGCAGCTGAGCGCAAGGTGCGTTCCTTGGCCAGTTGCACCAGCCATTGCGCGTCTTGGGGCAAGCAGCAATGCAGGGTTCCACGCATGGTCCATGAGCGCACGAGCAGGCCGTCATTAAAAAGCTGGTCGACCTGTGCCCTGCTTGGCATCGGATCAGCGCGCTGGGCCAGTGCATAGCGGCCAGCAATAAAGTCTTGCGACTGGGCAGCCATCAGGTGCCCGGCGGCTTCCAGGGTGGATCTGGCAGGCGCGGATAACAATTGGCTGGCCATCCGGGCCGATAAGAGCCTTTCGCGTTCCATCTGCCTGCCTTCCGCCATGGTCCCTGGTACAGAGCGTAACAGCCAGGAGCTCTTCGCAGTGCCGGCGGAATCTTGCCGCGAGGAAGCCATAGCCGGTTAAAAGACCTCGGGACCATGCACCTGCGCACTGTGCGCGGGCATGGTCCCGAGGTTATGGCGATACGGCCTTAGGCGGTGACTGCTTCAGCCTTCAGGGCTGGAACTGCTACCGGATGGGTGCCGGCGATCGTTTCGATCACGCGGACCACCTGGCAGGAGTAGCCGAACTCGTTGTCGTACCAAACGTAGACGACAGCGTTCTTGCCCGAGACGATGGTAGCCAGGCCGTCGACGATGCCGGCACGGCGCGAGCCGACGAAGTCGGTGGAAACCACCTCGGGAGAGTCGATGTAGTCGATCTGCTTGTGCAGGTTCGAGGTCAGCGAAGTCTCGCGAAGGTAGGCGTTCAGCTCTTCCTTGGTGGTTTCGCTCTCCAGGTTCAGGTTCAAGATGGCCATGGAGACATCCGGGGTTGGTACGCGGATGGCGTTGCCGGTCAACTTGCCTTCGAACTCTGGCAGGGCCTTGGCCACGGCCTTGGCAGCACCGGTTTCGGTGATCACCATGTTCAGCGCAGCGGCGCGGCCGCGGCGTTCGCCCTTGTGGAAGTTGTCGATCAGGTTCTGGTCGTTGGTGAACGAGTGAACGGTCTCGACGTGTCCGTGGCTCACGCCGAACTTGTCGTTCAGCGCCTTGAGCACTGGGGTGATCGCGTTGGTGGTGCACGAGGCAGCGGTAACGATCTTGTCCTCGGCGGTGATCCAGGAATCGTTGATGCCGTGAACGATGTTCTTCAAGTCGCCCTTGCCCGGTGCGGTCAGCAGAACGCGGGCAACGCCCTTGGCCTGCAGGTGCTGGGACAGGCCGGCTTCATCGCGCCAGCGGCCGGTGTTGTCGACGACGATGGCATTGTCGATGCCGTGCGCGGTGTAGTCGACGGTGGTCGGGTCATTCGAGTAGATGACCTTGATCAGGGTGCCGTTGGCAAGGATGGTGTTGTTCTCCTCATCGACGGTGATCGAGCCTTCGAAGCGGCCGTGGACCGAGTCGCGGCGCAGCAGCGAAGCGCGCTTGACGATGTCATCGTCCGAGCCCTTGCGGACCACGATGGCGCGAAGGCGCAGGCCGTAGCCGCCGCGTTCGATGAGGATGCGGGCGAGCAGGCGGCCAATGCGGCCAAAGCCGTAGAGGACGACGTCCTTTGGTTCTGCATCAGTAGCACCCGACTGGCCAACTTTGTCGCCAAGTTCGTTGCTCAGGAATGCGTTCAGGTCAACAGAGCCGGATTCCTTGAACTTCTTGTTCAAACGGCCAAGGTCAACGGATACCGATCCAACATTCAGCGTCTCGATCTCGTCGAGGATTGCTTTGGTTGCCTTCAGGCTTAGCTCTTCGCCATCAATGCGGCGTACTACGCGGTGCGCCTTGATGATGTCGATGGCGGACTGGTTGATCAGCTTGCGGCCATATACGGAGGGCACCACATTGTTCTTGCGGTACAGGCGTCCGATCAGTGGAATCATGGCCTCGGCGAGCTCTTCGCGCCCGCTCCATTCTTGCTGGGCAACGACAGACTGCTGGGTCACAGAAAATCCTTCCAATTCAGCCGACTCGCAGATCCATAAAGTCGGTTGGCACCGTGGGAAGCACCATTGCTTTTGCGGTGGTACGAGGTCTACAGGATCATCCTCGCAAGTACTAAGTACGCCTTCCATTCTAAACGGCGCAGAAAAATTCAGGGCACGAGTCACTGTGAAACTTCTCACCAGAAAGGCTGGAGGGGATGAATGGGATGGCCGATACGCCGGGTTTTGTCGCGCCGAAGCGGGACGGTCATCTATCTACGACTGCCGTTGCCGGCAGCCTCTAGCGGTCCACCCGACTGCATGGGACGAACAGCCCTCATAACGCAGTCTGTCTGACCTTGCTCCGAGTGGGGTTTACCGAGCCATTCCGGTCACCCGGAACGCTGGTGGTCTCTTACACCACCGTTTCACCCTTACCAGGAAGCCTGGCGGTCTATTTTCTGTGGCACTAGCCTGCGGGTTGCCCCGAGTGGGCGTTACCCACCACCCTGTTCTGTGGAGCCCGGACGTTCCTCGGGGCAATAACTTGCCACGCGACCGTCTAGCCATCCCATTCGTTAACCATTCTAGCCCCGGCAGTTCGCCCCAGCTAACAGCAGCTGCGAGCCCTTCGACACAGGCGAAGCCAAATGCCGCCTGGCCAAAGGGTCAGGTCGTGCCCTTATTCATCAACCGGGAATCCTCGCTGTCCTCGGATAAGCTGGAAGGCGTGCTTATTTTGTTGCCACCTTCAGAAGGTAAAACCGCTCATGCTGAAGGTTCCCCGTTCGACCTTGCCGACCTCTCGTTTCCTGAACTGAGCGATGATCGCCATCAAGTGCTCGGAGCCTTGGCAGAGGTCTCTGGCCGGGCGGATGCCATGGACGTCTTGGGTGTTGGCGCTTCCTTGGCGAACGAAGTCGCCCGCAATATCAATTTGCACATAGAACCAGCCGCTAAGGCCCACGACATTTATTCCGGCGTGCTCTTTGAAGCGCTGGGCTATTCGACGCTCAGCCCTGAAGCTCAACGGCGCGCTGATCAGAGCATCGTCGTGATTTCCGCGCTATGGGGTGCGGTGCGCTTTGCCGACCGCATTCCCCCATATCGGCTGTCCATGTCCGTGAAATTGGAGCCCCTGGGCAAGCTCGCCAGCTGGTGGAAAAAGCGGCTCGCCGCGATTCTGGATGAAGCCGCTGCAGACCAGCTGGTCATTGATGCCCGCTCCAGCACTTATGCCGCAGCCTACAAGCCAAGTAACGGAAACAGCGTTGCGATCAATGTTTTCCAGTTGCGCAACGGCGTGCCGAAAGTCGTTTCCCATTTTGCCAAGCACACCCGCGGCGAAGTTGCCCGGTTCCTGGTTCAGCAAGAGACCGAGCCGGCGACTGCCGATGAGCTGGTCCAGCTGATCAGATCCAGGTGGGAGGCGTCCCTCGTTGAGGACAAGAAGGGACGAGCGCTGAACATCTTGCTGCCCGAGGACCACCAATTCACCACCGCCAAATAGCCCAGCAGACTCTGGCCGTTTCCGGGAGATTCCGCTAGGCCTTCTAGTTTTCCCCTGGGGCCGGTGCTGCGACTAGTTCCACTTCGAAGCCGGCTTGATCCTCTAAATAGGCCGCGTAGTGATCGGGGCCGCCGGCATGCGGATGCTTATCCGCAAACATCATGGTGAATCCATGGTTCAGGGCATCAGATGCAACGGTTTCAACCAGTTGTGCGCTCGGCAGGCTAAAAGCCAAGTGGTTCAACCCCGGCAAGCGCCGATCATGAAGTTCATGCAGGACATCCGGCCCTGATTCCAAAACGATGTAATGGCTGCCGTGCTGATAGCTTATGCCGTTGTCCCATTGTGATTGGATGCGATAGCCAAGTCGCGTCAGCAGCCAGCCCAGCGATGCCGTACTAGTTGCTAAATCGTCGACCCAGATTTCCAAATGATGCAGCATGTCCCTGCCCAACCAAGTAGTCCGTCTAGTGGCTAATGATGCCACGGCATTAGTGCTGCGACCGATACAACCAATCGATCGCTATCGCCGGGCAGTCAACCAGGGGTTGATCTGCCGATGCCTTGGCGTCTAGCACGCAATGCCGGTCAGTCAAACCAGGCTAATCGTTCTCATGCTTTGAACGATGCGAGTATTCGAAGTCTTCCGCCTGTGATTCACTGTCAAAAATGGTACTTACCGCTCCGCATTCCGGGCAGAAGCCCTGAAATCCTCCCATAGCAGCACGCCCAAAATCGGATCCTGCCTCGTTCAATTTTCCCCCATAGAAAGTCAATCGTAGGCTTCCAGCTAATCACAAGGTTTCGACGGTTTACGCATCAATATTCAAATCGTTGCAGAAAGGTTATAGAAGCTATGACTTTCAAGTAATGAACTGGGATCCCTTAACCGCGAACCCATCGAGCGCAAAGAAACCCTCCCGGAAGTGAATCCAGGAGGGTATCCAGAAGCATTGCTCGCGGCGATCTCAAGCCGTTGCTCATGAGGAGCAGCCAGAGAATCAAGTTGTCCGCTTTTATGCCCAGCTATGGAGTCAGGACAAAGTCCCATGGATCGCTATTGACCTGTGAAATTTCAATCTCCACCGCATGCCCCAGATCATTGAGCACGTTCCCCAGGGCGCGGGCTCCCGCCGAGAGCCACACCCACTCGGAGGCAAAGTGCGATACATCGATGAGGTACGGGAACCCGCCATTGGCTGCTTCGCGTGCTTCGCTCGCCGGGTGGTGGCGCAAATCTGCGGTGACGTATACGTCGGCCTGGTGTGAACGCACTGCGTCAAAGAGCGAATCGCCGGCGCCGCCGCAGAGCGCGACTTTTCGAATAATCCCGGTACGGTCTCCGGCAACACGCACACCCCCGGCCACAGCCGGCAGCACCGTGTAAACACGTTCCGCGAAATCCTCGAGCTTCATCGGCTTCTCCAAGAAGCCCACGCGGCCCAAGCCTTCTTCAGGCAGGCCGTCCTTCGAATCGACCAGCGGCACGCAATCCTTAAGCCCAAAGGCATCGGCCAGCGCGTCGTTTACTCCCCCGATGGCGCTATCTGCATTTGTGTGTGCCGTCAGCAATGCGGTCCCGGTTTCGATGAGCCGATGTATAGCTTCGCCCTTGAAGCTCGTGCCAGCCACCTGGGTCACACCACGCAGGAGCAGCGGGTGGTGAGTAATCAGCAGATCGGCCCCACGCTCGATCGCATCTTCAATCACTTCCAGCGTTGGGTCCACCGCCATGACGACCTTCGAGACCGGCTGGCCGGTACGTCCGGTTACCAGTCCTACGGCGTCCCAGTCCTCGGCCAGGGAATGTGGCCAAAGCTCTTCCACTGCTTCAAGGACATTACCCAAAGTAGTTGGCGCCGAGGGAGTGGATTCCTCAGACTGCATCACATCTTCATCGGTAACGGGCTTAAGCGCAGCAGCGTCCGGGTTTTGATTCTTCTTCCCCGGTTCTTGCGAGTTATTTGCCTTGCTCTGCATATCAACAACCCTACGCGTTGCCAACAGGGTTGGAACAGAATGCAACGCCGCATCGTTATGAACTATGTGAGTATTCTCAGCCTTCAATCACCCCATCATTTCAGCCCATCACTGCAGCTCGAAGACACCAAGCTGACGACCTTCGTCCTGGCCGGCGGTTGCTTCTGGTGCCTGGATGCGGTTTACCAGCGCACGCGCGGCGTTCATGCTGTCATCTCCGGATACATCGGCGGGCACACCAGCAATCCGGACTATCGACAGGTCTGCTCCGGCACCACCGGCCACGCCGAGGGCGTTGCCGTCATCTTTGATCCACAGATCGTGCCCGCTGAAGTCATCTTGGACATGTTCTTCACCGTTCACGACCCAACTACGCTCAATCGCCAGGGCTACGACGTGGGCACCCAATATCGTTCGGCGATGTTCCCGCTCGATGATCAGCAGCGCAAGCAATTCATTGCGGCGAAGGACAAGTTTGCGTCCTTTTACACTAATCCGATCGTCACTACCATAGAAGAGTCCAAAGATTTCTACCCGGCAGAGCAAATACACCAGGATTATTACTCTGCGAACCAAGATGTCGGATATTGCCGCGTGATTATTGACCCGAAACTCGCAAAGGTCAGGAAATATTACGCTCAATGGCTAAATGAAGCCTAGCTTGACGAATCGACTACTAGGGTTGGATATGAACCTCCAAGGTGTCCGCGCTATTGAGCCGGCATCTGCAAGTAACTCGCCGCCAGCAATCGCGGCCGCAATGAGTCACGTAAGGACTGCATAGAAGATGGGCAAAATCTACAACAACGTCACCGAAGTTATCGGCCGCACCCCGCTGGTGAAGCTGAACCGACTTGATGAGGGCCTGGCCGGCAACATCGCCGTGAAGCTGGAATTCTACAACCCAGCCAATTCCGTCAAGGACCGCATCGGTGTGGCCATCGTTGACGCCGCCGAGAAGTCCGGTGCACTGAAGCCAGGCGGCACCATCGTTGAAGGCACTTCCGGCAACACCGGTATCGCCCTTGCCATGGTCGGCGCCGCCCGTGGCTACAAGGTCATCCTGACCATGCCAGAGACCATGTCCACCGAGCGCCGAGTCATGCTGCGTGCCTTCGGCGCAGAGATCGTGCTCACCCCGGGTGCCGACGGCATGCGCGGTGCAGTGGAGAAGGCCAAGGAAATCGTTGCAACTTCTGACAACGCCGTTTGGGCACAGCAGTTCGCCAACACCGCCAACCCGCAGATCCACTCGGACACCACCGGCCCAGAAATCTGGGACGATACCGAAGGCAAGATCGACGTCCTCGTCGCAGGCATCGGTACCGGTGGCACCATCACCGGTGCTGGACGCTTCCTGAAGGAAAAGAACCCGGATTTGAAGATTGTTGCTGTGGAGCCCAAGGATTCCCCAATCCTCAACGGCGGCAAGCCAGGCCCGCACAAGATCCAGGGCCTGGGTGCGAACTTCATCCCAGAGGTCCTGGACACCGAACTGTACGACGAAGTTCTTGATGCCAGCATCGAGGACTCGGTTGCCACCGCCCGCGCGCTGGGCGTCAAGGAAGGCATCCTCGGCGGCATCTCCGCTGGTGCGGCCGTGTGGGGCGCACTGCAGATTGCTGCTCGCGAAGAATACGCAGGCAAGCAGATTGTTGCGATCATTCCCGACTTCGGTGAGCGCTACATTTCCACCCTGCTGTTTGATGACATCCGCGGCTAAATAAGTTTCGGCAAACTAGAATAAATCGGCGCGAGCCACCGTTGGGTCTAATGAGAGACCTAAATCGGTGCGGCTCGTGCCGATTTGCTGTGTGACGTCTTCGGATTCCTGCGCAGCGAACCGCAACCCCTAAGGTAGTTTCCATGAGTTTTTTCTCCCGGCTGCGTGAAGACCTGGCCACAGCTCGACAGCATGATCCTGCGGCGCGCAGTGATACCGAAAACTTTTTCGTGTATTCAGGGTTGCACGCCATCTGGATGCATCGGCTGGCCCACAAGATGTGGCAAAACCCGTCCCTGAGGTGGCCGGCGCGCTTGCTGTCCCAGGCGACCCGTGCGCTCACCGGAATCGAGATCCACCCAGGTGCCACCATTGGCCGCCGCTTCTTCATCGACCACGGCATGGGCATCGTCATCGGCGAGACCGCTGAAATTGGCGAGGATGTCATGATTTACCACGGCGTCACCCTCGGCGGCCGATCCCTGGCCAAGGTCAAGCGCCACCCGACCATTGGCGACCGCGTTGTCATCGGCGCTGGCGCCAAGGTGCTCGGCCCCATCGTGATTGGAGCCGATTCTGCAATCGGCGCCAATGCCGTAGTGGTCAAGGATGCGCCAGAAGGCTCGATCGTCACCGGAATCCCTGCGCGGAATCGCCCGCGCACTCCCGAGGAGCGCAAGCCCGCGGTTGACCCGGCAGAGTACATCGATCCAGCGATGTGGATCTAGCCCCACAGCAGGCAAACAAGTAATGGCCGATGTCCGCACCTAATGGTGCGGACATCGGCCATTGCTTTGCCAGCGCTACTCGCCTAGCTGATGAGCTTTGTTCTGGCTGCCATCAGCCAGTTCAACGATTTCATCTTCGTCGCTTTGCGGCTGTGCCCCGAGCTTGCCCTTGGTCAGTTTCTGCATGATCATCGCAACGGCGCCATCACCGGTCACGTTGGTTGCGGTGCCGAAGCTATCGAGGGCAATGTAGGCGGCGAACATCAGGCCGACTTCCACTTCGCCGAAGCCGAGCATCTGCCCCAGCAGGCCCGCGGCGGCGGCAATCGCGCCGCCAGGAACGCCAGGGGCGGCAATCATCATGACGCCGAGCATCAAGATGAACGGGAAGTAGGCTCCGAAGTTGACGTCGCCGCCGGTGAGCAGGAGAACCGCGATGGAGAAGCAGGTAATCTTCACCATCGAACCCGAAAGGTGGATGGTGGCGCACAGTGGAATGACGAACCCGGCTACGGCATCGGATACGCCGTTCTTTTTCGCCGAGGCCAGCGTGACCGGAATGGTCGCTGCCGACGACGAGGTGCCCAGAGCGGTGAAGTAGGCATCGCGCATGCCCCACAATGCTGCCAGTGGGTTGCGCTTGTTCATCGCGCCGGCAATCGAGTACTGGATCAGCAGTACGACGAGCGTCAGAGCAAAAGACACCACTGCGACGAGCAAGAACTTCGAGACGACGGTGATCGCGCTGCCGCTGGCTGAAAGGTCCAGGAAGATGCCGAAAATGAACAATGGCAGAGCTGGAACAACGACGCGGCGAATCACCATTTCGATGATGGTGCGGAATTCAACCACGCCACGGAAGAGCACCTTCGAGCGGAAGGCGGTCATGCCCAGGCCAAGGATGAAAGCCAAGACCAGTGCGGTCATGACATCCAAGGCAGGTGGCAAGACGATTTCGGTCGCCGAGTCCCCCGCGCTCGTGGCAACGGAGACAAAGGGCTCGAAACCTGAGCCCGATCCCTCGCCGATGGCTTCGAGCCCGCCGCCGGACAGAGACTGGGTAAATAGCCAACGGCTCACGAAATAGGCAAGGAGTCCGGCGCACAGCGTGGATCCATAGGCGATCGCCGCAGTGATGCCAAGCCACTTCCCCGCCCCTTTGCCGAGTTCAGCGATGGCCGGCGCAACGAGGCCGAAAATGATCAGCGGAACCACGAAGCTCAGGAAACCCGAGAAAATCGAATTGTAGGTCAGGAACAAGCTTCCCAGCCATACCGGCATTACCGGGCCCAGCAGGATGCCCAGGACGATGGCGACAAGCACCCAGCCAAGCAAGGGAATAGATTTCAGCAGCTTCATGAAGGTCCTTTTGATGGTTCGGGATCATGCGTCAGGTCGAGATGCCACTAATGTGTCGTAGCACACGCCTCGATAATGATAATGCGGCGAAGAGCAACCCGGAAATCTTGTGAATCACTAGGGAATTCCAAGGGTACCGCCTATTTTCGAAGATTCGCCACAAGATCTTTGCAATTCATTCGCAATGTTCGAACTTCATGCTCATTGCGTGTGCGCCGCAGAACAAATGAAGCAAAGGATCCACCCGGTTGCCGGCGCAGAATTAAGGAAAAATCCAAAATCTGCACAAGGCTTCGATCCTCGCACCCTGACGGCGAGCGCAAACAGCGGGAGGCCAAGCATCTTCCCGAGCGGCAGCGGCCATCAAGGTGTCGGTGAAGCCGGGTATCCGCCGGGCTTGCCAGTTAGTAAAGTTGGCGTTATGAACCTGCATCCTGCCGACGCCCATGACATGATCCGAGTCCGTCAAGCGAGGGAAAATAACCTCAAAGGCATCGACGTTGATATTCCCAAGCGCCGGATTACCGCATTTACCGGTGTTTCGGGATCCGGAAAGTCCTCGCTGGTCTTCGGGACGATTGCCGCCGAGTCGCAGCGGCTGATCAACGAAACGTACACTTCCTTCATCCAGAACTTCATGCCGTCGATGCCGCGCCCCGATGTCGAGGTCCTGGAAAACTTGTCGGCGGCCATTGTGGTGGACCAGGAGCGAATGGGTTCTAATTCTCGCTCCACGGTAGGTACCGCGACCGATGCCTATTCGCTCTTGCGCGTGTTGTTCTCGCGCTACTCGTCACCGAGCGCCGGCGGAGCGGGAGCCTATTCGTTCAACCTTGGCCAAGGCGCCTGCCCGGTGTGCGAGGGGTTCGGCACGGAAGCCAGCATTGATCTGGATGAGCTCCTTGATTGGGATAAGACCCTGAATGAAGGGGCTATCAAGGCTCCGAACTTCACCCCGGGCGCTTGGCTGTGGCAAACCCTGACCGCGGGCACGCAAGTCGATCTTGATGTGAAGCTCAAGGACCTGTCCAAGCAGATGCTCGATCGGTTGCTCTATGCCGAGGACGGCAAGGTCAAGCTAAACGGGGCGAACATGAGCTATTCCGGGCTGATCACGCGCATCAAGTCCAACTACATTCTTTCCGGCCGTGAAATCAAGCAGGCTCATATCCGAGAGTGGATCGATCGCATTTCCACAACCGCACCGTGCGTTGCCTGCAATGGCTCCCGGCTGGGCGAAAAGGCCCGTGCTTCAAAAATCAACGGCTTGGGCATTGCCGACATGGCGGCCATGCAGGTTTCGGAGTTAGCCGGTGAACTGGCGAGGATCCAGATTGCCGATGCTGCTCCGCTCCTCACGAATCTGGGCGCGGTCTTGAGTTCGATGGTCGATCTTGGGCTGGGCTATCTTTCACTGGATCGGCCTGCAGGCACGTTATCCGGCGGCGAGGCCCAACGCGTCAAGATGATCCGGCACCTTGGCAGTGCGCTGTCGGATGTTACCTATGTCTTTGACGAACCTACCGTGGGATTGCACCCCCATGACATCCAGCGAATGAACGTCCTCTTGGCCAACTTGCGGAACAAGGGAAATACCGTCCTCGTCGTTGAACACAAGCCTGAGGTCATCAGGATTGCCGACCATGTCGTGGACCTGGGTCCTGGTGCGGGTACGCATGGTGGCACCTTGTGCTATAGCGGTGACGTGCCCGGCCTACTGGCTAGTGAATCACTGACCGGCCAGCACTTCTCCACGCGGGTTCCGCTCAACTCCCAACCCCGTACCTCGACTGGCGCCATGGAAATCCGGGGCGCTTCGACACATAACCTCAAGAATGTGGATGTTGACGTCCCCACCGGTGTGCTGTGCGCCGTGACCGGAGTCGCCGGCTCAGGCAAGTCCACGTTGATCCACTCCACAATTTCCAAGCGTGAAGACGTAGCGGTCGTGGATCAGAGCGCCATTCGTGGTTCTCGGCGTTCCAACCCGGCAACCTATACCGGGATCATGGATCCTATTCGCGCGGCTTTTGCCAAAGCCAACTCGGTCAAGCCGGCATTATTCAGCGCAAATTCCGAAGGGGCCTGCCCGAATTGCAAGGGTGTCGGCTTCACCTATACCGATCTGGTATCCATGGCTGGAGTGGCCCTGCCCTGCGAGGTGTGCGAAGGCACCCGTTTTACCGCTGAGGTCTTGAACTACACTCTGGATGGCCTCAACATCAGCGAGGTTCTGGATCTGAGCATGGAGCAGGCGCTGGAACAGCTGAAGATCCCCAAGGCCAAGCCGATGCTGACCAGGCTGAACCAAGTTGGCCTTGGCTATCTCAAGCTTGGACAGCGGTTGAATACGCTCTCTGGTGGCGAGCGCCAACGGATCAAGCTGGCAATCAACCTGGGCAAGGGATCTGGCACCTATGTGCTCGATGAACCAACCACCGGTCTTCATATGGCCGATGTCCAGAATTTGCTGGGCTTGCTCGATGAAATGGTCGACGAAGGCAACACAGTCATCGTCATCGAGCATCACCTCGCCGTTGTTGCCCATGCCGACTGGGTCATCGACCTTGGCCCTGGCGCGGGCCATGAAGGCGGGCAGATCGTTTTTGAAGGCACCGCCGAAGCACTGGCCGCATCCGGCACGCTCACCGGAATCCACTTGAAGCAGTATGCGGACGGCGCCAAATGAGCTGCACGCTGAGGAAACCGGCGCTCGAGGATGCCGTGGAGCTTGCTTCCCTGCATGTTGCGTGCTGGAAACAGGCCTATAGCGGATTGTTGCCGGAAGGCTTTTTCGATGCCGACCATCTTCAACAACGAATCGGCATGTGGCGAAGGATTCTCGGCGATCCGAATCCCGGCTTCCATCTTGCCCTGGCCTGCAACGAGGACGGTGAGCTGATTGGCTTTTCCTTTGCTGCAGCGTGCTCGCAAGACGCTGTCGACGTTCCCGAAGGTATCGAGCGTCAACTCTACAATCTGTATCTGCTCAATGATCATCACGGGTCCGGCGCGGGCCAACAATTGATCGATGCCGTACTCGGCGATCAGCCCGCCATGCTGTGGGTGGCGGAGCAAAACCCCAGGGCCATCGCTTTCTACAAGCGCAATGGTTTCGAGTTTGATGGCCAGGCGGTTCAGGATCCGACGGCCCCGCTGATCACCGACGTGCGCATGGTGCGCCTGCCCGAGCTGGCCTGAACCAGAAGCCACGGCTGCCAGGACATGGGTTAACGAGGCGCGGGGCCAACCAGATGCTTCTGGCTGGCCCCGCGTTTCGCTGATATTTGGCGCTCGATCTGCTAGATGCGAACCAGCATCTTGCCGGTGTTGGCGCCGCCCATCATGTCCAGGAAAGCCTGAACGGTGTTTTCAATGCCGTCGACAATGGTTTCGTCGTATGCGATCTTGCCTTCAGCGAACCACTGACCCATCAGCGCGGAGAATTCTTCGCCGTAGTTCAAGTAGCTCGACAAGGTGAAGCCCTGCAGCTTCAGGCCGCGAGTGATCAGGTTGGCCATGTTCTCTGGGCCTGGGGTTGGTTCGGTGGTGTTGTAGCTGGCGATGGCACCGCACAGGGCCGCGCGGCCGCCATCGTTGAAGGCTGCCAGTGCTGCTTCGAGGTGGTCGCCGCCCACGTTGTCGAAGAAAACGTCAATTCCTTCAGGAGCGGCTGCCGCCAGCTGCCCACGAACGTCGCCGTCCTTGTAGTTGAAGGCCGCGTCGTAGCCGTACTTGCTGGTCAGCAGCTCGACCTTTTCAGCGCTGCCCGCGGAACCGATGACGCGCTTGGCTCCCATGAGCTTTGCGATCTGGCCGGCTGCGGTGCCCACAGCACCGGCTGCACCGGAGATGAATACGGTTTCGCCTTCAACAAGTCCTGCGATGGCTTTCAGGCCGACGTAGGCGGTCAAACCGGTCATGCCCAGAATATGCAGGCGCAGCGAGCTGGGCACGCCTGGCAGGTCGGGGATTTCCTTGAAGCTGGCTGCTGGAGCTTGGACCAGATCCGACCAGCCGAGCTGGTGAAGAACCAGGGTGCCCACTGGAAGGGAGCTGTCTTCCGAAGCGATGACCCGTCCTACCGCGCCGCCGGAGATCTGTTCGCCGATCTGGAATGGCTTCACGTAGGAGCGGGTGTCGTTCATGCGTCCACGCATGTATGGATCAACGGAAATGAATTCATTGCGCACCCGGACTTCTCCGGCCTTCAGCTCTGCGAGTTCGACATGCTCAACGGTGAAGTTTTCATTGGTTGGCCATCCGGTAGGGCGGCTTGCGAGATGGATCTGGGTGCTGGTGGTTTCGCTCATGGTGATGAGTACCTTTCCGTAATCGAATTTTTTCGGGTTTGAAAACTTAGAGTGCCAGGCCGGCGACTAGTGCGATGACAGCGAGCAGCGGGAATACGCCTTGCTTGATTGCTGCCGAAGCCTTTGACGGGCTGGAGATGATCAAAACCAAGGCTGCAAGCAGCATTGAGCCGGTTCCCGTGAAGACCAGAGTGGAGCCGATAGCCGGCTGCCCTGCGATGTGGAAGATGATGCCGGCGAATGTGGCGATCGCGAGGAACAGGTTGTAGAAGCCCTGGTTGAACGCCATCTCCTTGGTCGCTTCGGCCTCGGCCTCGGTGGAACCAAATGTGGCGCGAACCTTGGCGGTGGTCCACCACAAGGATTCCATGAAGAAAATGTACACGTGGATCAAAGCGGCCACGGCGGCCAGCACGAGTGCGGTGATAATCATGAGGCAGAGCTCCTGGAAGTCTGAGAGGAACAAGCATTCTGTAACGTCCATTTCAATATATACTGTAATGGTCGTTTCCGAAAGTAGAGAGGTGTGTGATGGCAAGAACACTAGCGTTCGACAGTTCCTCCGTCGTCAAGAATGCGCGATCGGTGTTTTGGGCCAAGGGATTCGAAGCAGCTTCCATCCCGGAACTCGAAGCAGCCACGGGCCTGAGCCGCTCGAGCATCTACAACACCTTTGGCTCAAAACGAGGCCTCTTTGACGCTGCGGTCCAAAGCTATCTGGACGAAATCGTCCGTCCGCGCCTGCAGCCGCTGACCGCCGACCATGTCGAGTCCAATGCACTCATCGAATACCTGGACGGGCTCAATTCCGTTTTCAGCCAACCAGATGCGCTGCCAACAAGCAATGGATGCTTGCTGATTAATACGGCCAATTCCCCGCTGTCAACCGACTCGCATGTATCCAAGGTCATCCAGGCTTATCGCGAAGAACTGGAAGCCGCATTTAACCGTGGCGTTCATGCGAGCCGGAGCGGTCTCGATCCAATCGTCCAACAGCGCCTCGCCTCAACGGTCACTGGCCTCGTCATTGCAGCCTTTGCGCTTGTTCGCATTGCCCCGGCACAGGCCCGCACATTGCTGCAAGACGCCAAGACCCTCGTCACCTGCGAACGATAGACCCGGCGCTTTGCCATTAACGGCACTGAACCCCGCTGCCCCAGCTCATGATTGGGCCAACGGGGTTCAGCTTCCATGCCAACCCTGCAAGTTATGGTTTTTACTGGCCGCCAGGACCGCCACCCTGGCCACCCATGCCGCCGCCCATTCCGGACTCGAATTCTCCAGCGGTCGCAGTTGCCACCTTCGTCGCATCCCTGATGCTGCCGGTCCCCAGACCCGCGTCGACATCGGCCGTTCCTCCGGTGTAGATGCTGTAGGTGTCCCCGTCTACGATCTCAGAGCTGGAATACACCACGTTGGCTGTTGCCTTTGAAGCCACAAAGCTGGCAACCACGCTGCCACTGGAATCTACAATGTGAATGGCGACGCCTGCATCAACGGTCGTTCCCAAGGAAGCCTGGACACCGGACTGCTTTGAGGTCTCGCCTAGGCCTTCTGCCATGCCATCGCTACCCGCGGCAAACAGCACACCCCCGTCGACCGAGATATCGCCAGTCGAGTCCAGTGCCCCGTTACCGCCATTGGTTGGGCCATTGACTACAGTAGTGCCACCGGTAATTGAGATGTCACCATTAGAATCCAGCCCGTCGCCTTCGGCAGAGATGGTGACTTTGCCGCCAGAAATATTCAGGTGGGCGTCCTGTGCGGCATCCATTGCCCCGCCACCACCCTGAGCAGCATTCTCGGAGCTGCCGGCAGTTGCGTTGACGCCGTCGTCACTGGCAGTCACGTTCACCGTTGCGCCGGTCAGATTGATAGTTGGCGCTTCCAGCCCCTCATTTGATTTGGCGACCGTGGCAGCTCCCCCGCTGAGCGTCAAAATCTGCTCGGCCTTGATGCCGTCGTCACCGGCCGAAACGTTCAGCTGGCCGCCATACTGATGGAGCCAGCCCCGGTCAGCATCTGTGTCATTCGTTGATTTGATGCCATCCCCAGTGGCGGTAATATCGACGTGTCCGCCAAGCAGCGCGACGTAGTCCTTGCCCTTGATTCCATCATCTGCCGACGTAACTGTCAGTTGGCCCGAAGCGAGCACCAGCCCGTCTTTGCTCACAATGCCGTCTTGGTAATTTCCCTTGACATCCAAGGAACCCTGACCAGCAATAGTCAGGTCCGCCATCGAGTAGATCGCTGCATTCGCAGCATCCTCGGCGGTATCTGCATAGGTACTGGCATCCGATACGGAGTTGCTCGTGCCATCTTCAAGGTAAAGGAGCGTCTCATTGGACTCATCAACCTGGATTGCCGAACCGGTCGAGCTGCTGATCGAGGCATTGTCCAGAATAATTCGGACCACGTCTTCCTTGCCTGCCGCAACCACCACCTTGCCGTCGCTGAGCGAACCAGATAGCCGGTAGGTGCCCGCAGCGCTAATGGTGACGGTATCCCCGTCCACGGAGACACCGTCTGAGCCGGTCCCCGAGGCCTTCGTGCTTCCATCGGCGAGGTCTACTGTCGTTTCCGTATCGGCATCCCACTGCAGATCGTCCTCGTCAAAGTGGGTGTCTTCCGAAACGTCCGTTGCCGAAACCGAAGAATCACCACTCGCCGAGCTAGTGCTTTCGGCGACTGTGGCTGCGCTACTGGCACTGCTGGTTGCATTGATGACGTCTGAGACCGTGGTTCCGCTGCCGCTACTCGCACAGCCGGTCATTGCCAGTGCAAGCGATAAAGCGGCCACTGAACTTAGTGCCTTGGCTTTAAATGAGCGTTTCATGAGCATTCTTTCTTAATTCAAAAAAGGATTGGCAGTAATTTATTACTGTTCGATGAAGGGTATATGACTATCTTTCAATACCTGTCTGTGGCGATTCTGTATTCACCAAATGCCCCGCTTGTGAATTTTGAATTGGCACCTCCCGCTGACGTCGCTGTCGAAACAAAAACCGCTTTTGGATTGAGAAGCTCGCCAGGAACAAGACAATCTCCGTGACAATCTTTGCGAACAGCAGAGGGATTCCAGCAGTTGAGAGCAGTGTCAGCAACTCATAATTCAATGCCAGCAGCACCAGTGCCAGCAGCGCGTACCGAGCCACAGTTGACCGCATCGGCAACGAACGGCCTTCGGCGAACACCAATTGTCGATTGATCCAATAGTTCACCGCTGCGCTTCCGAGTCGCGCCAAGACCACTGCCGGCAACAAGTTATTGAATATCGCCGTGAACACCATTAGCAGAAGAGTATCCACCACGAACCCTGCCAGCGAAGATGCAGAGAACTTCAGCAGTGGCGCATAAATCCGTATCGAATCCCTGATGGGCCTGAAGTGTGAACTCTCATTGTCGTTGAGGTAGATGGTCTGTATCTTGACCGATTCAAGAGCGATATTCTTCCTGCGCGCTTCAAGGAGCATGTTCAATTCGTATTCATAGCGCTCGCCGTCCACGCTTCCCAGCCATTCAAGTACTTCTGCTGGGAATCCACGCAGTCCAGTTTGGGTGTCGTTGAGCCACGTACCGGTGGATAGCGCGAAGAACAATGTGGTGACCTTGTTCCCCAATCGGCTGCGCAGGGGTATTTTCCCGGAGAATTCACGTTCGCCAAGAACGATGCCCTTTTTGCTGCCCACCTGCCTTGCCACAGCGTAAATATCCTCGGCAGCATGCTGGCCGTCGCAGTCAGCCGTCACAACATCATGCCCAGGGAAGTTTTCGGCGATGAAGCTGAAACCGGTCTTTAGCGCGGCCCCTTTTCCCATGTTGACCGGATGCTGGATGAGGACCGCTCCTTGGCGCTGGGCGTAGGTGAAAATTTCCTCCGATTCTGCTCCGCTGCCATCGTCAACAAGGACCAGGATCGTTTCGTTGCTCTGCAGTTTTAGCGACTCAATGAGCTGGTTGAGCTTTTCGTCGGGTTCATATGCTGGGATCAGGAGAATCATTGCATCTCCCCCTGCCCCGCGATAAAGAGAATGTCAGAGGTGCCTCGCTCTTGATTACGGCCCAGAGGATTGTTAACCAGTTGCCCGTTGAAGAACATGGTCGAAGATCCGCCGCCGTCAATGTTGTAAGCAGTTTCGCACCCCAGATCCAGCATGATTTGGGCCAGTTCCGGCATCGTCACCCCGACGCTATAGCCTTCCGAACGACCATCGACAACGACGAAAACGAAATGCTTCTCATCAATGATGCCAACGGCAGTTCGTGGTTGTTGACCCTGGATCGAGTGGTTGCCGAAGTTGGTATCAACCTCGACCTGGTCAATGCCGTCAACTTGTTTCGAGTTCTTGACGACAGCAGGGCCGAAAGACAGAGTTTGCCAGACGCCCTCGGAGACCAGCGTGTCTGCGTTGGTAGTGGTTTCGTCGTAAACCTTGGCGCTGCCATCCTTGTAGAACGCCAGTCCTTCACGGGCGCCTTTATCTCTGTAGGCCACGCCGTTGCGAATGACAATGCCCGTGTCCCGGAATCCGTAGTAGTCGCCGTTGATGGCAAATACTGCTGAGTTGTTCTCTGCGATGGCGCTGGTGGTCTCAGTGATGTTCTCGCCAAAGCTGTCCTTGGCAAAGGCAGAAGCCAGCACGGTTCCTTGTTGAAGCTTGAGGTCGGCTGCAAAGTAGGTCACTTGATTACTGCCACTGCCCTTGACGGTTTTGGTGATATTGATCTTGGCAAGATTCGAGGTGTAGCTGGTATCAGTGACACTTGCCGCAGTCTCGGAAGCGGTCGTCGCAGATGTTGCGGCTGCACTGGTGACACCGGTTTGCTCAACATGCTCGATAACAAATCGATCCAGCGCCCATCCTGCACCGCCACCTGCTGAGGCGAGTACCGCCAGCGACCCGATGAGTACCGTTCGGCGTGATGGCTTTTTACTCTTGGCCGCTTTTTCGTGGGCTAATTGCTGGGTTCGCGTATTTTGTGATTGAGGAGAATTCGTCATGGAAAAATTTATATAGACGCTACCTGTCAGCAGTTATCGATATACATAGGTGTTTTCCATGAACGGGAATTCAAGCAAGATTTTGTTGGATGTTTCCGGGGGAAAACTTTCCTTTGTGACGCTGATCCTATTAAGAAAAACCGGCCCCCTTTCTAAGTAATTCCTTAGAAAGAAGGCCGGTTTAGGCTGTGAAAACTCTAGTGAGTATCCTCTGCAGCAATCTCGGAACGGTCACCGCTCCACAGAGTGTGGAAGGTGCCTTCCTTGTCAGTGCGGCGGTAGGTGTGCGCACCGAAGAAGTCACGCAGACCCTGGGTCAATGCTGCTGGCAGGCGGTCGCGACGCAGGCCATCGTAGTAAGCCAGCGACGAGGAGAAGACTGGCGCCGGAATGCCAAGCTGAACTGCCACGGAGACTACACGGCGCCATGCAGGAACTGCCTTGGCGATTGCCTCTGCAAAGGCAGGAGCGAACAGAAGGTTGACTGGCTTTTCGTCCGCCGAGTAAGCAGCAGTGATGTCCTTGAGCAGGGCCGCGCGGATGATGCAGCCTTCACGCCACAAGCCAGCGATCTCGTCCAGCTTCAGCTCCCAGTTGTATTCACCGGCAGCTGAGGTGAGCATGTCGAGGCCCTGTGCGTAGGAAACCAGCTTCGATGCGAACAGTGCCTGGCGCACGTCTTCGACGAAGTTCTCTGGCAGGGTGACCTCGGTGGTGTCCGCGGCGAGCACCTTCTGGCCCACAGCGCGGATGTCACGCTGGGAGGACAGCGAGCGAGCGAATACCGATTCGGCGATGGCCGAAACCGGCGAGCCCATGTCCAGGCCGGACTGCACGGTCCAGCGTCCGGTGCCCTTCTGGCCCGCGGAGTCCTGGATTACGTCGATCAGCGGCTTGCCGGTGGCAGCGTCGGTGTGGCCCAGAACCTCAGCGGTGATTTCAATCAGGAAGCTGGAAAGCTCCCCCTTGTTCCACTCGCTGAAGATTTCGGCCTGTGCGGCTGGCTCGATGCCTGCAGCGCTGCGCAGCAGGTCGTAGGCCTCGCCGATAACCTGCATGTCGGCGTATTCAATGCCGTTGTGGACCATCTTCACGAAGTGGCCCGCACCGTCGGTGGAAATCCATGCGCAGCAAGGGGCACCGTCGTCGGCCTTGGCGGAAATCTTTTCCAGCATCGGGCCCAGCGCCTTGTAGGACTCGGCCGAGCCACCTGGCATGATCGATGGGCCCAGCAGTGCGCCCTCTTCGCCACCGGAAACGCCAACGCCAACGAAGTGGAGGCCCTTTTCGTTCAGGGCTGCTTCACGGCGACGGGTGTCGGTGTAGTGCGAGTTGCCTGCGTCAATGACGATGTCACCTTCATCAAGCAGCGGAACCAGCTGGTCGATGACGGAATCCACCGGACCGCCAGCCTTGACCATAATCAGAACGCGGCGCGGGGTTTCAAGATTCGCGACCAGCTCTTCGAGGCTTTCGGTGCGGATGAAGTCGCCTTCATCGCCATGCGCCTCAAGCAGTGCGTCGGTCTTTCCGACCGAGCGGTTGTGCAGGGCGACAGTGTATCCGTTGCGGGCGAAGTTGCGGGCGAGGTTTGCGCCCATCACGGCCAGACCTGTGACACCAATCTGTGCAGGCATAAAAATAAGTCTCCATCAATTACGGGGAGGTGTGCCGTTAACAGAGACCATAAACCATGGCCCCTGAATCACGACCACGTGACCTTCCCATCCTACTAGGCACAGCACCCTGTTTCCCAGAGGACTACCAAAGTTAAAACATATTTATTCTGGGTATTCGGTGGGCGCAACCCTATTTGTCCCTAGCCGTTAGCTAAACTATCCCTATGGCAACTAGTCTGCACGCTCATGTGGTTGAGCATCTCGGCTCCCGCATCGTCAGCGGACAAATCCCGCGCGGCTCGATTATTCTTGCCGCGGATCTTGAGCAGAAGCTCCAGGTCTCCCGTTCGGTGATTCGCGAAGCGGTTCGCGTGCTCGCGCAGTGCGGCCTGGTGACCAGCACCAAGCGCGTGGGCATTCGGGTTCTGGGGGCGGAAAGCTGGAACCCCTACGACGATCACGTCATTCGCTGGCGCCTGGCCGGCGATCAAAAAGGGACGCAGCTGCGCTCCCTGACCGAGCTTCGCATTTCCGTCGAGCCCATGGCCGCTGAACTGGCCGCCGAGGTCGCACCGGAAGCCATGCGCAAGGAGCTGATGATGATCTCCGCTCAAATGAATCACTATGGACGCCAAGGCGACCTTCGCCGATTCCTGGAACTGGACATTCGCTTCCATGCCCTGGTGCTTGCCGCTTCAGGCAACGAGATGTTCGCGAATCTCTCCACGCCCATTGGCGCGATCCTGCGCGGTCGAACCGAACTTGGCCTGATGCCGGAGCGCCCGCACGAAGAGGCGCTGCTCTGGCACCAATCGGTAGCCGATGCCATCTCCAACTCCGATTCGGCCGGTGCCCGCAAGAACATGGAAAGCATCATGCGCCGCACCCACAACGAGATTTGCAGCCTCTGGGAAGGCCAGCCGCGCCTGTTTGTCGACCCAGCCAAGGATGCTCGCTAGATCAGCGCACTGATTCTCGCTTTCAGGACAACTGAAAAATCCGCCGGCCCAACGAATATTCGTTGGGCCGGCGGATTTTTTCGCTAGAGAGGCAGCTTGCTAGGCAAGCGCAGTCGCAATGCCGTAGAGCACCATCACGAAGGCGAAGCCGATAACCGAAACCAAAGCCTGCCCGACGGTCCACACCCGCAAAGTCGTCGATACGTCCATCTGCAGGAAGCGGGACACCAGCCAGAAGCCGGAGTCATTCACATGGCCAGCGAACACCGAACCGGCGGCCAACGCCAGAACCATGGTGGCCACCTGGAAAGCAGTCAAGGAGCTATCAGCCAAAATTGCCGGCTGAACGATGGCAGCCGCGGTGGTCAATGCCACGGTGGCCGAGCCCTGTGCCAAACGCACGATGGCTGCGATCAGGAAGCCCGCGATGATCAGCGGCATACCCACCGACTGCAGCGAATCCGCGATAGCATTGCCGATGCCGCTGGCACGAAGCACTCCACCGAACATGCCGCCGGCTCCGGTGATCAAGATGATCGAGCATACCGGGCCGAGAGCCGAGTCAACGACGGTCTCAACCAAGGTCTTGTCCTTGCCCTTGCGGAAGCCGAGCAGGAACATTCCGAGCAACACAGTAATCAGCAGCGCCACCGGGGTCTCGCCAAACAGGCGAAGCCAGGTAACCCATGATGCTTCTGCATCAACGATGCCGGCGCTGCCGAGCATGTTCAGCCCGGTGTTCATGAAGATCAAGATCAGCGGCAGAAGCAGCAGGCTGAAGACAGTTCCTACCGATGGAGAGGACTTGAAGTCATCCTTGCCAGTGCCGTTGCCCAGTGCTGCATCCAGGATGTCTGGTACTGGGATGTTGAATTTCTTGCCAACGAACTTGCCAAACAGGTGGCCGGAGAAGAACCACGTCGGGATGGCGACAACGAGGCCAAGAACGAGGACCAGGCCAACATTCGCTTCAAGCAGACCCGAAGCCGCCACTGGGCCTGGATGTGGTGGAACGAAGATGTGCATCACAGAGAATGCAGTTGCCGCTGGAATTGCGTAGTACAGAACAGATCCACCCAGGCGGCGTGCCACGGTGAAGATGATTGGAAGCATGACCACGAGGCCAGCGTCGAAGAAGATCGGGAAACCGAAGAGCAGCGATGCCACGGACAGCGCCAGCGGAGCACGCTTTTCACCGAACTTGGAGATCAGCCAGTTGGTCATCACCTCGGCGCCACCGCTGGTTTCCAGCATTCGGCCGAGCATCGCACCAAGACCCACGAGCAAGGCGACGCTCGCAAGCGTTGAGCCGAAGCCGCTGGTCAAAGTGGTGATCACCGATGCCGCAGGAATGCCTGCGGCAATTGCCGTCAGCAAGCTGGTGAGAACCAGAGCCACAAAAGCGTGGACCCGGAAGCGGATAATTAGGACCAGCAGCACGGCGACCGCCGCTACCGCGAGTCCGAGGAGACCGGGCGTACCCAGCGTCCAGTTCATTTCGAGCTCAGTTGTCATTGTCGTCCTTGATCAATGGTTGTTCATGCCAGTTGCTGGCAGGTGGCTTATGCGAGGTGCGCTACTCCGAGGTCAATTACAAGTTGACGCACGATGTCCTCAGGGGAATTGGAAATGTCAGCGGTGAGTACCGCTTCATCAGCGGTGGGCAGCTCCAGGGTTGCCAATTGGCTGTCCAGCAGCGAGGAAGGCATGTACTCGTGGGAGCGTGCGTTCATTCGATCGCGAATAACAGTGGGCACACCTGCCAGGTGCACAAAAATGGTTGACGGTTCCAAGGAGCGAATCAGATCGCGGTAGCTGCGCTTCAGGGCGGAGCACGCAATCACCAACGGTTCTCCCTGGTTGGTTCCTTCAGCAAGCTTCTGGCCAATGACACGCAACCATGGTTCGCGGTCCTGATCGTCCAATGCTTCGCCTGCGGCCATTTTCTGCTTATTGGATTCGGGGTGCAGGCTATCGCCGTCGACGAACTGACGATTCAGCTCATCTGCCAGCATCTGGCCGATAGTCGTCTTGCCGCTGCCCGAAACACCCATAACGATGATGGCTGGGACCAGTTCACTCATGTATTCACTCCGTCGTGCGCAAACCTAATATCAGACTTAAGGATTGTTTGATTGGATAAAATCTGATTTAACAAGCGTATGAGCGACGGTGACCCATGTCAACCATTTCACAAGACTCGAACCTCGGCTTCTTGAAAACCACAGATCAAACATCATTTGCAAGCGGAAACATCACGAACCTTCAAGTTAAACTTGAATCTATGTTGAGAAAAGCCCGAGAATCAACAGGCCCTCTATAGAACCCCAGCTCAAAGCAATGTAATGTCTGGATTAAGTGGTCAAACCCGATCACTAGAGATTCTGACCATTGGAGCGAATCATGGGATTCATTGGATGGATAGTTTTGGGCCTGATTGCTGGCGCTATCGCAAAAGCAATCCTGCCAGGCAAGCAAGGTGGCGGATGGATCGCAACCTTGCTGCTAGGGGTCGTCGGCGCATTGCTCGGCGGCTGGATTGGCAGCCTCATCTTTGACAAGGGAATGAGCGGGTTCTTCTCACTTTGGAGCTGGATCCTGGCCATCGGCGGCGCATTGATTGTCTTGGTCGTTTGGGGATTCATCACCAAGAAGCGCGCCTAGTCGGCCATTTTTACACTTGTCCCTTTCGCCATTCAAGAAACCCGCCCAGTGAACTGGACGGGTTTCTTCTTGCTTGGCATCCTGCGTCAGGCACAGTGGGAACCTAGCATTCTGCCGTAGACTTCGAAGACTGGGGATCACTCCCCGAGCACTACGTTAAGGACTCCCGTGGCCATTGATCCCATGATCCCCACCGCAGACATTCGAGCTCCGAAAAAATTCTTGTCCATCGGCACCGAACGAACGCGCTGGCGCGGATTGATTCATGCATGGTCAACTCCGGGAATCATCATCATGAATCTGGTGCTCATCGTCCTGGCCGATGGGCGCCTTGCCGAATGGACCAGCGCAATCTTCGCGATATGCTCCATCCTGCTCTTTGGCACCTCCGCGCTCTACCACCGCGGAAATTGGACCGACAAGGTCATGGGTCTTTTCCGCCGAGCGGATCACGCCAACATTTTCCTGCTCATCGCCGGCACCTACACACCGGTTGCTGCGCTGACACTCCCGGGCAAACAGGCAATAATCGTCCTATCCATCATCTGGGCTGGAGCAATAGCCGGGATTGCCATCAAAACTATCTGGCCCACGGCACCGCGCTGGGTCGGCGTGGGTCTCTACATCCTGCTCGGGTGGGGCGCGCTCATGCAGCTGCCAGCATTTTGGGCGGCAAATCCGGCAACCATGATCCTGATCCTTGCCGGCGGGCTCGCATATACGATTGGAGCCGTTTTTTATGCCACCAAACGGCCCAACCCCTTGCCGACAGTCTTCGGATTCCACGAACTATTCCATGCCTGCACAATCATCGCGTTCCTCTGCCATTGGACTGCAGTACTGCTCGTCGCGCTTTAGACCAGCACATTGCATAGACTCGTGGCCGCCAACTCACAAGAGCTGGCGGCCACGTGCGCGTTCAACGGACGCTAGCGCTGAGCGTAGCGCCGACGGACGAAGAACAAGCCGACCAGCGAAATCACGGCGATGGCCATGTAGTAGATACTTGGCGCATCCAGCGAACCCGTCACCTTGAGCAACCAGGTCAGCACCAGCGGAGCAATGCCCCCGAGCAAGGTCACGCCCACGTTGTAGGCAACTGACAATCCGGAACCACGGATAGCCGCTGGAAACAGTCCCGAGAGCAGCGCAGGAAGCGGTCCGAAGTAGAAGGACATGATGACGCCAAGCAGCGCAATCACCACCACCATGACCCCGACTGTGGGTGTGGAGGTCATCAGCTTGAACAAAGGATAGGCAAGCACGAATGCAGCTGCTGCCGCATAGGTCATCACCTTTGCAGGCCCAACGCGGTCTGCCAGATGCCCGACAAGCGGCACCCCGCACAGCGTGATGACGCCAGCTGCGATGCCGCCCAAGAAAGCCGCGTCACCCGGAATGCCCAGGTTATTCACGGCGAAGGTTGGCATGAACAGGATCAAATAGACAGAGATCGTGGCGACACCAATGACCGCAGATCCGGCCAGCAGCCGCCCGTAGTGCACTTTGAAGAGGGTCCCCAGCGGGAACTTTTCTTTCACCACGGATGTGAATTCCTCGGTCTCTTCCAGCCGGGCCCTGATGTACAGCCCCACCGGACCAATCAGCAGGCCCACGAAAAATGGCACACGCCAGCCCCACGCTTCCAGGTCCTGTGGACTCAGGCCAGTAGTGAGGAAATATCCGAACCCGGAGGCGAGCATCATCGAAGCGCCTTGGCTGGCCACCTGCCACGAAGAGTAGTAGGCCTTTTTATGCGGAGCCGTTTCGATCAGGAATGCGGTCGAGGTTCCGAATTCGCCACCGGCAGAGAATCCCTGAATCAGGCGGGAAAGCAGGATGATCAACGCGCCTGCCACGCCGACCGACGCGTAGGGAGGAGCCACGGCCATGATCAAGGTGCCCACCATCATCAGCCCGAGGGTGAGGGTGAGCGCCTTCTTCCGTCCCTTGCGATCCGCATAGCTTCCCAGCACCATCCCGCCCAGCGGGCGGATCACGTAGGAAATTGCAAAGGTTGCGAAGGTGAGGATCAGTGCGAAGGTCGGATCCGACTCGGGATAGAAAACCTTGGCAATGGTGGTGGCAAAGGTGGCATAAACAATGATGTCGAACCATTCCAGGGCAGCGCCAATGGAGCTGGAAATGACCGCCTTGCGGGCCATCGCGATCTGTCGCGCGGTGGCTGGACTAGCCGCACTCATCGGCTCAGCTGCGCGATCAGCGAGTCAATGAAGTTCTCGCACTCGGCGATCTGGTCGAGCAAGATGTATTCATCCGGCGCGTGTGCCTGGGCGATGTCCCCAGGGCCGCATACGACGGTCGGAATGCCCGCGGCCGAGAACAAGCCCGCTTCGGTACCATAGGTTACCTTCTCATCGGTGGCGATCGCCCCGCAGGCTGCCGCTAGCGCGACAATTTCCTCGCCCGGCTCGGTATCCAGGCCGGGAGCACCAGCCTGCTGCTCGAAGCTGACCGAGCACGACGGATTCTTGACGCGCATCTGGGCTTCGAGCTTGGCTGCCTCATCGCGGAAGCGGGCCGTGAGCTGCTCGCGATCCACCACAGCCAATGAACGGTACTCGAAGAACACCACCGCTTGCGAAGGAATGGTGTTCACTGCGATGCCGGCATCAAACTTGTTCACGTTCATGGTGGTGGGCGGCTCGATGAATGCTGCATCCTGCGGCCCGCTGGTACGCAGCTCCTGGGACACTTCCTCGACAAAGCCGGCAAAGCGCAGCGCATAGGAAATCGCGTTCACGCCCTCGGAGGGCAGCGACGAGTGCGCGGCGACTCCGTTGAACTGCACGCGGAACACATTCATCGACTTGTGTCCGCGAATCGCCCGCATGCTCGACGGCTCCCCGACAAAGCATCCGCGGGGTGCCAATCCGTCGTCCACGATCTTGTCCACCAAACTCACCGCACCGACACAACCGACCTCCTCGTCGTAGGACAGCGCCAGGTGGATTGGTTCGAAGAGCTGGGCGCTGGTCAGCTGATCGAGCTTGGCCAGGATCACGCCCAGATAGCCCTTCATATCGCAGGTTCCACGGCCGTACAGCTTGTCGCCTCGTACCTGGGCATCAAATGGCTCGCTGCTCCAGTCCTGCCCGTCGACCGGGACCACGTCGGTGTGCCCCGAGAGCACAATGCCGCCAGTGCGGCCGCCATCGCTCGCAGGAATGGTCGCCAGCAGGTTGGCCTTGGTGCGCTCTTCATTGTGAATCAGCGTGGACTCCACACCGTGCGCTCGAAGTTTTCCGGCAACACTTTCGATCAGCGGCAAATTGCTGTCGCGGCTCGTGGTGTCCACCGCGATCAGCTCGCGGATTTCTTTCATGCTTGCTTCGGTGGGTGCAGCCATTACAACTCCTGGGTACTCGGCTTCGTTACACAGTTTTCATGCTGTCACACCTAGTCACTAGCGCATAGTAGATGTCCAACAATGGCTTTGGGCTCTTTGCCGACTACCCCTGCGGCTCGCGGATCGCCGCCAAAGACGCCAATGGCACCCGCTCTCGCGGGTGCCATCAGGTCACTGCTTCTACCTGCCCAAGTTATCGCGGGCATCCTTGGCGGCGTCCTTGACTGCTTCACCAGCCTGCTTGGCCTCCGCTGCCGCTTGGTCCTTGATACCCTCGGCTTGCAGCTCCTCGTTGCCGGCGGCATCGCCCGCGGCTTCCTTGGCCTTGCCCGCAGCTTCCTGGGACTTGTTCTTGAACTTGTCTAGCAAACCCATCAGATGTACTCCTCACGCGGTTGGTCCAACGTCGTACAATCTCGACACTACCGGTTGAGTACTCGAGCCAGCTGGCCAGCGCCTGCGCATTGGCTGGAATCTATTCGCCGAACCGGCGCCGGCCTCGGCCGGCGGATAGGCCATGCGCTCGCCGGTCCGTTGGGTCCTGCGCCCCTAGGCCCGGCCCAGGACTGCCACCAGGAAGTCCTCGCCTGGTTCGCGCAGTGTCCAGGTCGAGTAGCGCTGCTGAACCGCCAGCCCTGCGCGTACCGCATCGGCGGTGAATTCCTCGAATGCGTAGCCGCGCCCGGCACCGAATCCGATGACCAGGCGGCCATCGGCAGCCAGATGCTCCCGCATTTTCTGCAGGGCCGGCAGGCGTTCAGCCTCGGACAAGAACGTCACGACATTGCCGGCCGAGACGATCAGGTCGAATTCACGAAGATGCCCTGCACCGTCGTCCACGGTGAATGAGGCGAGATTCCCGACCTGCCACTGCGCCAGCGGATAGTCTTCGCGGGCGACGTCGATCAAGTGCGCGTCGAGGTCGATCCCGACCACCTGGTGCCCCTGCTCGGAGAGCCATCCGCCGATGCGTCCGGTGCCGCAGCCGGCATCCAGGATCCTGCTGCCGCGTTCGGCCATCGCATCGATGGTGCGCGCTTCACCGAAGATGTCCTTGCCTTCGGCGGCCAGATTCCGCCAGCGCTGCGCAAAGTTCTGGGAATGGTCGGGGTTGGCCCGCAGATTGGCGAGCCAGAGGTTTTCGTCAGGTGCACTCATGCTTCCATTTTCCCACGGCACACCCGTAAACCTGCCGTTGGCTGGCGCTTCGCTTCGGCCTTCTTCCAGGATTTCGCCCTGTTGCGGATGGTCCGCCGCAGGCGTTGAGCCAGGGCTCTGCAGGAGCGCGCCGCCTTCCACTTATTGGTCTGCACCGGTGGCCTTGCAGTTGTGGTCCATGGCGGCACGAATCCAAATAGCGAGCTGGTCATCAGTGACGATGGCTTCAGCGGCAACCTGGATCCAGCCCTGGCCCATGATGCGGCCGCGCCCCATTTCTGCTTGGGAGGCCCCTGGCCAGCCCAGCACCTCCTCATGCTGCCCGCATTCGACTCGCACGAGCAGTCCCCCGTCTTTGTGGACGCTGACGAGCATTTTCTCGTTGACCATCAGGGACCTGCCGCCGAACATCGAGACCTCCCGCGCCGCGGGCTCGGCTGCAAGCATCGACCTCAGGCGCGCAACGACCTGAGATTGCTGGGGAGTCATGGCATTCACTTGTTCAGGCCTGCCCGGTCGGCCGGTAGGACATGCGGTCAAAAATCAGCACGCTGTGCACGATCAAACCGTCTTCGACGGTGAAATACTCCGCGGCCGGGGTCGTGGCAGTGACGGCGGTCTGCGGGTAGTAGAACAGCGCCACCCGATCGCCCTCGGCGAATTCCGCGATCTCACCGATGCCGGTCAGCATTGGCGCGAAGCCGCCGATGAAGTCCCGGTAGGCGTTGATCCCTTTCAGATCCATTCCGGGGGCACGGCAGATGATGTCCTTGGAAACGCAGCTCATGGCCGTATCGATGTCTCCGGTGGTCCATGCTTGGTGATATTTCTTCACGATCCCGTGCGCGGTGCCCCGATTCATCGGATTCTCCCGTTCTTCCTTCTGCGCAAGCTGCTTGTGTCCTTTCTATTTTGGCAAGGGGTGTCAAGGACTGCACCTAATTCGCCGCCTGTCCCTGCCATGGCTTTCCACTTTCCGGATTCGGTCAACGGCTTGAGGTCAGAGAACTGCTCCGGCCAAACACCGTCCAAATACGAACGAACGGCCGCAAACCCCTCGGTGTTCACTGCAAAAACCTGCTGAGGGCCTTCTGGGGTATTGATGAAGAGTCCTGTTTTCCCCAGCGCCTCTAACTGATGAGAAGTCGTTTGCCGTGAAAGTTCTCCGGGCTCGGCAGTGGAGAGCATGGGTTGCTCGGCTAGATAGATGATCTTCAGGGACTCCCTGCGATTCGCATCGGTTTGCGTGCGCAACGACAGTCCAAGGTCGATGGCTGATGCTGAACCTTCCATGGCGCCTCCTGCAGCAAGTGGGCCCAGCGTAACAAAAATGCGGGCTTGTGCTCGTGAAAGTCAGCGTATTTGGAGAAGGGGAAAACGATCACTTGCCGAAAGGAGAGCCGAGATTTGCCGCGGCAATGAAATACCGCGTTTATCGGGCCGTTGTACAATCAACGCCAGCTGCAACCCTGACGCCCTTGAAGCGGCGTTCTCTCTGGCGGATTGGAAGAGGTGAAAACGCAAGCGGCAAGTATCGCATATTTAGTTGATGCCTGGCCCGAGCGGCATGCAAAGCCTAGACAACATTTTTGTTCGTTTGCTGGCACTCGCCGATGCCGATTCGACGAACCTTGGATACAGAAAAACCGCTTCAAGCACTCCGGTCAGGAGTTTTGAAGCGGTTATCTTGTTGGTGGGCCCTACCGGGATCGAACCGATGACATTCACGGTGTAAACGTGACGCTCTACCAGCTGAGCTAAAGGCCCTCCTGCAGTTTCAAACAAGGAATTTTCGCTCCTTCATCCGTCTTCTGCAACAAAAAATAATTTAGTACACCCGGGACTGACTTGGCAAATTGAACAAGGTAATTCCACAAAAGAGTGCCGAGCGTCACTATCGCAGCATGTGAATATTCGCCGTGCTGCGATCAAGGCTGGGGGCTGAAAGACGCAACGCTTCAGCGATCGCTAAATTTTCCGACCCGTGAGCCAAGCTGGGCCCATGAAGAAATCACTCGCATTCATATCACTGGCGCTATGCATTGCGCTACCCGCTTGCGGTGCGCAGGCTCGGTCCCAGACTCCTCTGGAATCAGCGGCATTGCCCACTGCCGCACAGAGCCGCGCTACCGAAACTGCAGATTTGGCTGGAAATTGGAAGCAGACGAATTCACTGGACCCCAACGCGTACCAGGCCGCGACGATCGACGAAGATTCCATCACCATTAATTGGGTCACGAATAATGGGGATACCTCGTCGCTTTATTGGGTTGGAACTTTCAAAACATTGGGGACATCAACAGGTTCCTACTCGTGGACCTCGAAACGCGATCGCAAAGCCACAGACAGCGCGATCTTGGCCTCGGGTGACGACACCAAGAAATTCACGTTCAAAGATGGCGAGATTTCCTACGAAGCAGGAATCATGGGCACCACAACAACAGTACGGCTGCGCAAACAGTCGAATTGAGCGCTGGGCGTCCACTATCGAGCTTGCAGCGTGTCGGATAAGCCGGGCATGCACGAAAAAATCCTCGATCCGGATGGATCGAGGATTTTTTTGCTTGGTGGGCCCTACCGGGATCGAACCGATGACATTCACGGTGTAAACGTGCGTGTTTCCCACTAGATCTAGCGGATAGATTGGGGTGCTTACGTGTTTCTTACGTGTTCAGGATTTTTCTGGGATTGGCTCAGAGAAAACGTAAGCTTACGTTTTATTGGCCCTGCTATTCAGCGCTTTCGCCGCTGGGGTTTTCCACTTCCAGTTCGTCCCACCATTGGCGCACTCGCGGGTCTTGGTAGGGGCCGAGGTTTCCATATTGATCCATAAGGCGAATTCTAGCCGAGACCGTCCCGGTCCTCGAAACGTTTAGGTTTCTTCATCAAGCGCACTCGGTCATAGAGAACGCTAGTTGTTTGCAGCGTCCATTCCGGATCCATCGGCCTATATTCGATTGTCTCGTCTTGCTCATGTAGCCACTGCGGCGAAACGAATTCCAAATGGTAGGGCGCGTCAGTGCTTCTGATTTTTCGGCACCGCCACTTGGGCACCCACGAAGTAAACCAGTGCTGAGCCGGTCCGCTCCTGTACGCGATCAGCGGGTACGTCACCTGGACCATATCCCCGCACCACGCGACCGCCGTGCCAGCCACGGCGCCGCCTTCGACCTGGATCTCCAGGAAAGGCCGCGCATAGGGATCATATGACCGCAGCAGCTGAGGGTCAGGAGTAAATTGCACGGATCGATTCTATCGGCCACCGAGCACGATGAATTTTCATTCTCTTGGAACAAAGAAGGCTGGCCTATCGACTTCTAGGGAAGGTACGCATATGGTTGAAGTTCGCGGCATTAGGGGCAGCATTGGCCACCCGCGTATGAGGAAAAAACAACCAATAGAACTTTGACCTCAACCTACTCGCAAAATTGCCCAATTATCGAGCAAGAAATGTAGGACACAATGCCAGGACGCTATGCACGATCGACCACAGCAACCCGAGTCTCAGAGTTCATCGGAACCAGAAGCGGGCGAAGCTTTCTACGCGAACATTCGTGGGAAGAAGGAATGCCGATCGTTGTCTCACAACCACAAGAACTACTCACTGAAGCCATGGGACTCGTCGCGACCCAGAACGACACCGCGCTGGTGGCGTTGGTTGATCCCACAAACGATGAACTGCTTTTCATCTACATCTCGCTACCCAACAAGAATCTTGAAGTAGTGCCGACAGAACCTCCGCGACAGACCATTCTCGACTTCTACCGCACAGTCAACGGGACATTCGCACGGACCTTCCGAGTGCGGGGGTGGAAGTACAGCGCCATAGCCCACGCAATAAACACTTGCGACAGGTTGCTCGATCCTCACGATATCCTGCATGGTTCAAACCGCGGCGAAGTGGTTCCAATAGAATCTACGATCTAAAGCAAAAAAGCCGCCCCACCCTCGTCTGAAGGTGGGGCGGTTCTCAGTAAGTGATAGTAATACGAATCATTACTATCACTTACGCTGCGTATTGCTTGCCATCGATTATGGTTCGCCCGTCGATGATCCGGTACACGAATGGCCATGACTCAGTTTCGTCGTAGTACGCGAATCCGATCCCCTGCTGCCACTGCTCGACTACTTTCGCCGGCGATCCGTTGGCGCCGATGGCACCATTCACGGATGGGACCGCCCCGTCTACTCGGCACATGCACCCTGGGTTGGCGGAGTATGAGCGGATTGGTTCTCCGCGTGGGCCCATGACCTGATGGTGGGTGATCTCTGCCCTATGAGTGTGTCCTGCCCAGGTGTTGAGGTGCGGCAGTTCGTGGATGTACTGAGATGTGGTGGAGCCCTTGCTGTTGGCTCGGGTTCCGTGGATGTTTCGTGTGGTGTCGTTGTCCCAGTCGGTCGCTGCAGGGTATGCGTCAACATAGGTGATGTCGAGCTCGTCGAGGCGCAGCAGGTACGGGACGGACATTGTCGGCCATGATTCGGGCATGTTGGCGCGTCGTAGTCCAAACGCTGCGAGTGCGTTGGTTTCAACGAAGTTTTGCATGCGTTTGTCGTGGTTCCCCTCGACGATGATGATGTCCGCGTTAGGTGCGACTGCTCGGAGTTGAGCTAGCCATGCGTGGGCGGTGTCGAAAGCTTTTTGTGTGGTTAGTGCGAATCCAGCCTCTTGTGCCCAGCGTGATTGGGATGGCATATCGAGGAAGTCGCCTAGGATCTGGATCTTGTCCGGTTGGTATTCGGCGCAGACCATGACGAAGATGTCCATGGCTCGTTGGTCGTGGAATGGGTCTAGTGTGCCGTCGGCTAGTCGCCTGTATCCGATTTGGTGGTCAGCGGATTTGAGCGCTAGTTTATGCGGGCGGTACGGTGCTGGCGCGGGCTGCGGGATTTTGACTGTGACCGGTTGTGCTTGCTGGATTACGGGCCAAGCTGGGTCCCCGGCTTCCGCGGCGCTTTTGAATCGGACGTTGTTGATTTTGTTCCAGAATCCACCGGAAGGGTTGGTTGTCACGCCCCAGTTGAAGGTGACTTTTTCTGGGTCTTGGCCTTTGGCGCGGATGAACTCGCAGAAGTCGTTGTAGCCCCAGGCTTTTTCTGAGGTGATGGTGTAAGCGTCAGCGCTTTCGCTTGTCCCGGACTGTTGCACAACTTCTTGAACGTTAGGCGCTGCGGCTGGTTTATGTTCAGAAGTCGGTACGTTATTGCCTATTGCTGAATTTGTGGCCTGTTTTTCATCTTGTTCGGGCGTGGTCGGAGTTTTGTTGCCGCATCGGCATGTTTGGTTTCGGTGGTTGTTGATGGTGCTTTTGCTGACTAGGTGTCCGTAGTCTGCGAGTTGCGCGGCCATTGCGCGGGATGTGATCGTGGGTTGGTCTTGTAAGCCCGTGGTGTTGAGGGCCGCAGCGTAGGTGCAGTGCACGGTTCTCCTAGCGGCTAGAAGTTGAAGTGTTAGATGCCAGGCACCCGGCTAACGTACGCGTCCCGGGTGCCCAGCTTTGCAACGGTCCAGTAGCCGTTGCGCTACTCCCGGGAGCTACCCGGAAACTTTGGGGTTGATCATTTTCACCTCTTGACGAAAATGATCGGCGGATGCTATTCGGCTACGTGCTTGCCTTCGTATTCGGCCGCCACGTCATCGATTCGTGCGTTGACTGCTGACGCATCAAGCTTCACTGCGACAGTCTTGTTTGCCGTCACGTCGGTGTTGCCTGCAGCCACGAATCCGAACGCTGCACCGATGACGCCGAGCACGGCGCCGGCGCCGACCGCCCAGATGGGTGCTGGCGTCTGCACGGCCGCGCTGTAGGCGAGAACGGATGACTGCGCGAGGGACAGTACGCCGAAGCCGACGTATAGGGTGGTTCGGATTCGGGCGGGGATGAGTTGGGTCCAGTTAGACACGGTTATACTCCTAGTTTCTTGCGGGTTTTGGGTCCTGCGACGCCGTCTGGGACGAGCCCTACTCGGCGTTGGTAGTCGCGGGTGTTTGCGGTGGTTTGGTCGCCGTCGTAGCCGTCTACGGTCTGCTTGGTGTATCCCTCATTGCGCAGGGCTCGCTGGACTGCTTTGACCTGTTCGAACTTGGCTTGGGTGACCGGGCCCCAGTGACCGTCCGGTTTGAGCCCGTGCGCCTTCTGGTAGGCCTTGACCGCGGCTTTCTGCATGCTGCCGTTCACTCCGTCGATGTCACCCTTGTAGAGGCCCATCTTTGTGAGCGCGCGTTGGATGGCCTCGTTGTCAGCTTTGCTGTTGCCGGACTTTGCAGGCTTGGGTTTCGGCTTGGCAGATGGTTTCGGCTTCGCCGGGGTGACGTTGCCAACCGGCAGGACTTCAATCCGTGGCGCCGAACCAGGCTCCACACCGAATTTCTTGAACGCGAGCTGCGGATCGTAATCCGAATTAGAGTTGCGCCAGTCCGCCCACAGTTCAAAGTGAAGGTGCGGTGCGGTCTGATGTCCGGAGCGGTTGTTGTGGCCGAGCAGATCGCCACGCTTGACCTTGTCCCCCACCTTCCAGTGGTCAAGCACGCGCATGTGGTTGTATCCGTTACCCTCACCATCAGGGTTGGAGATCAGCAACCCGCCTCCGGTGCGTCCGCTAGCCCATGTAGCCATTCGGTTGCCTGGTCGGATGCCCCTTGAGATCCTGCGGATCGTTCCATCGAATGCCGCATAGATCGGCCTACCAACCTGTCCCGGCTTTGGCGGGGCAATGTCCATTCCCTTGTGCCCGGGATACCCGCCGCGGTCTGCGTGGTTCTGGGTGAGTCGCCCCTCGAATGGGGACACCATTTGTGCCACTGGTTTTTCTTCTTTCTGGTTCGGTTCGGTCAGGTCAAGGAATTCTTCCCACCGGTCGGCGAGACGCATTTGCGCTGGGCAGTCTTTGCCGGTCCAGGCGTGGTGTTGCTTCACCTGAGAGCGCGCGAGCTTGTGTTGGATCCGCCAGTCACGAACGACACCGGCTGCGCGTATGAACGCTTCGTCGTAGTCGCCGTCTGCGTTGACGCAAATTTCGACGGCCAGCGAATTACGGTTGCCCTCATCGGCGCCGGCGTGCCAGCACTGGGCCGTGTCTGGGTAGGATCGGATCGCTTCGGTGTCATCGACTTGGACGTGCCAGGATGCTTGGCGTGCTCCCCCGCTGGACTGCAGGTCTGCGTGTGCTTGTGCGTCAGCGCCGGCCGCCTTGTTCGCTGTCTCGTGGACCGTGATTGAGGTGCACCGGTTGACCCCGTCATAGATTTTGTCGCTGTGCGTGACCAGTTGTTCTTTCACTGGTGACTCCTTGCTGATTTTGGGTATGAAAAAAGCCACCAGGTCGCTGGTGGCTTAGTCGATGTTGATGTTTGGCCGTGCAGGCGGATGGTCGGACTTGCGGTAGAAGTCCCATCGATGAGTCAGGTCGTCCCACGCTGCGGTGAAGAGTCGGATTGCGTCGCGCAGTCGGCGGATTGTTTTGTCCTGTTCGCGAATATGGGTCTCCAATGAGTCGACACGTCCGGAGAGCTTGTTCCGCTCTTCTCGTTCAGTGTTGAGTTCTTCGCGAAACCTGGCTACGTCTTCACGGAGATCATCTGCGATGTCCAACGCCATTTGCTGGGCAGTTTTAGCGGCGGCGAGATCCGCGTCTTTCTTCTTCACTGGCGCTTCTTTGCGGGACTGTCGGTACTGCCAGAAACCACCGCCGAGAACGGCAACGAGGATTGTGACGATGCCAGTGATGATCGCTTCTGGGCTCATTGTGTGTCGTTCTCCGTTTCAGTGATGATCTTCCGTGTGGATCGTTCGATCAGCACAAGGGAAACGAAGCGGAGAAGGCATCCGATAGACAGTGCCAGTGGCATCCCCCAGGAGAACACGCTCCCTGGATAGTGCCAAGAAACGCTGATTGCGAAGACGGCGAATCCGCCGAGGCTCAGTAGCCAGCCGAAACGCTCCAAGGCCCAACCCTTTGATACCTCGTCGCCAGACCAGTTCAGTCCGACGAGTGATATCGCTCCGCCGGCCGTCAGGAATACTGCAACTAGAACGACCACCACAAGGGGCATCTGGTCCATGCTTTTGGACGGTGAGAACGTTGTTGAGGCCACTGATATGGCGACGAGCAATCCGAATCCGAAAGCAATCGAGGCCACTATAGTGTCGAGCGGATGCACGAGGAGTCTGTCCCACCACGTGGGTGGGTTCCTCAACGGCTGGTAAACGTGTGTGGGCAATGGGCCCACCTCCTAGAATTGGATCTGGTCACGGCGGTAGAACACTAAAGTTGCACCGTTTTGATAAACTTTTGAGGATGCACTCATGCATCTCACTCTCAACCCAGTTAGAGCAGGTCGCACATGAAGTTCCTCGTCGTCGGTGATTCTCATACGGAGTATTTCGGTATCACTAACCAACTCCGGACAATCAACAAATCCCTTCGAGGCGTTACGTGCTACAACAAAGTGATTCATGGAGCGACCGTAACGGGAGTGGGGAAACTGACTTCCACATTGAATGTTGGGTCGGATATCCCGAAGTGGATAGGCAACGCAAAGCCCGATTTCTTGGTGCTCAATCTTGGCCAGGTGGATATCGAACTTGGTGTGCCGTTTCGCCAGTACGTCCAAGGCGACACCCGCCCTGTTGGAGAGCTCATTGATTACTTCGTAGCTTCCTACCTCAGCTACATTGAAACCCTTGAAATGCCAGCGTCGCGGATCATCATCAAGGGTATAAATCTCCCAACTCTTTGCTATGACCGCGATAAAGCGATCAAGTACATCACCCGGATCGTTACAGAACGATTTACAGACAGCACCGAAGATGCTCTGAAACGCGACGATGTGGTGGCGAAGCTGAAGAACACTTACGCATCGGACATCTTCCGTACTCAATTGGCAGGTAAGTTCAATGACACCCTGCGGTTGGCGTGCGATGAACTCGGGTACGGGTACTTCGATATCAATAGCCATCTGTCAGGTGATGACGATGGGATGATTTCGCCGCGCTTCGTGCCAACCGGGTTTGACCATCACATCATTGATTCTTTGGAAGTCCGCGACCTGCACTGGCGTGAACTCTTGAATGTGGCAACCGACCGGCTCTGGGGCTAGGTCAGAACCCCAGACTGAAAACAGTCTGGGGTTCTTTGCTATGCAGCTTGATCGTAGTAACCGCTGCCAATCAGCCATGGGGCAATCAAGTTGTTAACGATTGCTGTTGCTGCTGCGTCCGTGTAGTGGGTGTCGTCTACCATCACTGACGGTGGCGGGCAGTCGTTAGCCATGTTCGCCAAGTCTGCTGATGTTGGGGTGATGCCCAGATCGTAGATCGCCTGATGCACAAGGTACCCGCGCAAGTCGATGAACTGGCCAGGGTAAAGCTCTGCCAAGAGGCGGTTGATTTCCACGACAGCTTCGTAGCCAGCCGAACCGCGTGGTTCGGTAGTCCTGTTGATGGTCCCCAGCAAGAAGAATAGCTTCTTCAGGGGAAGCAGGCTTTCTACAATTCGACGGGTGTTGGCTACTACGTGAGCTGGGATGGAACCTTCAATGCCTTCAGCGCCGAGTGTCACGTCGTTGCGTCCGGCAAGGATGCCGACCATGTGCAGCAGTGTGGTGGCTGTCCACGTCGGGTCCAACTTCAGTTTCGTGCTCACGGTTACTGCGGTGCCTGCGTCATCTCGAACGAACGAGAACCCTGCGGAGGTCTTGTTGATACGACCAGGAATCCCGGCAAGCCTGCCAGTGTAGTAGGTATCGGAAGTCATGACTTCAAGTGTTTGCGCTGTCGTCACGGTCACCGCTCCCGATGCTGGAATGACTCCACCTGCGACAGTCCACATTATCTCATTGGCCCCAAGACGCAACGCCAGACCGTCAGTGGTCTCGCCGTTCCAACCCCGGGAGTAGCAATAAACACCGGGCAGCGCGGCGGTGAGTGACGGCACGAGATTATGTGATGCCACAAGCGAGTCGCCAATCATGCCGAGATTGGTTCGCAGGGAGACAGCTGGTGCAGCAGAGATGGTCCACTCACTCCATTCAGGGATGGCGGCACCGGTGTTTTTGCCGGTTCGCTGCCATGTGATGTTTTGTTCGCGCCAGGTAAGGCGTTGAACCACAGTATAGGGAGTGTTACCGACAATTTCTAACGTAGCTTTACCAGAAGGGAACGTGGAAGGTAGCCCGATTGCCCCGCCAGTCGCGTCAACATCCCAAACCCCAAAATCAATCGGCTTGAACATTGCATTGAGATCGCGCCCGTTAGCTGACCCGTTTGCTCCCAAGTTGGAACGCCATGCGCTCCACACCTTAGGTGTCGTATTCGGGTCAATACATGTTCGCTGCCAAGTTGTGTTCGCTTCTCGACCGGTAAGAAACTGGACCGTATTGAACTGATCGTTGCCCGAGACGTAGAAGCTTCCACGATTATTGAAGTTCGCCGGCAGAGGCGTTGCGCCACCGGTTGATGTGATGTTGTGCCACCCGAACCAGGCAAGCCCTACGAGGTTGTCGAGGTTCATCCCGTCAACGCTTCCCCGAATACGTGGAGTCGCGTTATCCCGGCCAGTGAGAGCAGTTTGAACGCTTCCCGCTACCTGTTCAAGCAATTTCTGAAGGGTCTCAGAGTTAGACAGATCAGCGATCTTGCTATCCAGCTTCGGAAATGGGATATTGTCGGGGCTGGTGAAAAGATAGGTCAAGCTGTACCCCTTAGTGGATTCTGGTTGAAGTCGGCATAGGTTGAAATGGAGTCCCATGCCGCTAGGAAGTTCGAGTAAGTCGCTGAGTTGCCCCATGCGTTCACGAACTGTTGATAGGTGGTGTAAGTGGTGGTTGCGCTGATAACGCGAACCGTCAGCGACTGCTCATAACCGCTACTGCCTCCGCTGTTGCTGATGCCGACGATCAAGCACCGAAGTTCAACACCCATGAAGTTCGGCGATGAAACAGTGATTACGTCTCCCAATTGGCGGCGCGGATCATACCCAACACGCATTTCCTTGATTGTTGGTTGCGGGTTAGTGACCTGCGTAGCAACGAACGACGACAGCGCATCAATAGCGGTCGTATCCGTTCCGCCGCTGCTCAGCCAAGGCCCGCAGTCCAGTTCGAGGACTGGCCCGCGAGTTCCAGCCACAGTTGGTGTTCGCAGTGCTTCGTCCCAGCGCACTACGGCGTAGGCGGTGAGTCGTGGCATTTGCTTGCCCCACCAGTACGGCCATAGTGCTGTCGTGCCAACGAAGTTCTCGGAGACGGTGCGAAGCTCTACTTGGTTTCCTGCTGGCAGTGTTCCGGCCACGTGCTTTACGACGAAACGGTTTGCTGCTTCTTGGGTGACCGTGACTGTTAGTGCTGGTGGGACTGTTTGGGTAGCCCAAGATTCCGTTGCCCCATCGGTGAGTACGCCAGCGGTCACGGATGTTGCACCCTTGTTGATGTTCGTGATTCCGCCCGTGCCCAGGACTTCGAACCCTGCATCTGGCATGATCCAGTCTTCGTCTGCCCCTGGCTCGATGACGACCTCTTGCGATTCGCCTGATTGAAGCACTACCGATTCATTTTGCGACCATGCCTCAACTGAGGGTGTGGTGCGCGAGTTCACGGTAGGTTTCAGATACTTGGTTCGGATCTCCGACCTGACAGACAGGAGGTTCCGCTCCCATGACAGTTCTCGAATATCATCGAGGGTCGTCACGGTCTGGACAGAGAACTTCGTGTACAAGGTGTCTGATCCTGTGATAACAGCTTTCCCATACTCGTCAATCCACAGCGGGCGCAGAGTCGCCGCACCGATATCTTCGAGGATTTCTCGGGCTGGCACGCCGGGCACTGCGGGCAGCACAAGGTTGCCTGTGTGCATTTGCCCGGTCGCAATGTACGCCGATGGCACAAAGCTCAGTGATGTGAATTCCTTGCCGGTGTCCGTAGGGTGGGATACCTGCATGCCCGCGCATCGGGCATTCACGCCGCCAGCGGTGACGATCTGTGTGACGTTTCCGGTGGCCCCGGTTGGTGCGCTCACGGTCTGAGTTGCACCTGCAGAGGTCTTGATCGTGACCGTACCGTTCTTGTAGAGAACGGTTGCGATGGCGTTTCCAGTGCAGGCCACGGTCGCAACGACTGTCCCGTTGACCAGTGCTTGTGCTGAGTTCACGGACGATAGTTGCAACGCAACGGATTTAGCGGATGAACCGTATTCAACCCGGACAATCCCGAAATCCGCGTGGGCATCAGTGCGCATCAACGTGATCTGCACAGGAGTGGTAGATGGCCGCGCTACAGATGGCGTGTAGTTTGCCGTCCAGTCGCCAATTGCCGAACCCCAGATCGAACCATAAGCAGGTGGTGCAGAAGCCGTGTCAGAACGCTTAGTGCCCGAGACCAGTGTCCCGCGCAGTGGCCACGTAGAGCCCTGCATCGGAACATCTAGAACGCAATCCCACTCGGGTGCCGGTGTGGAATGGAAACCCGCCGTACGTAGCGCGGTGTTCTGCGTGAACCTCGATGACATGCCGCAGCGTCGCCATGCTCCACCTTCAGTTAGCGGGGGCATTCCAGTCATCAACGCGGGGATATCAACAACTGCGGAGAGCTTGTCGATGTTGTCGATAATTCGAGATTCAATCCCGCCACCGATGTCGCCGCTAGTAGTGTCGATGACCCCAGTGAACTGCTTCCACTCGGTGGAGCGGTCGCCTGCATAGATCTCGACCTTGTCGCCATCCATGGGTATCCACCCTGTCGATGGGTTCCAAGGGTTGAGCGCGCCTGATTCAACGTCCTTTGATGCCCATCGAATCGTGCCCGTGGCTTGAGAGATACCGGCACCACCAACAACTTGCTCAGGTAGATCGTTGGTTACGTCCCGGTCAACAGACCAGGACAAAACGTCGCGCTGAACGCCATTCACAAGGACGCGTGACTTTAGAGCGAGTACATCCGTGTTTGACACTAGCCGGCGAATGGACGAAGAACTATGAGACGTTCCAGACCATTCGAAGTTATATAGTGGCGTGCCAGCAGTTGACCCGTCAAAATATGGTGCGGATACAGATCCCTCTTGAATCAGGACCGAATCGACATAGGTTACGAAATTAGGGTCTGTAGAACTGCCTGCGCAGCCTACAGCGATAACAGAACCAGTCGCCCCGGAAGGAACCGTAAACGTATGCGATAGGCGATGCTCACCCGCAACGTTGGGAGCTTGAGGCCCAAAGTCCATAGTGAACGACGAACCATTCAGCGAGTAAAAAAACAGTATTCGACGCTGTCGCGAATTACTCGCATCGCTGGCTGTAGTGTGAGCTGACGGAATCCGTATGTACGCGGTGACAGTGTAAGTCTTCCCAGCAACAATCCCGGAAGGGTGAACTGAGGCGCTGCTTACAAGCCGGATATCACCCAAACCGCCGCCACTGGTTGTGGATAGCTTTGCTGATGACCCGCCATGCTTCGACCATTCCGATGAACGGATCAAAGTAGCCCCGTTTGGAGCCCACCCTGAAGTGTCGATTTCAAAACTAGGATTTAGGCAAAGGTTCGTCGCGTCAACTGCGCCTTGATTTAGAACGCCAGCCTGCAATTAGCCCACCTCCGTAACGGTAAAACTCAAGCTCGAATACACGGAACCCAGAGTTGCGAGAGTCAGATCCTTGGATGCCGCGTGAACCACAGCGCTTACGCACCCTTCACCTACACCCCAAGGCTGGACAGTGCTAGTCCACGTCAATGCTGGACGTGTCGCTCCAACCGACGAGGTGACACCCACGCGAGCGCCAACGGCCCCTGTGGGCACGGTCGCAGTAATCACCGCTCGGGTGTATGACAAGGCCGTGCCAGTAGATACCGGGCCAGTGACGGTCAGGAAGTTCCCGTTAGCGTCATAGAAGTAGATGCGCGCCGATGCGCCCAAACCCTTCACCCACGCCGAACCTGTAATGACCTGCCCGGGTGTTACCGGGGACATCTGGTAATTGAAGTTCACCGAACCCGTGCCGTCTGAAGCCCAAGATGCTGAAGCCCACGAACCGTCATCCAACTGCACGGGCCCGCCTGGATAGATATTCGTAGCGCCCGGAAATGGGTCTTGGCACAGGGAATCTGCTGGGGTGAGCATGTTGACTAGCGGCGCGTCAGCGGAAACGAAAACGAACGGCCCGGCACCCCATGCACCCTGAATGAACGCAAGCAGTTTTGCATGGTCTGCTGGTGTGCTCGCTTCAGACAGCGAGCCTTGCCAGACGCGACGACCAACGGGACGCGCTTGCGCTTTGACCCGCCCCTCCAACGTTGTTTCGGTGGAGTACCGTTCTTCAAAGCTGACCTGCTGGGATGCAGGGCATTTGATCCCGACCATGCGCCCTAGGGTTCCTAGATAAATCATTGGACCGCCTAGTTCTTATTCGATTCTGGAAAATTGACTTTTCCAACACGAAGATCGACACCTTTTTGATATTCGAGGTAGCGGTTGTATTCCACGTACCCCACCTGAGGAACGTAGATGTAGTGGGTCTGCTTCGTACCACCACCAGTCCCCTCAATTCGGACAATCATGCGGGTGCTATTGACAGGGGCAGATAGTGCGTTGCTCATGGGACTCCTTAGAAACAGAAGTGGCCCACCCCGTAGAGTGGACCACTTCCATGTTTATCGGCGATTACCGTATTGCTGATTGACTTGCTGCATCGTTCCGTAGAACTGGCGACCGTCGATGTTCACGATTGGTTGCCAGCCAGCCATGCCAGCCTGGACGGCTAAGGCAATAGCCTCCGGTGAAACGCTGGCAGGCGCAGCCTGTGCTTGCGCATACCGTGACACCTCGACCGAGGATGGAACAGTGTACGCTAGCGCTGGCTGGTAGGCTGACGCGACGTCGTCGCCCAGTGAGGCGTACGTGTTGATCAGTTGCTGACGTTTGCTCTCAGCGCCGACAATCACGCCGTCAACGGAATCAACGCCGCCGATTGCCATGGTCTTGGATGGCGAGTGCATGTCCAAGGACTTACGGAATGCTTTCTCTGCGCTCTTGCCGAGCTTGTAGAAAGCATCCTCAACATCCTCGGTCTTGCCTTCCAAGCCACGAACCAGACCCTCCGCAGCGTCAATTCCACCCCGCTCCATGGATCGGGTGACTTCAACACCAGCTTGTCCGGACCAGTAATCCATGGACTTGTATGCATTGTTGAGCTGGTCGCGTTCCTTGCCAGTAGCCCCAAGCAACGCGTTGCCAACCTGCGTTCCCTCAGTAGTGCCAAGGTCAGCGATTTCCTGAATGATCGCGTCGTTGTAGCCCTTTTTGCGGAGCTTCCCGAGCATCACACCGAAGCGCTTGATCTGAGCGGCCTTGCCCTGAGCTGACTTCACGAACGAACTAGCGGCCAGTGGCCCCTTCTGCTCGCCCGAAAGCAGATTGGAAAGAACACCACCTAGCGAGTATTCGCCACGAAGGCCGGAAGCTACCGACTTGCTGACTTCTAGCAGTCGGTCACGGGCCTCGGTTGCTTTTTCCAGCTTGGTTTTCAGCGACTCAGAACGCTTCTCCAACGACAGCAGTTGCGACTCCACGCCGTACGCAGTTGCGCGCAGGCTGGATCGCTTGCCACGGGACAAGTCCTTGTTATTTGACTGCTCAAACAACCGGTCAACAACACTCATGCCAGAGCCTGAAGTGAGGCTGTCTGTGATCTCGCCACGCTTCAAATCACGACGCAAATCGAAACGAGCCTCGGACAGGCGACCCTGACGTTCGCGTTCTTCCTTGCGGGCCTCAGCTGCTTTTTTCTGGGCTTCCTTAGCCGACTTCTCCGCAGCTTTCGCGGAAGCCTTCGCCGCGGCCAACTCCTTCTTCGCAGCATCCAGATCATCCTTCAGATCCAGCTTGCGATTCCGGTTAGCCTTCGAGCTTGACATGCGCGAATACTGACGTTGCAACCGGTCGACCTTCGACTGTGCAGCGCCTACACGTCCGCCAGAAGCAAATCCTGGAAGCTGGATAGTCGCGCCACCGTTGATCGCTTGCAACAACGGAAGGTTCTCGCGTGTGGCCTTCTCATTGACAACCATCTCGCCGGAACGCAAACCAAACGGCTTACCATTGACCATTGCAAGAACGTTGTCGCCCTGTGAATTCAACGGGATCTGCCCCGGCACAAGACCGCCACCAGCCGCACCATTGATCAAACGACCAACGAGGCCACCGGTGTAACCGCCAGTAGTCAGGCCTCCACGGCCACCACGGCCGGTCGAAGTCTGAGAACCGCTAACCACCACACGTGTATGAATGGTCGAGTACCGGTCACGAGCAGCTGCATCCAAAGCAGCAATTGCGCCGCCAACGATAGGGTTCGCGGTAATCGTCGCAACTCGTGCAGCTGCGGCTGCATCCAAAGCGCTCTCAGTCGCACCAGTGTTAGTAGCCTGGGCCTTGATCAGGGCTTCGCGGTACTTGTTCGCTACCGCATCAGCCTTCTTGCCAGTTACCGCGGCAGTCCCGTTGTCGGTGACTTCGATCCGACCGTCAGGCAAGGTGGTGACCTTGTAGCCCATCTCTTCAAGAGCAGCGATAACTTGCGGGCTGTTCTCATCGATCTGGATTCTGCCGTCAGGGGTTGCCTGGACGAGCTCGTGAATCTCAATGAGCTTGGCCCCGATATCATCCGTGTTCGAATCAAAATTGATGTACACGGCACCAGGAATCAGGTTCAGCGAATCAGCCAAAGCCGCGGCCTTTTCACTGCTCATGCCCATTGCTTCTGCGTTGGTTATGAACGCTTCGCGGCCGGTGGAGATGGTTTCCCCTAGTTCTCCTGCGGTGGCTCCTGCTTCCCTTTGCGCTTCCATGGCGGCCAGGGTTGACGAAGCGATACCGTCAAGCGCCGCCTGATTGGCGCGGCCCTTTTCGGTGGTGATGTCGAGAGTCCGGCCGTTCTCTTCTATCGAAGCAGTAGCGGCATCAAATGATTCCTGCATTCCCCGGAGTGCTTCGCGCTCGTTGAGCACGACCATTCCGGCATTGACCATTGCCTGATAGAAGTCGTCAACAGCCTTGGCGGCATCCTCTGCAGAGACTGCAGTGTCACCGAGTGCACCGTCGACACCAGACAAACCTTCAGCAGCACCTGGTGCCGCGGTTTGGATGCGGCCCAGTGCGAGGTCAACCAACCCGAGCTCATTGTTCGGGTCAATCTGGATACCGTTCTCGGTAGCCAGATTCGTGAGAGCTGACTTCAATTCAGGAGTGCTGTTGATCAAAGTCGCGACGTTGGAATCGGTGAGCTCAAGTTCCGATTGCAGGCCCTTGAGCGCATCAATACCGAGTTCTGATTCGCCCATGTCGAACGCACGGGCAATGCCACGCATGGCCTCTTGGAGCTGCAGGGCATCTTCGGTGGCGCCACGCACGTCACCAAACGAAAGGTTCTTCGAGAACCAGCCCGTTAGTCCTGTCAGGCCGTCTGTATTTGCCAGTTGCTCAATCGCTCGCTTGGCATTCCCAGACTCAACGGTGAGAGTGTCGTAGTACTCTTTAGCGGCTTCGCCTGAGTCCTTGAAGATGGATCCTGACCATCCGTCGCTTTCGCCGAGGTTCAGTACGTCCTTGACGTTACCGCCGGTGGCGATCAAGTTGAAGTATGCTTCAACATCTGGCTTGCCGGAGCGCACAGCATCGTTTATGCCCTCGATGACCGTCTTGCCGATGAGGAACCCAGCACCCACGGCCGTAACCGCACCCAATGATTTGCCTAGCAGCCCAACGGCCTTTGTGGCTCTTGGTGTGTCGATGCCGAGTGCTTGCATCTTCGGGATGGTGTCGCCCAGGGCGCTGACAAGCTTCATCATTCCGCCGGTTGCCAGCAATCCGACTCCGCCTACCCCGCCAAGTACCGTGAGTGCAGTCTTCACCGGGTCAGGCAGATCAGCGAAACCACCAGCAAGATCAGCAACAACTCCGGCGATACCGGACACTGCTGGGAGGATCACGGCGCCAGCGTCGATGGCTGCGTCCTTGATGTTATTCCATGCGATCTTGACCTTGGACTCCGCGGTCTCGTACCGCTTGTTGGCTTCTTCAACGAGGGCCGTGTTGTTAGCCCAGGCTTCTGCACCCAAGTTCAACGAATCTGTGAGCAGGTCGCCGGAGTTGGCGAGGGCGAGCATGACCTGAGTTTCCTCGGTGCCCTTGATGCCCAGGTCTTTCAGGGTCTGGGTGACGTTTCCGCCGGCTTCGTTCACACCGTAGATGCCCTTGGAAACCATGTCCAAGGCTTCGACTGGGGCTTCACGGAACTTCGTTGCGAACTCGTCTGCTGAGACACCAGCGATTTCAGCGAACGAAGCGAGGCTGTCTCCGCCTTCGTCAACTGCCGATCGCATCTTCAGCAGGACACGTGTGGTGACACCGCCGCCAAGTTCGGCCCGAACGCCCATGGAAGCGAGCGTGTTGGAGAGTGCGAGCACGTCTGCCTCGGATGCGCCCAGAGTTGCTCCGGCACCAGCAATACGCTGGGCCATCGACAGGATGTCGGATTCGGTGCTTGCACCGTCGTTGCCCAACGCGACCAGAGCTGAACCGAATCGTTCGACGCCTTTGGATCCTTCGCGTTCCATGGTGCCCATGACGTTACTGATCTGGGCAATGTTGGTTGCCGCGTCTTCTGCTGTGAGGTTGGTGGACTCCCCCAGGTCGATCATGGTTTTTGTGAAGCCGGAGACGTCCTTGCGTGCTACGCCGAGCTGGCCGGCAGCTTCAGCGACGGCTGCGATTTCGGTGTGCGTGGACGGGAGGGTGCGTGCGAGATTGCGGAGCTCACCCTCAAGCTGTGCCATTTGCTGTGGGGATCCGTCGACGGTTTTGGTTACGCCAGCCCAAGCTGACTCCCAATCCATCGCAGCTTTAGTCGATAGAGCTAATGCACCGACTATGGCTGCTCCACTGGCAACCATGCCCGTAGAGACTTGGTTCCACGCTTTATCGTGAGTTTGGGCGGTTTGCGCGAGACGTCCGATTGCTGATTCCGACTGCTTACCGGCGGCTTCGGTCTGTTCGGCGGTTTTCTTGGCGGCATTGGCGGCGGCGGCCATGTCGCGTTTGAAAGCGCCAATTTCAGCCCGGATCCGGACTACGACATCACGCTCAGCCACAATGGGACCGCCTATTCAATTAGAGTTTTCGGGCATAAGAAAACCCGCTAGCACCCCTCTGTTTAGGGTGCTAACGGGCTAACTTGTGGGCCGTTACTTTATTGCGTGGGAGTTTCCTCATCCACGACTTGATGATTCGAAGCCAGAATGTACGAGGCGGTCGTCGCTGCGGATATTTGCTTCAGATAGCCGGTCATTGCAACTAATAATCCGATTGGGACCAGGCCGAGTAACACGGCTGAGCCGGACGCAATCAAGATTACAAGTCCGCCTATCAGCCCGATTCCGGCAAGAACCATGCCGGTGACCTGGAATGCGGAACCCTCATTTTGTACATACTGAATGGAAGGTGTTTTGTGAATTTTGAGTGACATGAAAAAACCATAACACCCAGCACAAAAATTATTGATCGGCTTTATTAAACCGTGACTATTCCGCATCCCACACCGGGTAGAAAAGTTGTCCCGGGTATTGGTTGTTTTTGTTGTCGTTGAGCGCGGCTTCTCTGGCTTCGCACGCGTGGCAGATCGTTTCTTTCCACTCGACGCGACCGTCATTGTCATCACCGAAACCTACCGATGATGGGACACCGCAGGAGTGGATGCTGTCTTCGTACTGCTGCAGGGCCAACGCCAGCACACGATCTTGCTCTAGCCATCGGCCAGTATCTTCACGGAAGCCAAGCAACACGGTGACAGGGATCCTCCACGACCGGGCTGTTTTAGCCCAGGTTACGAGGTGCCCCCATCGCCGTGTTGCCATGGCCGCTACGATTTTGGGACGGTGACCTCCGGGGTCTCGTTGTTCGCCTTGTACGCGGCATCAGCGAGCAGACCTATCTGGGATTCGCCAAGCTTCTCGTACAGGGTGCGAGTCTGATCCAGGGTGAGTTGCTTCCATCCGTCGCCGACCTTGATCTTGGTTGCGTCGGCAATCATGCGGAGCGTGGTCTCGTGGTTGATGACCTTGTCGCTGAACTCTTTGACGCCGATGCGAACGTAGGCGTTGATGTCTGCAGGGACGGTGATTTCCATGCGCTTGCAGGTCTTCTTCGCTTCTGCGCGTCCCAGTGCAGCGGCTTCGTCGATCTTGTCGGAGGATTCCTTCAGGACAGTCTCGCGGATCGCGTCGGTTTCCTGCTTGGTAAGGGCAGTGACACGGAAGACTCGCTTGGACTCGTCGATGCGGGCCCATAAGTCGTTGATCTGCGCGTCGAGTTCTGCGTTGGGGTTTTCTTCCCCGCCAAGCGGCTTGTCCATGTCGGACACTTCTGGGGTGGCAACGCGTTGCGATTCGAGTGCTTCAACTTCAGCAATGAGATCCATGCGTGCGTAGAGGTTGACATTATGGGTGTTGCGTTCGCCGGTGGCGAGCCACGAGTCGAGGTCTAGCTCAGCGGTTGGTTCAATGTTTTCAGACACGGTTGACTCCTAAAGGATGGGGGTGACTCCGCGATGGGTTTAGAGTCCGGGCTGGTGTGGGAGTCAAGCACTCCAGCCCGGACTGGCTAATTGGTTAGACGGTTGCGGAGACTACGGCACGTTCGTCGACGTTGTCCTGCACGGAGAAGTTCATCTTGAACTTCTCGTAACCGGCATCAGCAGGAGACATGATCTGCGGTGTTCCAGTGATGACCTCGTATACCTGCACCTCATCGCCTGCGGTGAAAGGGTGCTCATGAGCCTTGGTGCCATCCGGATGCTGACCGATCCGGGACACGATGTAGCCATGGATGCCCTTATCGCTAAAGGTTGCCCATGGAATGTCGTCCACGGTTTCCTTCCAACGGTAGAAGTCCATGGACGCTTCGTAGTTGGTGCGCCCGGGTACAGTCGAGTTGGACGACGCGCACAAGGCTGGATCGTTGATTGCGTCATCGCCGGTGGAGCCGAGCTGGTAGTTGGCTGCGGTGACGTTGCATGACAGCACGATCGCGCCCACGCCTGTCAATTCGCTGACCTTTGGCGCGTGATAGTCGGCGAGGTCTGTGACGAATACGCTGTGGCGGTTTGCGTCAGTGAGCATCTTTACGGCCATGTTCGATTACTTCCCTTCTTGCTTGGATGGAACTTCTCGCAGGTGCGGGAAGATTTTCAGGTGTGTTTCTGGTACCGGCGCGTCGTACTTTCGGCCGGTTCGGCTGTCGAAGACGTAGACCTTTTTTCGGGGGTCTAATCTTTTTGGTTCAGTTACGGTGTTGGCCGGCGCGGTGGCTGGCTCAGTGACCTGTTTGGGGGTTGCCACGGTGGGCCTCCTTTAGTTGGTGTTGAGCCGCCAAGAAAGCGGCAGGTAAAACCGGGCTGGGGTGACCTGGTTGTCTATGAGTGGCGTTGCGACCCGGAACGCGTCAGCGTCGGGTTTGAGCCAGTGGTTCCCTATTCGGGTATTGGTGAGTGCCTGTGCGACGTATTGGGCACACGTTCGCGAGTGTGCGGGTGTGGGACCGACGCAGTTGGTTTGTGGTGCCCAGTCGTGCACGGTGGTGTCTGCCAGTCCGGTGAGGTCACGTTCTTGGGGTAAGTCCGCTGTAATTCCGGAGAGAAGAAGCACGTAAGGGAGGATGTACCCTGCGCCGTCAGTTGGGAGCTTCTCGGGCACGTACCCGTCGTAAATACGGCCACCCAAAGCCGGTATCGCTTTCAGGGTGGCCATGAGCTCAGCATTCAGTTGTGTCGCGTCCATTTACCCACCTATGGCTTTTGCTGCGAGTTGCGCCATGGCCTGCTCGAAGGCCGGCATGTGTTTGTCCGCTGCCGGCCCCATGAATGGTTGGGCTGCCATGCGTGACGTGCCGAGTTCGACGTAGGTGGCGTAGTTTGCTGATGCGCGTACTTCAGCGGATGGAGAGTCCTGGGAGACACCCCGCAGGTCGCTTGCCTTGACGCTGGATCGAAGGTTCCCGGTATCCACAGGTGAAAGGGTTTTCGCGGTAGCTTCGATATCCTTCGCGGTTTTCTTCACCGCGACTTTCGCGAGTTGGCCCGCGATCTTAGGCACGGTTCCGAGATCCGCCGCTAGAGACCGCAGTTCTGATGCGTCAAAACTCATGTGTACCGCCTACGGATTTTGTTGGGTTTGGTTTTCCCATGCGATGTAGTCGTGGGTCCAAAGTTCGGATCCGGTCATGCGTTGCTTGAGCGTGTATTCGGTGCCGTTGCTGGTGACGATGTCGCCTCGCTCCCCCACGTGAAGCTGGGGTAGCGGGTTTTCGGCAAGGTACGGAAGCTGGATTAGGTACTGGCGTGACTCTGTGGGCTGCTCGGTAGGTAGCGCCGTAGATTCCCGTTTCAGTTCCTGGATGCGAGTCTTGCCCGCCCAGATTCGTTCGCGGCCGGTCCAGTCTTCCGGGAGTGGGAATGGTGCGGGCCCATCGGCCACGCGGTCGATGATGCAGTCAGCGGTCATGCCTCCTGCTGCGACGGGTCGGTGATGTTCCGACCAGCCAGGCGGGATGATTTTTGCGTTAGGTAGTGGCATTGGTTACCACCGGTACTCTTCGCCCTCGGCGCCGCAGGATCCGCCGAAAGGGATGATCTGGAAGAACGAGTCAGCTTTCGCGTCTTCGTCGTCAGCTTTGTCGCGCAATGCTGCGGCTTGTTTGCGGAGTTCGGCGGCAACTGCTGGGCCGTCGGTGCTGAGGTCTTGGGTGCGGATCTTCTTTGACACGAGAACTTCGCTGGTTGCGATAGCGTCGAGTGCGTCAGCGGCAGCCCTGTATACGCCTTGCTTGTACCCGGTGTCCCAGTCGTTCAGTTCCAGATACGTTGTGATCTGGTCGTCTGTGAAGATCGGGTTTTCGGTGTCAAGGTCTGCGATGAGGGCGCGGACTTGGCCCACCTGTTTTTGCTGATCGGCAGGTTCCATGTTGCCCCCTCAAAAAAGTGTTTGGGTACAGCTGAGGGGCACCACCGTGGTGATGCCCCTCAAAGCTGCGAGTGAAGCTAAGCGCCCTTGGACGCGTAAACGCCCAGGCCGTTCAGGGTCGCGCCACCGGTGACCAGTCGGCCGCGGTAGTCGATGGTGTCGTCCTTGTACGAACCGTCTTCCAGACCGATTGCGCCGCCGCCGACACGCTCGCCCTGATCACGGCGGACACGGATGTCGAGGGTTTCCTCGCCAGCCATGGTGACCTTTGCGACCGACGCGTACTTCGATTCCTTTGCAGGAAGGATGTACCAGGCGGTGTCGCCGTTGGTGCCGTTCAGCTCTGCAGCGGTTTCCGACGCGATGACGTTGAACTTGCCCTTGAGCGGGTTCTTCTGGGCGACGGAGCCGACGACGATCTTGTCTTCGTTGACGAACTCCTCCGCTTCCATTGCCAGCGCGGTTGGCACGATCAGGTTCAGAGGCTTTCCGCCGAGGCGGATCAGCTTCTTGTCCTTGGTCTTGCGGGCGACTACCTGCTTGTAGGCGGCGACCAGTGCGTCGTGGGACAGCGCGGTCGATGGGATGGTGCCCTGAGCAGCGAAGAACGATGCTACTGGGCCACCGTCAGCGATGAACTGCTTGAATACCTGTTCGTCTTCGGTCTGGCGTGCAGCCGAGCCGAGACGGCCCGGGAAGTCGAGCAGCTGGTGGAACTGGTTGTTCTTCCGCATCTCCCAGGTCAGACCGAAGGTGTTGCCGTACTTGAGCACGGAGAACTCGAAAGCGTCTTCGCCGATGGAGCGGCCCTTGTACTCCTCGCCTTCCTTCACCTGGTCGAAGGCTTCACGGCCGCCGAACAGGTCGATGTCCTTGGCAGGACGGAAGTCGTTCACGCGGCGTACCGGTGCGATGGCCTGCCACTCTGGGACAGTTGCCTCGTAGGTGTCGCGTGCGCTGATCTGGAAGCCTGCGCCCAGCAACTGTGGGAAGTCCGAGGTGGACATTGCTTCCTTCATGCGGGCGAAGGCAAACGGGTCAGTGCCGTCTACGCCTGCCTTGAAGAGTCGTACCGCTTCGAGGATGCGGTTCTTCAGGTGTGGCGCGGTGCGGAATGCTTCCTGCGCCAGCATCTCTTGGATGTTGATGTTCACGGTGTCTCCTTACGCGCCGACGGCGGTCTGAGTGGTGTAGCCGATTGGGGCTACTTCTACGGGGCCTGCGGCGGCGGCCTTGGCACCGAGTGCGATGCCGAAAAGGTAGTTGCCAGTGGCGGTCACGTTCAACGCACCTGCACTGGTGATGTAGACGGGTGCGCCTTCGGTGGTGGCGCCGGTAACCTGCAGGTCCCAGGAGCCGTCCAGCCAGATGGTGACGCGTTCGCCGGCGGCTGCGTCGATGAGTGCTACACCGCAGATGGAGCCGACGCGTACCGGGGAGCCGGAAGTCACTGCGTAGGGTGCAGTGACGGTGATTTGAAGTGCGTTCTCGTAACGCTGGTTCTTAGCCACGGTTACAGTCCCTTCAGTTCGTTGGCGATGTCAGCGTCCGAGGACTCGGTAACATCGGTGGACTTGGTTTCGCCTACGCCGCGGACTTGGCCGAGGCCGTTTTCCTTGGCGAGCTGGGCGAGGTAGGTTTCCTCGGCTTCGCGGGCCTTGTTCACGGTTTCGGTGAGTGCATCGGTGTCGAGCTGCAGTGCCTCGGTCAGTGGCAGGTCGGATTCGTGCACCGATGCGGTGACGATGCGAGCCACAACGCTCTCGGAAAGTTCCGAGTTGGCGCCGGTGACGATGGTCTTGGCGAACTCCTGTGCACGGTTGAACGCGCGGGCCTTCGCCAGGTTCTCGTTCAGTTCGGCGATGGTGTTGTCCTTGTCGGCTTCGCGGGCTTTGATTGCCTGCAACTGGCCGTGGGACTCTTCGAGCAACTGCAGTCGCTCTTCGGCAATTTCTGCCATGGTGGTCTCCTTGTTAGGGATTTGGTTGGCCTCGGCCAGTTTTGGCGAGGATTCTTGCCCCGCAGGTGCGGGAAGCTTGTTCGTTGTGGTTGGTGCGGTGAGTTGGATCGACTCTGCCGTGGTGGTTGTGCCGACGGGGTCGTATTCGGTTCGGCGCAGTACGGCTTCTGGTTCACCGTTGAGGGTGACGTTCACACCGTCGCGGGTGTACGACTGCCGGAAACTTGTACGCTCCTTGCGGAAGTAGGCGTAGGTGTCGTCGTAGTTTTCAAGCCACGCCCACACGTCGTTTTCACGGTCAGCGTGCGCCTGCTGCACTGCGTGGCTGATGTAGACCTCGATGTCATCCGCGGTGACCTCGTTGGCGATGATGGATCGTGATTCGATGACCCGTGCGGCTTCCAAGATTTCGGATACCTGACCGCCACGACCTGCTACGGTTACCGCGTCAACCCTGTTGAAAGGGCTGGGGATAAGACGCTCAACGATGCGACCTTCCTTGGTGTCGCGCACTGCAGCGGAAGCGCTGATTGATGCGCCGATGAACTCGTGGGTTTCCTCCACGAAATCGCGCCAAGCGGACAAGACCCGGGTCTCAGCTACCAGATCACCATTGGCGTCAACGTACGCATCTTCCAAGGTCACCCAGATCAGGTTGCGCAAATCACCTTCAGGGCGGTCGGCGCGTTCCATTTCGGTGTCATGGTTGACCATGCCCATGGTTCCGCGGGGGAATGCTTTCTCCTCGGCTGCTTTAGCGAGGACTTCCTCGCTGTAGTAGCCGGAAGAACCCTGCCCGGGAGTAATGAGAGTGAGCAGGATTTTCCCCGGCCCACGGGACGCGACCTTAGCCGCCTCCGTAATCTGTGTTGGCACAGCGGCCTCCTACAATTGAAAAATGGATAGTTCCTTCAATCGGTTTCCCGACAATTTCGCACTGCCCCTTGGCAGGCTCGTCTTAGCATTCGGCGAGCTAGAAAACCTCGCAGCGGAACACATACTCGTTCACTCCCGCCACCAGTTGCTTCCCAACGGTGGCTGGTCGCGGAGCGGTCAACAACTCGATGAGGCCCTGAGACCATGTGATGACTCCGACGCCTTCCAGCGCCTATGCGACGAGATCCATGAGCTTTGGACCTGGCGTAATCTGTTCATCCATGGCGATTGGGTGTTCCGCACAGATGGGACCGCCGCTTTGTCACTACGTCGACATCGAAAGTTAGACAAGCAAATTGGTCGTGCCGAATTTGATATATGGCCACTTATCACCCCAGCCAGAATCGACGAATTGCTCGAAGACGCGTTGGGTCTCGCTTCGTCGCTGCAGACCTTTACGGTTCAGTTGATGGCGAGAATCAATGAGCCAGGATGATTCGAACGACTTACCGGGCGAACCAGGAGCGTGCCCTGAGCATTCGTGGATGCCCAGGCAGGCGTACCTTCGGCTGACCGGGGCTTCGCTCTTGTTGGTCTGCCGTTGGTGCGGCGCGTTGGATTACAAACCGTCGGAGAGCGACGGGACCTAGTCGGCGATGGTGAGTAGCGTTTTGACTGGGGTGACAACTTGGGAGTCCCGCCATCCGTCGCTCTTGCGCAGTGTTGACAGGTCGTCCCACTGGATCTTGCCGTCATTCAGCAGTTGCAGCCGAGTTGGGCCCATGACGGCGAGTTGTGAATCGTCGGTGAGGCTGTCGAACCATTTACGCGCGTCAGGGAAATCGTCCTTTGGTTCCTCGATGTCGAAGCCGAGCTCTTTCCATGACTTCGTTTTGTCTACGCGGGCGCATCGTCCGTTCTGGTGGTCAATGGGGCCGAACTCATCCACGGGGTGAAGCGTGCCGTGCTTGGCAAGGCAAGATGGGCATGTGCGCCGATCAAGCGTGCATTGCCACAGCCACCCAGTCAGCAGATCAGTATTCGCCCCTGCAGCGGCCTGAGACCCACGCCGATGCGCGTCCAGCATCTCCGTGCGAGCTATCGTCATCGCCCGGGCAAGCCCACCGTTGAAGTTCCCCTCGACGCTCTTCAGAATCTTCCGCCCCACAGTCCGCGGATTATCCCCAACGACAATGCCACGGATGAGCTCGTTCTTCATCTGCCGCACAACCCACGGCGCGAGCGGCTTCGTTGCCGAATGAATCCGCTCAGTAGAACGGGTGACAATAGCGGTGAGTGCTTCCGGCGCCGGCGCATTCAAGTTGATCGCGACACCTGTTTGCGGGGCCGGGAGTTGAGAGTTGACGATGGCTTGGTGTGCTGTGGCAGCGTCCATGACTGCGGTGAGCAGGTCGTTGGTGATCGTGCCGTCCACGAACGGGATCAGTTCGTCCAGGGTTGCTTCTACTTGTTGCATTGCTGCGATGAGCTTCGCGTTACGGGCGACGACTGCGCGGGGCACGTTGTCCCCCGCTGCGACGAGTTCGGCGATGGCTTCGGCGAACAGCGGGGAGATGGTGTCCCATGCTTCCACCCAGGCCTGCACGAGTGCGACGGCATGCTTGTCGGTGAGCTGGCGCAGTTGTTTGCGTACGTCGGCGGCGAGCCGGAGCGTTTCCTTCGTGACTGCCACCGATCAACACCGCCTACTCTGAAGTTCCGTAGTTGGATTCCAGCTTGTTGATGGCCTCCGATGATGCCGTGGCTGATCTACGCTGTCCTGACGCGTAGATCCCACGGAGAGTTTCCCCGAGCCGTTGAGCGTAACTTTCATCGAGGGCCAACTGTTTGGATTTCCTGCGCAATCCACGACGGGCAGACTGTTTAGCCCACCCGCCGCGCTCGCCTTTAGGCATCGTCTTCACTGTTCAGCGGGTCGCCACTGAGTTGACCGTTCCGGTACAGGTTCACTGCGCGCTGCCCGAACTCACGTTCCGGATCAATGAAGTTCCCTTCATCGTCCTTGACTGAGTCGATGATCTCGTCCACATCACGAATGCCGAGAGCCCGCAAGGCCTGTTCCAGGAGGACCAGTGGTGGGATAACACCGAGCTCGTTCGCCTTGCTGATCGCTTCCATGAGCGTCTCAATCGGGATCTCGTTCAGATCAGGCCAAACAATATCCAGTGTCCGATCATCGCCACCACGTAACGTGACAACCATCCGGTCATCCTCACGCGCCACGGTGCCCTTCAACGGGCCGCGGGGTGCAATGACAGCTTGGTCGATGACGTAGCCGAGCACTGCCCGGTACATTTCCGACCACAGCTTCTGCCGTAGCTCGAACTCCAACCGGGTTGGCTGGTTCAGAGTTTCAGCGACAGCACGTGCACCAGTCTGCCCGGGATCCGCGGATAGGGTGGTGACTGGCAGGCCCATGCCTGCTGCGAGGATGGAGAGCAGCGGTCGGCCTGACTCTGAGTCGATGGTGGCGCCACTCTTCGGCATCGCTTCAAGCTTCTGGCTACCATTCATCTCAGCGGTCGACCCTGCAGGCGCATTCGCCAAGTTCGCTAGGCTGTTGCGCGACTGCTGAGACGCTGGAGTCTTCGTATCCTTTGAAGCAACGAAAGCGATCTTCGACAAGGCCTTGATCAGCAACGCCCAGTCTTCCAAGAATTCTTTGTAAGCCCGCGCCCACGGCAAGGATGCGTACGCGTCGCCGATGCCGAACTTCCAGCCGTCCAGGCCGTTGTCGTGCAGATGGTAGACCGGGGAATCCCAGTTGACCGGCAGGGTCTCTTCGTCGATCTTCACGGACCGGGAACGGATCTGCGGCCGGTAACGAATATCCGGGTACAGCTCAGCCTTTTCGACGGTGTCTTCAGTCCACTTACGCAAGTAGTAATGCGTGGTGCCTCGGTCGCCTGCCTTGCTGATCTTGTCCGCGATCTCATCAAACGGGAGCGTGCGTGCTTGCACACGGCCATTCATCGGATCAGTGAACAAGGTGATGAACACGTTGCCGTCAGTGCCGAGCGCGTTCTCCAACCGGATCCGCGCCTGCGAGCCAGTCAGGTTGGAACGGTTCGAATCGTCATCCAAGAACGCCTGTACAACCGCGTTCACGTCCTGCGTGCTTTCCTTGCCGTCAGCACGGGCAGTAATGCCCACATCCTGACCATGCACATAAGCGGCCCGGACGTTCAAGCCACGCTTGATCAGCGGGTTGGCGATGAACATGATGCGCGACAACTCAGCAGCTTTGCGCAAGCCCTCCCGGGAGAACTGGGCGTGGGCATCCATGGCCAGCTTTTCCCAGCCACGATCTTCCAACGCTAACTGCAGCTGCCCGAACGACTCTTTCAGCCGTTCGGCCTTGTACTGGATGTCAGCGCGGGCCGCACGCATCTCTGCGGTTTCACGGCCTAGGATGCGGTCCAAAATATTCGCCATACCGCCTCCTAGTTAGTACGGGCTGATCGCCCATCCTTGGTTTTCGTAGTCGTCGTAGATATCGGGTTGAACCACATGCGGCGCATCTTCCAGCTTGTGCAACAGCAGGTAGTTGATCGCCTGGGACAGTGCATCAACCGTGTCGTCGTGCTTTGACGGGAAGTTCACCAGTTCCTCGCGCAGTTCCTCCACGTTCGGGAGTAGTTCCGCGGTTGGGAGGATAATGTCCTTCGAGAACGCCAACGGCGACACAGCCGAAGCACGCGCAGACTTAGAACCTTGAGGTTCTACCGGGATCAACCCGTTGATCTGTTGCTGCAGCGCGTTGATAACAGCCGGCCCGTTCGCCTTGTTCTCAATGAGCGTCGCTAAAGCTTGAGGCCACTTCGCGCGCAAAGCAAGGATCGCTGCGCATGTGTCATTGAAGTTCATGCGCCGGCGAACCTGATCAAGCAAGAACGCTTGGTGATTAACTCGCAACCAGACCTGCAACGCCACGTAGTCGGAGTTCTTGGAATCTGAGAACGTAAGATCACCAGAAATGATGAGCTCGTGGTCAGTACGTTCCATGCCGGGCACCCAGCATGATCCGTCGTCTTTCGTGATCCACAGTGGCTCTTCGTAGGTTGCCCATTCTCTGGGGAAGATTCCGCCTTCGTCTGGGGTTGGCTTCTGCTGATACAGGGCGGCCCATGAGCGTGGCCCGGTGTCGCGTTTACGGCGTTCCCACTGGGCTTCGGTCATGCCTCGGGTGGTTTCCATCCACTCGCCAGGCTCACGGCCTAGAGGGTCGGTTTCACCAAGTTCGGGGCGGTGGTCGGCTTGTGCGGGGATGCTGACTACTCGCCAGTCCTCACCGCCGTTCTCCTTTTTCAGGGCTTTACCGGCGAGGTCATCTACTGACCAGCGTGTCTGAATCAAGATCACTGGTGCGCCTGGGGCGAGGCGGGTCATTGCGACTTCACGCCACCAGTCCCAGTTACGTTCCTGGTAGCGTTCCGAGTCAGCATCTTCACGGCCTTTGACCGGATCATCTACGATCATCAGTTCGGACGGGCGGCCAGTAAGAGACGCGCCAACACCGGCAGTAAACACTCCACCCTCGTGGCCTTCGAGGATCCACTCGGATTGGGATGCAACGTCGTTGCGGATCTTCAACCCGAGTTCGTCACCGTGTTCTTGGATGTCGTCACGGATGGTGCGGCCCCAGCGTCGCGCGGTGTCACTGTTGTAGGAACAGATCGTGATGCGCGTGTCTGGCTTTTGCATGAGCGCCCACGTTGCGTACCGGCGTACGGCACGCTGAGACTTGCCCATCTGGGGACTCATAGCGATCATGAGTCGCGCGTCAGGAGTGTTCCACGCCCAGACCAGCGCTTCGTCGATAACGTCCATGGCTTTGGTCTGCTGGGTGCGGGGGTCTAGCGCCTTTGCCAGCTCCCCTGGGGTATCCCATTTGGCTTTTGGCGGGTCGAAGTGTCGGGCCGCGAATTCGAATGCATCCAATGGCCCTCCGTTCTATGCCGCCTTTCGATCAGCGTCGTTGTGCGTGAATAGCTTGTTGCGCAACTCGATGGCTGCGGTTTCGGCTTCTTCGAGGCTGTCGTAGTATCCGCCGTTGTATTCCACGTAGTTGTGTTTCACGCGTACACGCCAGGGCTTTCCGCCCTTGGTGTTCTTGTGCACGCCTCGCACTCCGGTTGAGCTGTTCGCATTGACGTGGGTCAGGTTTTCCATGTTCTGCTTGCGTGTTGTTACGCGCAGGTGGCTGATTTCGCAACAGACTCGATTTCCGCAGACATGGTCGATGTCCGCGCCTTCTGGGATAGGTCCGTTAGCTTGTTCGTAGATCCACCGGTGTGGCCGAACGACTCGTTCGCCGTCCCACATTGCCCCGTACCCGGTTTCTTTGACGGCGCCGGCCCATAGTAGGCATTCGCCCTGGCGGACGGTGCGTGCGTTGAAGGATTCTGTCGGTGTTTTGTATGCGATACGATTAGTCATGTGTTCGTCCTTCCCGACGAATACGAATGCCCCGAGCTGTTAGCGCAGCGTCGGGGCAATAACTTTATTGGGGCGTAGTTAGGAGTGAATTCTTGACGTTCGTGCGAACTTTGAAAAAGCCGTATGTGATTCACCGACAAATGCATGTTGGTGAAATGTTGGACGAATTGGCACGGCGCGGACAGCTCTCTTGGCGTTGGGCGTACCGAGACAGCAAGGCTGAGTACTGGGTGACGTTGCCAGGACAAAGAGAAAAGCTCTTAGGCACCCGTGCAGCTGAAGAACTCGCGCTAGAGATGGCTACCGAACTTCGTATCGTCTGGATCCCAGTACCTCACTACGGGGGCAAGGAGAATTGGGAAAAGACTCTCGCTCGCATGCAAAAGATGGAAGATGGCGTTGTTCCGAAACCATGGGAGATCTAGTTACTGCTAAGAAGAACATCTACTCAGACGATGCCTGACATAGAATTACCGAATGGATTTCTATGTTTATAACCTCGACAGTGAGCATTCTGAAAATGTCTACACGTCGACCGCCGGCCAATACAGTGCGCTCGCGCCCGGAAAACGACCTGCCCGAGTTCATATGCGAGACGAGGACGGCGGTGAGTTCATTCTTCAGGTTGGGCAGCGGGTCAAAACTCTGAAAGAGAACGTGGCTAGGCCTAATCGTCGAGTTTGGGCAGAGCTGGATTCAACGATTGTTGTGACGATTATTCCTGTTGCGACAATTACTTCTGAACCCGCTTTTAATGTATTGACCACCGCTACAAAGGATCCCACTGTCCGTATGAGCCGCGACTGGGAGCCTGAGTTTAGGATTCATCCTGAGCAGGTTATTCAGTCGTGGAACTTCGAAGATCTGGAAGACGAAGATTCTTCTATGCCTGCGTAGGTTTGTTGGTGGCGGTGTCAGTTGGTGGTTTTCCGGATGCTGTGACCGTGTGGGAGTGTTTCCCATACAAAGCGGTTCCTTGTTCCGTGGATCCTTGTGCGTTGTCAGATCTACCGCCACCGGGCTTGTGATGGGGTGGCTGTTGGATGGGCGTGCAACCTACCTTGTTCAGCCACCCCGTAGCGACGGTACGGGTGTCCAGTCTGTATCGTCGCTGAGCTCTCCGTCGAGGGGTCGAACCTCGGCTACCAGATCCAAAATCTGGGGTGCTGCCATTACACCAACAGAGACTAAGAGGTTATTCCGGGAGTCGAACCCGGTAAGCATGGCTTTGCAGGCCAGCACCTTGCCGTTCGGTCAAATATCCTTGCAAACCCCGCCCGGGACGCGCCTTTACGGGAACTCCCCGGGTCGAGGGTAAGGGATGCGAGTAGGCTGCCCCAGAGGCCTACTTCCTACCCGCAATCCGTGGCAACGTGAGTACTCGAAACTCAGTCTCCCGCTTATGAGACGGGCGCTCTACCTTTGAGCTACAGTGCCGCAGTGTGCCCGTGCTGTTGAGTCAGACTCTCAGGCACGAGCACACGCAAGGCGGCTACCCTTTCGGATACCTGCACGCCGAGTTAGCCAGCCATACGGTGACACCCTCGAACCAGTCCATGCGTTTTTGTTTAGGACTCGATAGCTTGCAACGTGGTTGCTTTTCCCGTTCTTTGCGACGGGTGATACGTGCACGCATCCGGCAATCCATCACTTGCAAGTCGTCCGGATGATAGGACTCGAACCTACATTCTCCTGATCCCAAATCAGGCGGCCTGCCAATTGGCCTACATCCAGTTGTTCCCGGTTTCAGTTCGGCACCGGGTAGCCGTTGCAACAGAGGCCGTCGTGTCGAGCGAACCGGTTTGATGCAATGTGTTGTCCTGCGCCTCTCGGCGGTGGTCACCGTCTCGCCGCTATATGCGTGACCGGGCCCAGTTCTGCTGGGTCAGAGATGATTGACCTCCTAGGGATCATTCATTCTGCATCCTTGTCGGGATTGCGTGCGCTTGCATGATTCGAACATGCGTCCCCGATAATCACGGTGTGCTCGGCCTCTACACTAAAGCGCTCCCCCAGGCTCGTGTTCCTGGGGGCTATGAAATTGTGCGGTGGTTGTGGGACTTTAGCCGGTCTTCGCCTCTAGCTCGCACAGGTCAGGATGCGACTCGCTCTCAGCTGTTCCACGCAGTAGGAATGGGTCCCACTCTCACGCGCGGGATGGGTGTCTACGTGGAGAAAACCCATCTTGATATCTACGATAGGTGCAAAACCCGGTTTTGTCTAGTCTAACTGGCTATATGTCCTGTCAGGCTGGTTGTTTCTTGTATGACTTTGAGGACTTCGGCTGGCGTGTGCCCCTCCTGTCGTGTGGCGATGTCGCATGTTGGTGCGAGTTTTCCGCGTCTTGCCCATGATTTGGCGGTGTTGTAGCTGACGGGGTAGCCGGCCTCTTTGAGTGCGTTGACGATTTGCCGTAGTGGTGCCCGCACGTGCCAGGCTTCGGTGATGCGGTTGCGGATCCGGTCCGCGGTGTCGTGTTCCCGTTTGCAGGTCTTGCACCGTCCGACCGTCGATGTCTCGTGACCCTCAATAATGCCGTCGCATCGGGTTACTGCGCCGTCTTCGGTGAAGTCCAGCGCCCCGCACTCCCCCAAAGGTCGCTTTGAGCGTGGAATGTCGGCCGCGGATATGACCGCGCGTTCCAAACTGGTCAGTTCCCAGTACAAGTCGCCTGCGTCTTCACGTTTGATCAACTGGGTGGTGACAGCGTGCAGGTACTCGGCCGCCTTGGTTGGGGTTGTGAAGATGCGCAGCTTATTGGGTTCCAGCTCTTCGTTGGCCCAGTGCCCGAGCTCCACCAGGCGCTTCACGTACTCGCCCAGGCGCTCTTCCATGTTCAGGTTTATCGGCGCCGGCGGCTCCCCGGTGCCCGATGAACCGTTACTAGGACGTACACCCAAGTTTGCCAACGTCTGCCCAGCCGTTTTCAACGTATCCGGCACTCGCAGAAGAAGCTCACGAAGCATCCGAACATGCTTCCCACACAAGTAAATGCCCGCCGGGGTTTGATACTCACAAATAATGCAGGTCAATCGATTTCCTCGCTATATCCAATTGGGTCGCTCAGCAGTTCATCTAGACGAAGCGATAATTGTTCCATCTCTATGGCAGTGAATTCGTCGGACGCGTCCCCGAGGTGCCAAGCTGCCAGAACACTGGTAATCTCCAGCGCACAGTCAGGTAAGTGATCCATGACCACCTGAGCCTCTTTGCCAAGATGCTTATACTCAAAGATCTTCGGCTTTTTGATCGAATTTGCCATAGTGTGAGCCTCGAAAAGGCCTCCGATCAAATCATCGATCTGTTTCACTACTCCAGCTAGTTCTTGATCAGAAATTCTTAGGTACGGAAAATACTGGGCCTTGCTGCGATGCCATGCTGAGAAGTCGGCGTTGCTTTCATTTGGGAACTTGTCACAGAGGCTAATTAGCGCTTGGGTGTACTTATCAAAGGCATCGATTGTCCGCATGTTTCTGTCCGATTCACGGGCTTCGTCGGCTTCATCGCGCATTTGCTTTAGCGTCTGATGAGCTTTGAATGCAGCGTAACCGGCCACAAGGGCCAGGATGACCGTCAATATCACGATGAACCAGTCGGCCACAGTTCCTAAATATTCGTAGTTGTCCGGAGCTCTGCCGATGCAGTTTATTTCTGTGTGCTTTACTGCGTTATTTGTAGGCACAGTACATGTGAATGGTTCCGCCGGTATCATTCTCTGATTCTATTTGTTTCGTCCGGTGATTAGGACTAGTTGGGTGGGGTCAAGGTCGTAGGGGTCTTGGTCGAGGTCTGTTGGTACCCAGATGCGGGTTACGTCGGGCCATTGTTCTATAGCGAGTATTTCGGTGGTGATGGATCGTCGGGTTTCTCGGCAGAACATGCTTATGGTTTTGCCTTGGTCGATGCCGGATAGGCGGCGCGCTTCAACTTTGATAGGCATGGTTACCGCGCCTTGTCCCAGTCGCAGGACAGGCCGCCTTTGTAGCCTATGGCGTATACGATGCAAGTAACCTCGCGCCCATCTTCCAGGACGATGTTCCGTTCATATAGCGATGATTGCTCGCCAGTATCGGCGTCGGTGTTTCCGCTAGCACACCCGGTGAGAGCTAATCCGATGATTGCCAGTGCTGGAATAAGTCGCTTCATTTTGGTTCCTTCATTGCTCGGTCGAACGCTTCGAGTTCTAGCTCTGTGCGTCGTCTTGCTTCTCGCTTCTGTTCTTCGACTTCACGGCGCACCTGTTTGAGCATTTGTTCTTCTTCGATGCTCTTGTCGTAGGTGTTTGATGCAAGGATGTACGCGAAGCAGGCTGGCCATATGATTCCGAGAACGACGCTGGTGCCTAGTACCCATGAGCGGTCTCGGTCGGCTTCGTGCTCACTCATTGCCATTAGCCGCACTACAGCTAATTTTGGGGTGACTGCCATCCAGCCAATGGCGAGGTAGGTGAGGATGCCGGCCCATACGATTAGCGCAATCATCACTGCCCCTCCTGTATGGTGATTGGTGCGTCGGATCCTGCGCACCCGTGGTGAAGTTCCCCTTTTGCGTCTCGCCAGCTGATGATGATCAGGCCGGGATCGGAGATGGCAGGTCCTGATTGCTGGACGATGCTTGGTATTCCTCTGACGATGAGGCGATCTCCGGGTTTGAGTTCTTTGGCGGTGATGTTCACGTGTTGTCCTTTTGGCAGTGTGCGCATTGTTGGGTTTTCCAGTAGTGCCAGCAGATGATGCAGAGCATGTCGTCGCCGGTTGCTGGTTCCCAGTCGTGTTTGGTTTTGCCGCAGCGGGCGGTGGCTGGTTCGCCTTCTAGCCAGGCTTGCGCTTGTCCACGGCAGAACCGATGGGAGAGGTTGTCTTCGCTGGTAGTGGTGTGTTCCGGGTGAGTGAGGGTGTCAACGGCAGTCATTCTCACTGCCTTTGTAATCGGGTTTACCAACTTCTACTATTGTGAAGTCGAAGTTTTCGGGCGGGTTCAGTGGGGTTGGATCTGGCGGGAGTTCCCATGTTCGTTCGCGTTCGAACGTTGCGTGTTCGTACTGGACGGGCTTGCATGCCCAGTGCACGAGCAACGCTCCGACGATGAACCCAGCGCCGAAGACCCCGAGCGCGAGGACGATTAGGCTAGTCATCGTTGCAGTCCTCGCATGCGCATGATGCCCCGTACCCCAGTGCTTCTTCTTCTGCCTCTAGGCTGGCGGTGCGGAGCATTCCTACCAGTTGAACGTGAGGCATTTCGCTGTTGCCGCACAAGAACCCGTCACGGGTGCCGTGTTCGTCCATGCCCGCGGTGGTGAGGAGTACGACTGCCCCGGTGACCATGTGCCCTTCTGGGATGATCATGGGCACTTCCAGACCGTAGATGTTGATGTTGTTGATGGTTGGTTCGCTCATGGTGTTTACTCTCCGCAGTTTTGGCAGGGTTTGAATTCGAGGTGTGTGCAGACGATGCAGTCGTCTGGTGTGGGGCCGGCGTATTCGATCCATGGTTCGTTGGTGACGTCGGTTCCGCAGAGTGCCCGGTTTGGGTTGCATCCGCAGACGGTGTGGTCTAGTCGATTTTCGTCACTGCTGCTGTCCATAGCACTCGGGTCTAGGTGGGTGGTGGTGGCGGTCATTGCTGTGCCTTCCGCGTGGTTCCGCAGTGCTGGCATTTGTACGTGCGTGACCATGCGCTTGTCCTGTACCAGGCGTGCCCGAACCACCTGCAGCGTGCGGTGGCGGTCCAGTAAGCCATGAATATGAGGACTGCTACTCCGGCGGTGAATGCGATGATCTGTGGGGTGCTCATAGCTTCACGACCCTGACGAGTGCTTCGGAGGCTTTCACTTGGTGATCGCAGTTGAGGAGGGTTTCCCCGTATTCGAGGAAGGCGCGCAATGTCCTGTACCGGCCTTCGCACATGAGGTAGGACTCGGTGTGGTGGCATTTGGGGCATTCCCAGTGCATTGAGTAGGCGGCTGGTGCGCCTGCTTGGTGTCCGTAGTGGCCTTGTGGGTGGCCTTCTCCTTCGCATGGGAGTGGGATGTCCATGTGTTCTGTGAGTTGGGTGAACACGTCGGTGTGTTGGTGGGTTTGGGTGGTCATTGTTGTTCCTGGGTGAGTTGGCGTAGTGCGGTGGGAACGATTTGGGGTACGAGTTTGGCTTGTGCTGGGGTGAGGTTGAGGCCGTCGAGGATTTGTTGGATGGCGGTGACGACGAGCTGACCCTTTTCCTGTTCAAGGCGCACACGCCGTTCTTCCACACCTGCCCTGGCCGCCATTGCTGCCCATTTCGCCAGTTGTTCTTCGGCTTGGCGTAAGGCTTGCCATTTGATGTTGATACCGGCCTCATAGGTTTTGAGGTCGGTTGGTTCGCCTTTTTCCTCGCCGTACTCGTGTTTCGTTTCACCGAAGAACAAGTCCTCTTCGTCGAGGTCTCTCACCAAGGACCGGAGCCATGCGACTTCTGCGGCTTTTTGGTTGATGAGGTTGAGGAGGTGTTCGACGGGGTGGCGGTTGATGCCGTCGGGGTCGATGCGTCCTAGGATTTCCACGGCTTCTGCTTCCATTGCTCGTCCGGTTGCTGCGTCTTGTGCTTTGGGTGATTTGCCGCCGTGTTTGCCGCAGCGGGTTCCGCCGTGGACGGGTGGTGCTTGGCAGGGTTCGCCTTGGCCGTGACGTTGTCCGCGTTTCTTTGCCCCGCAGATCAGTCGCCCTGCCGTGTTGGTTTGCCCTGGCGCGAATTGGGATTCGCCTTTGTATCGTTTGATTGCGGTGGCGAGTTGTTCGGGGTTGATCTTCGCGGTCAAGGGTTAGTCTCGGTATTCTGCGCTGATGTGGTGCAGGTTTGCCTGTGGTGGTGTGTAGCGGGCGCGCAGTGCGCGGGTTGTGTTGTTGTCCACTTCGTCTGGGGTGAAACCCTGGACGATGATGCGACCGAGTACGGCCACGTACGGCATGATCTGCTTGGCAGTGATACCGGCTTTGGCGAACTCAACGATCACTTCGAGGTACGCGTCACGCTCCTCGCCTTCAACACCGACATATGCCATACGCTTTTGGAAGTCAGTTGGTTCGGTCTGGTGGCGCCGGCTGTCGAGGGGCACGACGTTTGGGCGGAGCTTGCCGAACCGGGTTGGCATCGTTGGGCGGATGGCCGCGAGGCTGATTACTGGGTTCGGCGGGTCCTGTGGTTGGTGGTCGCCGACTTCGCCTTGATACGCCACGTCGTGCGGGTCTGGGGCGACGCGGGCGGGCCGGATGTTCGTGAAGTGATAGCGCCCCGCTTGGGATGATCCGGTGAAGATGTAGGCGCGTTCATGCGTTTCATCAGACCACCGGTCGAAACGCCCTCGCACCCACCGCCCGCCCAGGGTTTGAACTTCCACGGTCTGCCCGTGCAGGTAGTCGCCGCGCTTGGCGCTCTCAGGGTTCACCTGGATTGGCCGGATCTGGTCCGCTTTCGCCCATACCGAAGTCGCCCAATCATCAGGTAGGACCATCGCACCAGCGTGCCCAGGATAAACAGTGAGAATAGTTGCAGGGATCCACGTGTCTGCTGATTCAACTTGGCACCTGTCCCCTGCGTTGAGTTTCTTCACCGTGACCACCTGACCTTTTCTAGAATGTCCGCGATGACGGACCCTGCGTATAACCCCCATTTCTCACGGCGTGTGAGTTTGGGGATTGGTTTTGGCCCTACGACGTGTGCTGCGTGCACTGGTGTGGGGGTGTTGTTGGTGTATTCGTAGTGGAGGATTCCGGGTTTGCCGGGGATCTCGTGGAATACGACGTCGTCTGGTTCTATCTGTTTCCATTCTAACTGGTTATATATCCGATTCAAATAGCTGATTCGAGCAAGATGAAGGGCTTCTTTGTTGAGGATTTCCGCGGCCTGGTCGACTGGGTCAGTGGTCATTGTTTTGGGCCTCCGTGTTTTTTGCATCCGCAGTAGGTGGGGTGTGGGGTTCCGGGTCGGAAGTCGTTGTTGCTGATGGTGTCGTGTCCGGTGCCGCGGTATTTGTAGGGTTTGAAGGTTCCTGTGTGGCGGTGGGATTCTTGGGTGGTGAGGGCTCGTGCGTAGGTTGGTTTGTAGTTGCTGTATTCGGTGTCGGTGCTCATTTTTTGTTGTCTTTCTGGTGTTGTTGTTCGCAGTCTCTGGCGAGTGATGGGACGTAGTGGATGCGTCCGCAGGTTCGGCATTGGTGGGGTTGTTCGGCTGTGGTTAGGCTGCTAGTGGTTGCCATGACCAGATCACCTCGCCGGTTAGGTCTACACCGTAGAGGGTCCGGCCGGCGCCAGCTCTCGCGAGTTCACGTTGTTCGGTGTGGGTGATGTGGAGTATCCCGGGTTTCCACATGTTCATCCACTGGGGTTGGCCCATGAACGCGTGGTTGACTTCTTGGATGATTCTTAGCGGGCTGAGGTTCTGTTCGCACATGCTCCCCGCATACTTCACCGCCAACACGGCAGCAGCCTGCGCGACTGGTAGTGTGTGCGCGGATCCGATCCAGGTGTCTGCGTAGTAGACCTGCCATGATGGCCAGTTATATGGGTCTTTGAACACTCTGACGCGGTGGTGTTTGGTTTCCATGGTCGTTCAGTCCTCGAAGGTGTGGTGTTCGATGTTGGTGAGGATTCTGCGTGCCCAGTATGGGAACGTGACGACTGCTGCGATGGTTATGGCGCTGGTGAGGCCGAGGTAGTTGTTCATTCGGAGCCGACTGAATATTGGTTTGCCCGATCACGGAGCCATTCGGCGGTGTCGTCATACTCGGTTTCGGTTTTCAGATCCACAAGCCGACCATCTCCGACCACTCCAACCCATTCGACGGCATATTCTGCGGCTTCCCGCAGCGCTTCTGCTTTCGCTTCCCGCATGTTCTGGTCGAGTACCTGGGCGACATGAGCGCGATACTCAACGTTAGTCCGCCATGTGCGGTCGCATGAGCAAGCTGTGTCGCTCCCGGCGAAAGCTGAAACCTTGTGCGCTTCTAGGATCTCCAACGGGGTCATGGCTTGCCTCCCTTCTTGATTAGCGGTCTCATGTTTATGTTGCGGATGTAGAATCCTGCATGTGATTGGCAATCGCAGTAGCGCTCCCCGTCTACCGGAGAGTTCTTTAGGCCCCTGATTATGTCGTTTCGGACAAAGCTCTTGGCACGGTTCTTCAGGAGGTATCGGGCTTGGTGCCAGCGAGTCTTCCTAGGCATCTTCCACCTCTGGGCGTGTTGTTTCGCCTGGGTTGTGCGGTACTGTCCAGCCGAGCGTTTCGGCGAGTTGGCGGCGTGCTTCGGCGCCACCTTGCCAACGGTGGTAATCCGTTTGGTCATCAGTGCCCCGTGTGTTCTTCAGCGCGGTGATGTACTCCGGACGCTGGTTGATGAACGATTCCACACTGTTCACCAACTCCAAATTTTGGTTTGGTTTTGAGGTCGCTATGGTGTCAGCGGGGACAGCGAGGAGGTCATTCAGCTGGTCTCGCAGGCTTTCTGCCGTCTTCTTCGAGATCTGCAAAAGTGAAGATTGGAAATTGTTGTGATGGAGCTTGATCATGATTGAACCGTGCTGCGGGAAATCACGCTCGGCGGCCTTGTAAGCAAAGATCGTCTGATCCTTGCTTACCTGCGAGTCCGGGTTTAGCGGGGTGCTAGTCATTTGTGTAGTCCTCCCATGCGTTCTGAAAATCTTCGTAGTAGGCAAGAGCGTCCGAGGTTTCGCGAATGGTGCCACCGTTGGTCGTAGCGTTCAAGTCTTCGATACGTTCCATTGCCCGGTCGAGTGCATCCTCGACGATCCGGTCAATCCTCTGCTGAAAACCACTCATTCCCCTGCCTCCTTCGCCAGTTCACGTGCCTTGCGTGCCACAGCGAGCCACTCACGCTTATCGCCGTCTGGAAATACGGCCACTTCATTCCATGAGGTGTACTTGGTGGTTCCGGTCCACGCGTTGAACAGTTCCAACGCCTCAGCCTCCAACTCTTCGCGATCCTTAGCTTCGGCGACGGCCTTGGCCTGGGCTTGGATACCTTGGCACAGGTGGTGCATGGCGTACGCGAAGTGATACTCGGGCGTTCCCGAATGAAACTTCACCATGTCTTCTTCGATCCCCGCCGCCTCCAGGATTGCGAGGGCAAGCGCAGGGGCATCAGATGGGGCGATAGCGATCCCGGTGGAAGTGATAGCGCGATCGCTCCGCCTAATAAGCAAATCAACCTGCGAGTTGTCACCGTACCCAACTACGTTGAGTTCATTTGCGGACAGTAGGCCCTTGAAAGATTTAGTGGTCATTTGTTTTCTCCCAGTAGTTCTTGTACTTGCTTTGTGGTCAGAACCTGATCTGCTACGAGAACGTCACCAAGTTCGATCAGGGCTAGATGCAAACGGGCGAAAATGGATATTTCGCCAGGATGGTCGATGTAGTCGCTCGCGTCGATAACGCCTCGCTTGGAATCTTGACCAAAGAGTGCACGTGCATCAGTTGATGAATACACGGTCATTCCTCCGCGTTTCCTGATGCTGACCGTCCACGCTTCGTCCGGATAGTTGTGATGCTGGATCTTTTCGAACGGCGATGGGGTTTGAAAACCTAGCCAGAGTCCCATCACATTTCTCCGTTCGTAGTGGTGCGTGCCGTACGGTCGGCGTAGGCGATCGCCTCGGCGAATGAATCGAACTCTTTGTCGAACCACGGATCCTGTCGTTCTGCTACCCACAAGTCCTTCATTTTGATTCGGTCGTAGTACCGCCAAACGAACACGCGGTTTTGGTGGCATTCATGGCTCGTCTGGTGGACTATTCGTTTACTGCGATCCACGCCGTCTGACCATGTGCCGTCAGCGAGCCGATGCGGTGGGCGCTGCCTGAAATGTTCCGGGCAGAGCGGGTTAGGCTCATACATCGAGCCAGGCTCTACCGCTCCATAGTGGGTGGTGCAGTCTTCGAATGGCAGTGGATAGCAGATGCACTCACCCACGGTCGCCTTCCAATCCCTTGTCGGCCAGTACGCGGGTTTCGCAGGGATAAAGTGAATCCCGGTAATCTAGCCCCTCGTTGTAAGTGCGCATGTCATCGATGTCTGAGCAGTGAACGCACACCTTGAACTCGTGTATCTCGCCGCCGTCAGCAGCTTCGAGCGCGTCCGATTTGTACTCATACGAAACTTCGGGGTAGCTCACGGCAGACCAGCGAGACTCCGGCCTGTGCAGTTCTTGGATCGCTTCTAACGCTTGCTTCATGACGGGGATCTTGTGAAGTCCGTTCTCACTCATTGGGTTCCTCCTGCGATGATCTTGCCGAGTTGGGTGCCGAAGTCGCCCCAGATGCTCGGCTTTGGGTTATCTCGCTCGTACTGGGTTAGTTCGTACCCGTTATCGTGGGTGCGAAGTTCACCAGGGTTTGGCTCCCCGTTCCAGTCCTCGTACAGCATGCCTTCGTCACCATCGCCAGCATCGATGTCCCAGGTCGTTCCACAACGTGCGCAGTACCAACTGTCGCCGTCGTGCTCGACCTCGGTGCTGCAAGCTGAACAATCCGGATAATTGATGGAAAGCTTTGGAGCAGTCTCATAGCGAACAACCGGGTCACTCATTCGGCTCACCGTCCAGGGCGCGGAGGATGCGCCATGCAGCATCGTCACGTCGGGTCAGGAAGTCGCCAGAATGATCCCGCATAGACTCAGCCACCGCCCTCACCCGTGCTATCTGCGCCTCAGCCTCGATAGCTCGGGCAGCAAAGATTCCTTTGTTTCGTTTCTCCAACGCAACTACCGCCTTTGCGCGCTCCACCGTCATCTCGGCCTGTTCAAGTTGGGTGAGGAGCGCGAGGACAGCGCCTGGATTGGCCGCCTGAATGTATTCATTCCACACGGGCACATACTCAGCAACCGAATCCGTGTCCAAGTCGCACAACGCCTGAGCCTTGGCGCGCAGCGCCTTCAGGTCTAGTTCCTGGGTCATTGGTTTTCCTTTTCGTTTGCAATGCGGATGACTCGGCCTAGCGTGTAGGCGAGGAATGCGGAGAGGGCGAGCCACCCAGTGAAGAACATGAAGATGGTCATGCTGCGTCTCCTGTGGGTGCGTGCTGGTTGCCGATGCCCCGGTATTCGCGGACATGTTCCGGGGTGGCCCATCCTTCGGTAATGAGGATCGGGATGATGGCGTTGAGGTTGGCGTGTACTGCTTCGCGGATCCTGTGCTTTTCGGTGGGTGGTGTTTCGTCCCATGATTGCATGTATGGGTGGTTGCCGGTGGCGTGTAGCCGGTTGACCTCGCGACTGGCGATGGTTTCCACGAGTTCCGTGGTGATGTGCTGGTTCATGAGGTCACCCGCTCACGTTGGCAACCACACCGGTAGAACTGGTAGTTGCGGCTGGTCTTGTCCCCATGGGTCGGACACACATCGGACTTGCTGTGTTCCCGTGCTGCGCGGCGTTTCGCTGCGCGTTGGGTGCCTGGTCGCTTGCTCATTTGTTTGACTCCTGCTTGGTGGGGTTAGGCCCAGCGGTCTAAATCCCACATGGATAAGTGGATTGGTGTTGGTGGGGCCGGGTCGATGGTGCCTTTCGCGTCAGCTTTTGCTTTCGCTGCTTGGGCTGTGGCTTGTGCTTCCCAGTCGGTGTGGTTCATGCGGTAGTCCCGGTGGTGTGTGGGGCGTGCGCCGGCGTTCCAGAGGTTGCGGGCGTGGTGGTTGCAGAACATCAGCAACGACACTCCCCCGAGGATCCGGTACGCGAACACATGCAACGCTTGTGCCCCGCACTGGTCGCAACGATCCAACAGGGTCAGGGTTTCGGGGATGGCGAATTCGATATCCACATCCAATTCCACATGCGTGTCACGAATGGGTTTCACTGCGAGGTCAGACGGTTTCATTTGGTTTTCCTCAATTCGGTGAGCTCCGACAGGAGCGTATTGATTTCGGATTGCTGCCTGCGGACCGTGCCCGTCAGGCTGATGATGATCTCCGCTGCCTCATCGTGTGTGAGTTGCGGGTACTCCCACCCCTTCGCCCGGTGTTCCAGGTGGGTTAGGTGGTGCTCGGTGAGGATTGGGTTAGCGGTCATGGCGTCCACGCCCTGCAGGGTGATTCTGTTTGCACCGTTCGATGGCTTCCATGTGCCGGCGGTGCGCTCGACCGAGGGTGTTTCCGGCGAAGAACATGGCACCAGTGGCGATGCAAATAATCGCGGTGATGATGATCCCGAACATGTGTGATGCCCCTTTCCGGGGGTTCCCCGCCAACCCTGACCGGTCGCGGTTTCGACTGCTTACGCACAAGCATAAGCCAGTTCAACTGGATACACAACCACTCATATTGGATATTTCAGACAAAAATATTTCCCTCGAAGACTAGAATCCTCGCCCCCGGGGCGCGGTCATCAGCGAACCGCTTACGCGAACGATGCTCCACAATCTGCGAATCATCCAGATACACCGACGCACTCGTCAACGCATCACACACCGCCCGCAACAACTTGTCCCCATCAGGTTTCGTCACCGGCACCAGCGGCGCCCAATCCTTGAGCAAGCCAGCATTCCGGCCCGTACCGTAATGACCTTTCGGGCGCGGGAGGAAGAACGTCACATCAACACACACAGGCCCGTCAAACCGCGGAATCTCCGCCTCAACCTTGGCAACCATGGCAGCGACTTTCACTTCTTCGCGCCACTCCTTCAGCCTGTCGCCGGCCGACTCGACCAGGCTCACCGAGGTTTTCCCGGTGGCTTTGTTGGTGCGGGCAAAAGCCTTCTTGGTACCCTGGGGTGTCGGGGTGCCATGAACGTCGAATGAGAGCTCCCGCGCACCCGGGGTACTGTGCGTCGATTTGCGGGCCTCAAATTGGGCGGGGTGGGCACTTACCGCCACCGCAGGGTGTTCGTCGTTTCTAGCCACTGTTTTGTCGCTCCTGTGAGGTGTCCAGTTGTATTGGTCGATGGTGGATTGCAAGTTGGTGATTGGTGGTGGTGTTTCGCTCTAATTTAGTGTGGTTACCTCACTAGTTTGTGGTTGACCCCGTAGGGGTTGGGTTGTTTCGCCATCCTGGGTGGGGTGGGTTTCGTTTGTGTTGGTGGAGTTTTTTGCCGTGGAGGTGTGGGGGTCGGTCTCCGAGTTGGATGTCGATGGTGCAGGGGCCGCAGGTGTTGGCTGGGTGTCCGGTGTGGTCGGGGCATTCTGGGCCGGTGGGGATTTGGTTTCGGGTGGTTTCGGGCCAGTGTTTGCCGGGGAGCATGATGGGTGCTGGGGTTTTGCAGGTGGGGTCTTTGGCTTTGGTGATGGCTGCGATGGTGAGGTCGGCGAATGATGGGATGGTTCGGTTTTTGCTGAGGAGGGTGATGATGCTGTTGATGGTCCAGTCGGGGCGGATGTTGTTGAGGATGTGGGCGAGCATGGTTGCTTGGCGTTCGTTGAGTTCTGGCATTGGTTTTGTTTTTCCTTTGGGGAGGGTTGGGGCAGCCAGGCGTTTGGGTGTGGGGTTGTTTGGGCTTTCCGGTTTGGGCTTGTTCTGCTTTGAAACGCGCCCGCGTTACTTACGTAACGATTGGCTGGTGCTAGGTGAATGGTGAGTGGTGTTAGGTGTTAAGGTGTGGGCGATGTGTAAACCGATGCCCTAGTTTTTGAAATGTTGGGGTAAACCGATGGGTTTGTGGATGCCTTTTCGATGGGCAAAGGGATGGGTAAACCGATGCCCTAACCGATGGCCTACCGGATGCCTAAAACGGGGGTTCCTCGATGGGTAAACCGATGGGCGAGTCAGGGACACTGACACGCTCCAGCTGGTCTTCCCCGGCGTGGTTTTCCCATGGGTCTACGGATCGCATTTGCAGGTGCTCCCCCAGGTACTCCCATGACTTCCAATCGGGGTTTTCCTTGTGCAGCCGTCGCAGTTCGTGAACGATCACGCCTTTGAGGTCTCGTGATCCGACGTCTTTGAACGCGTTGGCTACGGCGCCGCCCATGTTTTTTTGTTTGAGCAGGCCGTCGTTGCGGATGAAGGATCGGATTAGGACTTCTTCGGTGTCGTCGTCGACGATGATGTATTTCTTGGCGCGGAGTATTTCTGCTGCGTCGGTGACTTCGCCGAGGGTGAGTCCGTGGGCCATGGGGACTATGCGTTTTGGTCGCCAGTCCATGGTTCCGCAGTAGGTGAGTTTTCCGTGGGTTGCGAGGTGGATGTAGACCCATTGTTCTGTGAGGGTGAGGTCTAGGAAGTTGTCGTCTACCCAGATGTCCGTTTGGATCTGGGCGAAGTTGCGGGCCACGGTTATCGTTCGCCTTTCATGAATGTGATCCAGTGAGTGTTCATCGCCTTGCCAGACATGTGCCCGATTAGTGGTTTCTGATCAGTGAGCGCCAGGATCTCCCGGACCTTGATCTGTGTTTCGTTCCATTTGAAGATCAGAATTCCTTCCGTCTTCAACACACGGAAGCACTCTGAGAATCCTGCTCGCAGGTCGTCGCGCCAGGTTTCCTTGTTGAGGCGTCCGTACTTGGCTGCGAGCCACGATTTCGGTCCGGCGTTCTCCAGGTGTGGCGGGTCGAATACAACTACACGGAATGATTCATCGGGGAACGGCAGGTCTCGAAAATCCGTGTAGGCATCCGGGCTGATGTTCAGCGCCCGACCGTCACACAGTACATGTTCTTCAGTACGGATGTCCCCGAATAGGACCCGGTCATCCTGCTGGTCAAAATAGAACATTCGAGATCCTGACGCAGGATCTAGCACGATCTTTTGAGTGCCACTGTTTCGAATTGGAACGTCCATCTTTGTTCTTCCTATCCGTGCGGGTTCGTGATGTGGTCGTGCATTCGTTTGACGTGGTGTGCGTCTTGCAGTGCGTTGTGTTGTCCGGCAGGTTGGGCTGGGAGCCGGGTTGTTCCGGTCCAATTCACGAGTGCTCGTACATCGTTGGTGAACTGCGGGATCGGTGCTGGAACGTCGATCATGCGCCCCCATAGTTGCGATAGGCATAGGTGGTCGTAGGCTGCGAACCAGGCCCAGAGTTCGGGCTTCGTGGCGCCGGCGGTGAGGAATGCGTAGACCTCGTCGCGGATCTGGTGTCGTGGCTTCCATGTGGTGGAGTTGGGCAGTTGGGTGAAGATGTTTTTCATGAGCCAGACGTTCCGGCTGATGGTCCACATGTCCATGTCTTTGTTGACGGCGTAGTATTCGCGGCCGTCTTCGGCGACGATGCCGATGCTGATCAGGTCTACGGTGCGCCCGTTGTCGTGGAATTCAGTGTCATAGAAGTACTTCACTTGATTACCTCCTCACTTCGCAGCCAATCGATGATGTCCTCAGTGTTCGCCGGTCGGTCGAATCGGTGGTCCACTCCGACGTTCAGCATTGGGGTTTCGAAACCGCGACTCAGCTTCTGGTCCCACTCGTCATGCACGTGTCCGTGTACCAGTGGGATGCCATAGTCAGCAAGACGGTATTGGGAGTACCGTTCATCGCGATCGCCGTGATCACCGTTGTAGATGTACGGGTAGTGGCTGAGCATGAAGTCCTGGCCCATCACCTTATGCCGCGCGAAGTCCTGCACGCTGGCGAACACCTTCAGGAACTTCCCCTGGCGTTTCCATGCGTTGCGATGGATGCTGGATACCGAGTCATGGTTCCCGGCGATGAGGTGCTTGATGCCCGGCATGTGGCCGATGAAGTCGAGTGCGTAGTCCTCGTTGCGGCCGCCGCTAATGTCACCAAGGATCCAGATGTGATCCTTTGGCTTGACGTTTTCCATCCAGACTTCCTGGATGTGGTGGTCGTGCCACGTTGAAGCACCATACGACTTCGGATCCGGCTGGTCTGCGCAGAACTTCATCGCAGGGCCGTCCTTGAATTCGCGCAGCTTCGCTACGAATTCATGCCCGAGGTGGAGGTCTGACCAGTAGTGGATGCGGCTCATTTTCTTCTCCTTGCCCAGGGTGGGGTGCTGGTTGGGTATTTCATGTTGGTGTTCATCTGCCGTCGGGTGGTGGTTTCTGTTTTGGTTTCTGTGGCGAATGCTTGGGCTAGTTTTCCCAGGTCTTCGGCGGTTAACCCGATGATTCTCAGTTGGTCAGCGATTCGGCGGACCTGGGTTCTCAATACGTCGTCTGGGGTGACTTCGACGCCGGTGGTGGTGACGTAGTCGGTAAGGTCTACAGCGTCGGCGAGCTCTGCGGTTGTTGGTGGTTCCGGAGCCTTTCCGACCGGGATGAAATAGATGCGGGTCACTTCCGTTCCCTTCTTGCTTGTTGGCATAGTTGGGCCCAGGTTTTGAGTGGTTGTCCGTTGCGGAGCATCCGTTCATGGTTTCTGACTTCTTCGCGGACGGTTTCGAGCATCATCGCCCACGCTTTGACCCCGGTGTTGTCCTCCCACAGTGTTTGTCCGTCGCTGGCTCGGGCTACTCCGATGTATACGGTGTTTCCTCGGATTCGCAGATAACCGCGGCACAGATGTGGGGCACTCATGGGATTCGAACCATGTGTTCAGGTAGCACGTGGACGGGGTTTTTGTTGAGGTCGTAGGCGACGAGGTAGGCGTTGATGTACTTGGTGGGTACTGCTAAGGCTTGTTCGTCGTAGCAATAGTCGACCCAGTTGTTTTGCACGGTGCGCCGGCCAACAATCACGCCTTCAAGCTTCTCGGGTAACGGCACCCAACGCTTCTCCGTGATGGTCACGTTGGACGATTCGAAGGTTACGTGTGGCTTGACCGTGAACTTCTTGTACGTTTCTGGGTCCCAGGTTTGCTTGTTCAGGCGGTGGCTGATTTCGACGCGGTCGCCGAGTTTCCAGTTGCTCACTGTTCCGTTCCTCCTACGTAGGCGGCGATGACGTCGAGTCCTTGGGTGTAGGAGTCGAATGCTCCTGCGGGTCGGAATGCTGCTCGCACACCGTTCTTGATTTGTTGTGATGCGGCGCTTGCTGCGTTGAGGGTTGGTGCGGTTCGTACCTTGATCCAGGTGTTTGGGTTTTGTCGCATGTGGTTTGCGATGTCGAGGTACTTGATTTTTGTGGGTGCTGATCGGTATTCGTAGACGCTCACGTTCGTTTCCTTTCCGTCCTGTCTCAATCTTAGCAATTTAAACTAGACAAAGCTTTAGTTGAACTGGATATTGTGGGCGCAAGTATCCCCACGCCCACAACAAATAACTAGGATCCCGCCGGTTTGCGGAAACCCTCAACATCAGAAGTCCAATGCCACCCACCACAATGCTCATAGAACCGAACCGGGTTCTCATGGCGGGTCTCAGCAACAATCTCCCGATACAACTGCCGGATCGTACCTTTGTCCGGCGCCCAAACCTTCAAACAATACTCATCAGGGCAAGCAGGACGCGGACTCCGCTTGAAATACTGGGTCTGACTCATGACTCATCGCCGATCACGTCAAAAATCTCAGACTGCCCTTCAAGCGGTCCGGCAAGATCTGGCCTTCGCCCAACCGCAGCACCAGGCATCTGAATCGTGGCACTAGGCGCGAGCCTTGGCATGAGGTGCACAGCCATCCATTCAAAATCAGATGGTTCAGACGGCAGATCAACAATGGCGACATGATCAAAAATCGCACCACTGAATCGTTGCCCGTAGTGGATTCTCGTGCCGGAAGGGTAGAGATCCTTGCCTTTATCGCTATGCAGAGTGACTTTGCGCGGCTTCATCAGTTTGTTCCGATCCCACGGAATTCGATAGGTCGGCCGTGGTTTTGTGCGTCCAGGATTCCTTCGACCATGCCGTCGGTGATGCCGTAGTTGGTGTAGACGACGGTCGCTGCAGCGTGCTTGCCCCATGCGAGGCCGGCGCTGATCCCTTTCGCACGTTCTCCCGGGATGGTGTCATCCAGTACGCCGGGTTGCGTGTAAAGCAGGTGGGATGCGATGGGCGCTTCACCACGTGCCAGGCTGTCCGCCAATGCTCGGCGGGCGTACTGTTCGTTGCGTTCAATGTCGCCTGCGTACGGGGATTCAATGATTACGAGTCGCATTGTTCATCTCCTTCAAAATCGAGTTGGTCTTGATCCGGCGCGTACTGCCGGGGTTTGGGCGGGTTGGGTTTTCGGTGTGGTTGCAGCCGGTATCCGATATCTGGGATGAGCGGCGTTTCTGGGCCTGTGTAGGTGCTGGTGCGTGCGCAGGCGGGGTTGTTGCATTGGATCCTGTCGCCGTACCGCTTGCCCCACGCCCCGCAATAAGCGCACCTGGGGTGCCGTGACTCGAATATTGATGTCATGGCGCAATTACGCCTTTCTAACGATGCGTCTTGTCGCAGTCTCGGTAATGTTTTTCCCTGCAGTTCTGGCACATGCGGTGTTCCGTTGGAACGTTCCGACATCGGATGAACTTGGTTTTCATCAACACGAGATGGGCGGTCTCTTCAAGGGCGAAGCATTCTGCGCACTGCAGCGTCCACACTGTCCGCTTCCCGCTGTCATCCTGACCAACGATCCCAGACACGCATCCCGGGAGCGTCGGCAATAGTTCACCAAACAAAGCTGGCTGCTCAGTCATGGATCTTCGCCTCCCTAGTGTTTCTTCTTGCACTCTTGGACTACGCCGACTTTGACACCGCCGAAATCATTCCCAGAGGGCACGTGCCGTGTACCGCTGGTACCGTTTCCGCGGCAATCTCGGATCGGTGAACCAGGTTGCTTGAACTCTTCCGGGTAGTCGTCCGGGTATTTGAACCAGTACCCGTAGCCCTTCTGAATTCCGCAGAGCACCGGCAGGTTGCGCCAGCCAGTCCAGCAGTGGTCTAGATGTTCTTCCCATGCGCCGTTCTCGTTGGAGTGGATGCCTGTCCAGTGTTCACAGTTGTGGCAGTACACCCGGTAGACGAGCGTTCCGACACAAGAGCATCCGCCACTGTAGTGGAAGCAACGAAGATCCGAGTCGAATGATGTCGCGTAATGATCGGAGTCTTGACCCGTTGAGCTCACGGGCGAGAGCCCTCGATACGGTTTCCAGTTGCCCTTGCGAACGTTGAACTCTTCGAAGTGTGCTTCGCGTGCCCGGATCATTCGGTCTAGGCCTTTGGGGTTCCATAGCAGTTTGATGTTGCCCGGATTCAAAGCGACCGGTGCAGGATCATCGTTAAGCAATTCGAACAGATTCATCTGCCCATCGATGATGGTCATGCCGCCACAAGGCTTTCGACCGCGATGATACCCAGGTCTCGCGCGGCTGGCGGGGTTACTGCGTTGCCAGCTTGCTTGACCTGCTCGCGCTTGTTTCCGGTCATGATGTATTCCTTCGGGAACGCCATGCCACGGCTGATTTCGTGCGGTTCCAACATGCGGAACTCACATTCGTTGATGTCATCCACCGTCCACTCGGTCAGCCCGTGGTGGTTGCCGCCGGCCGTTAGTGTGCCAAGCGGATCCGAGGCTGGTCGGGAACTGTTCTGCAGCTGGTTCTCCGCGGTCCCGCGCATCGTGGTGACCATCGCGAAACGATCCACAGTCGGAATCGTCGGGATGGCCTTCGACACCGGGTGAGTGACCCCGTTGCCGTAGTACTCCATCAGCATGTGATGCCCAGGAGTCGTCAGCAAACCCGTCTCGTTCCGGGTAGTCTGCGTGCGCATCACCTCGTCAGATGGCTGAGCCCACTTCCCAGTACGTCCCTCAACGGGAACCAGCAGTCCACGGGTGTAGCTGGTGGTCTGAGTCGCGAATGGTTCGTCTGTCCTTGTGATGATGTTGGAACCGCGAACGGCATCAATCGAAAGCCCTACTGGATCAACCATGCAGTGACCCGCTCCCTCAGTTGTGAGCGTCTGCAAGGTGTCACTGGTTGAGTAATTTCGTGCACGCCCTGACCGCATAAGAGACAGGAACGGCTCCGATTGTCCGTACTTTTCCAACCCGGCCCTGATTCGTGCCATGGTCTTGTCAGCCAAAGGCTTAGTGCGGTCGCCGATCTTCTGCCCACGGATGGACCAGTCAATGGCGTGAGCTGCAGGCAACCAAGCAGGTTCGACAATCTGGTTACGGCACTTCGTATTCGGGCAGCGGTAGTGATACTGGGCCCGATATCGCCCCCATTCCTTGCCGTTCTTGAACACCTGCATCGTTCGCACGGTTTCGTCGCACGTTGGGCAGTACGCCAACGGGCGCAGCTTGCTGAAATCCGGGCGACGGTTTCCCTTGAGCCAGAACATCACGTACATGCGATCACGAGACTGCGGGGCCGGCAGACCACCAAGCTGGGCGTGCATCGAATTCATGTAAACGATGTGGTGCTCGTACCCGAGCAAGTCCATCGAGTGAAGCCACGCATCGAACATCACCCACTTCGCAGCGTCAACCACGTTCTCGGTGATGATCAACTTGTACTTGTGGATCTCCGCAAACCTGGGCACGTCCCACATGGTCGCGCGGGAACGTTCCGCGGCTTCGTCAGCGATGCTGTCACCGAACAAGTCAGGTTGGTTCGTGATGCGCTTCCGCCCCTTGGCGACAGAGTGATTCGTGCACTCTGGTGAAGCCCACAGGATATCTGAGCTAGGAATGTACCGAGGATCAGTTACCTGAATATCAGCGCACACGTGGTCGGTGTCAGGGTGATTCGTATTGTGTGTCTCAATAGCCCTTGCCCAGTGGTTCATGGCGGTCTTGACCTTCACACCAGGAATCTCCAGAAGCCCGGTAGATGAACCGCCAGCACCGCAGAACATGTCGGTGAAAGTAACGTTATGGCTCACTTGGTTTTTCTCGTTTCTTCTTTGAGGGTCTCGAACATGTACAACTGGGCCCGGATCAATGTGCGGTGCCCATTGGGGTTCGCGTGGCAACCGCATTGGTGCTTCAACCCGCATACCTGGAACGGTGTCCAGCAACACGAACGCTTGCATTCACTACCCGACACGGCCGTCATGATGCCAACCCATGGGCAGGCCGGTAAACCTCACTAGTGATCAGCCGCAACCGTTCCAGCCCCTCGTTACGCTCCCGGTCATTCAGGGATGAAAGCTTCTCCCGGTTCAGTGCTTCCAACTCTTCTTTGGCTTTAGCGATCTGATCCTGAACTTTCGACAAGACGTTCCGCTGCCTGCCAACCCGGATCCGTATTGCGCGGAGGTCCTCCCTAGCTTCACGGATTTGCTCTTGAGCTTCTTTTTTGATGCCGGCAGCGGTCTCGTGAGCTTCCTTCTTGATGTCTGCAACGGTTTCGTGAGCTTCGCGGATCATCCGATACGCTTCGTCCCGCGCTTCCTTCAATTCCAACTGGGCAGGTGTTGAAAGCCTGGCCCTACGACGGCCCACGTAGTGGCTCAGTCCGTAGTCGGTGGTGCTCATGCCGCTTCTTCTTCGTCACGCACCGCCGCGTAAGCGTTGATGTTGTCTGGGATGAACCCAAACCAATCAGCGATCAGCTCATTGGTTTCGTCGTAGACCGTGACGTACGGGAACGAGCCTTGGATTCCCTTCTCAACAGCACGATCCCGGATGGATTCGGCTAGTTCTTCGTTGCCTGGTGCGAGTGCATTGATCTCATCGAACTCCACACCCTTCTTATTGAGTTCGATCTTGGTCATATTGCACTGACCGCACGACGGCTTGCTGTAGACGGTGGTTTTCCGAGTCACTGGGTGTTCTCCTCTTGTTGGGCCAACCTTGCTTGGTGCAGGTGGCGGATTATTTGGGTATTGAGGTTCCGACGGCGTACGTCCGCCGTGCGGGTACGAGTCCGGGACCCGTACCCGATCCGGTCACGGCGGGCAATGTCAGCGCGGAGCCTGTCAAGCTGCCGGATCAGCACCTGCGCTTTGCGGAACTCCTGCCTAGAAAGGCGGTTCTTCACTGGTAACCCCGCCGGTGCTCCATGGGTCAGCTGCTGGTGCGTTCCACCCGCCGCCCTGTGGGGTGCTGTTCTGTGGCGGGTTGTTGAAACCGCCACCGGAACCGCCGGAGCGTTGAGTGCGGGTGACCTTCGCCGACGCGAAGCGGAGCGATGGGCCGATCTCATCGATCTCCAACTCCATTACCGTGCGACGTTCACCTTCCTTGGTGTCATAGGAGCGGGCTTTCAACCGGCCCTGGGCGATCACGCGCATTCCCTTGGTTAGGGTCTCTGCGACGTTCTCCGCTGCTTCCTTCCAGACCGCCGAGCGGAGGAACAGACCTTCTCCGTCTTTCCACTCGTTCGACTGCTTATCGAACGTGCGAGGGGTCGAAGCGATCGTGAAGTTCGCTACGGCTGAACCGGATGGTGAGAACCTGAGTTCCGGATCCGCGGTCAGATTGCCGATTACAGTGATTTGAGTTTCTCCGGCCATGGTTAGGCCTCCTTGTTTTCGAATGTGAATGATGGGTTCGTCTCAGCCAGGTTGGCGATAGCGCGCAGTACCTCGGGGCTGAGCGCGTAGTCCGCCCCTACCGGTTGGTATCCGCCGCCGGCCAGCCGTCCGATTTCGAGGTTTCGCAGGTCCGCTGGTGCATCGGGGTGGTCGATGACTACGAGGTCGCTGTGGCAGTTGGTGCCGTGGCTTCCGAGGAATACTGTGGTTCCGCGCTGTGTGGTGATGGAGTTCGGCATGGTTATGCGACCTCGCCGTCGACGATGGTGTAGGCGCCTTCTGGGCCTTCACCTACGACCTCGATCCAGACTTGGTAGTCGTTCTCTCGGGCCATTTCCTCGACGAGTGCCAGGCTGTTTGCGTCTAGTAGGCTGCCGTCGGTGATCCGGATGACTCGCAGTTCAGGGTTGAGTGCGATAGCCATGGCCATGCTGACGCGGATCTGTTCTGCGGTGGATGCTTGCTTGAATGGGACGCCGTTGTAGGTGACGCCTTCTTCGTCGAATCCGAGCCCGTCGACTGGGAATGAAGCAGATGCGAGCATTTCCGCTTTCTCGGTGTCGATCTTGCTGATCTTCTCGGTGAGCTTGCTGGCATGGTCGAATGTCGACGCGTGGCGCTCCGACAACGATGCACGTTCCTGCGCCTTGCGCACGAGCCGGTTAGTTTCCTCGGCGCCGTCGATCTGTGCCCGCAATTGTTCCAGGTCCGCCGTGTAATCCGACAGGTTGCCCACCACTTCGGTCACCTTGGCCAGGTGATCCTTGGCTGCTTCTAGTTGGCGCTCAAGTTCCTGAACTTTGTACTGGGACTCGTTCAGATCAGTCAGGTATCGGTCGTTTTCCTGCTTCACCTGTTCGAGCTTCCGGTACTTCCCTAGTAGTTCGGCAACGCTGACTTCGATTGCCGGCACCCCCTCCGGCAGTTCGCCATACTGTGCGAGTGCTGATTCGAGTTCCTTCGCCTGGCGGTTCACGGCGGTGCGCTCGTCAAACAAGGCCTTTCGTTCCGCATCCAGTACGTCTGGATCGAACGGCAGGTCGACCAGTTCAAGCAACTGTGCCAACTGCTTCTTCGCGTCCAACTGGGTGAAAGCAAACGGATCCATCGACAGCTTGCCGACGAGCTCGTCCAGCTTCGCCTGCGCCTTCGGGTACTTCGCCCCATCACGGTTGGTGAGGGTGATGCGCGAACCGGAAGCGGTGAATACCCGGGTGACAGTCAGTTCGTCAGTTTCGAGGATGATTTCTGCGCGGTCTTCCCCGTCGCGGATCGGCTTCGGCGTGGTCTTGCTGTTCACTCCGCCCAGCGCGGCGGCGATGCTGTCCAACACGCTAGACTTGCCGGCGCCGTTGTTCCCGGCGACGAAGACCAAGTTTCCGGACTGATCCGGGACGATCTCAACTCGGCGGGCGTTCTTGAAATTGTTGGTGGTGAGCTTGATGATGTTCATTGGTGACTCCTAAAAAGTTGGTGGTGTCCACCCGTCCCCCAAGGCAGGGCGGACACCGGTTTTTTGGGGTGGGTTAGGCTGCGGCTTTCCACGCTTCGGTGATGATGCCGATGACCTCTTCGTTGGCCCCGGCAGCGCGGGCTTGCTTTCCCAGTTCTCCGAGGGCTTTCTTGTCGCCCAGGATCCGTTCGCATTCAGCGAGGAAGTCGACCGGTGCGGGTTCGTCGGCAGGTTCCTGAATTTCTCCGGTTTCGGCATCCACGATCTCTGCCGGGTGTCCCTGCGGTTCCGGTTCTGGGGCGGGACGCGCCGGGCGCTCCGCGGCCTCCGCCTTCTTCTCAGCAGGCTTGCGCGTCAGCTTGGTAGTAGGCACTGGCGCATCTGCGGCCGCCGGCTTCCGCTCCCCCATGTCTTCCAGCTCCAAATCTTCGACGCTGTACGCCATGCCAAGAAGAACATCAGGGAACACAGTGCGGCATGCTTCAGCCAGCGCCTTGGCGCCAAGCATTGCGATCGGGTCGCTCGAATACTTGCTATTGCTTGTGTACCCGGCCTTTTGAGCACGCTGGATAGTCCACGTGAATTCCTCCCACTCGGTGTTTCCCTTGCGTCGCACCGCGTAGGTGACAGCTTCGTCAGTTGCAGAGACACGCTTCACGCCATGCCCCTGCGCTACGACGAGTGCGCTCATAGTCCGGGCATACATCGACGGCTGACCGTGAACCGGGAAAATATTCTGGACAGACTGCAGAGGATCTAGACCAAGGGACTTTCCGGCAAGGATGACAACCGCAGCGTCATTCGCCATTTCGTCCAGTGGCTTCACCACACCGCGGCCTTTCTCCCGTAGTGCTTTGGGTAGGAAGCTGGAATGGGCCATGGCGGTACCCATCTTGTGGGCGTAGTCGAGTTCGGCGGCCCATTCTGCGAGCTGTACGGTTCCAGGGGTAGCGATGATGGGAGCAGCGGCTCCGGTGCCGAGTGGCTGGATGTCCGCGCCATCTTTGTGTACTGCTGGGGTGTTGTTCATGGTGACTCCTCTTCGTGGTTAGGCTGCACGCTGTTGGCGTGCCCGGATTTCGGTGATCATGTCCTGCAGGACTTTGACCAGGGTTTCGGCGTTCTCGACAGGCATGATGACTTCGAAGCTGGGGCGTTCCAGCTTCGGGATCTTCCCCCACACCCGGTGTTCATCGGTCGGGCCCATGTCAACTGCGATAGCTTCGTCCTCGTAGTAGAGTTCGAGCTCGCTTTTCTGGATCTCGCACTGGAACTTGTAGGCACTCATGCTGCGACCTGCATTTCGGTTGGTGGGTGGATTGGTTCGAGCTTCTTCTTGCCGCGGGCTTTCGCGTCCTCGTGGACAGCCTTGGCATGGAGGAACATCTGGAAGTGTTCGTCGATCTCCGCAGGGGACGTGGCCAGCGGGTAGAGGCTGGTGCCTAGAGGTGAACCCTCATAGCGGGCGTTGATACCCTCGCGGTCCAACGGAGTTACGTGGGCGACGAACGTCTTCACCACGTCAGGCATGGGGACCTCCTTGTCCCCGTGCATGTAGAACTCGGCGCGGGAATATGCTGCGGTCTGCAGGGCGGTTTCGAAGTACACGCCCTTGCTGGTCTTCAGGTCGATCTGGATGACCTTGCCAGCGTCGATATCCGCCTGGGACATGAGCAGCGGTGAGGTGGCGAGCAAGTCGACCTTGCCGGAATACCAGTGCTCACGATTCGCCAGAACCACTTCGACCAACACGGGGGTGATCTGCCACGTATCCAGGAAGTCCAAGTAGCCTTCGATGAAACCGACCAGGTCTTGGGGTGCCTCGACTTCACCAGTCGTCGCCAACGTTTCAGCGAGGTCGTGAACTTCGGTGCCGCGCTCCCCTGCAGCGTCACGTTCCTTGTTCGGAAGCAACTGAAGGAAATTCACTGACTGATCTACGTCGCCTGCGAGCAGTTCGGCAAGCTTGTCCGCGTTGGCTGGGTCCGTGACCCATTTGGCGACAACGCCCGGTGCCCACCAGATCAGTGCCGGCTTCGGGATGCCACCGTTCAAGATGGTCGTGACACCCGTGACTGGTTTCCCATCCAGCTTGTAACGGTGGCTGGATTCTTTGAATTCAAGCGACATGGCTAATTTCCGATCCTTGAGTTGATGAATGCTTCGAGTAGGAATGCGGCGCCACATACGGTGGCGATGCTGGCCCCAATGAGGGAGACCATGACCCGCTCGCCGAGACTGGTGAGCTTCAAACGCTTACGTTCCATCCACCGGCTCATGACCGGTACCCCTGGGGCTGGCCCTTGCGGAAGCGGTCTAGTGCGCTATGCGGGATGCGCCATGGTGATGTGCGTCCGCCCATGCCGGATTTGTAGGCTCCGGGGAACTTTCCACGGTTGGCGAGTTTGCGAATCATCGTTGGGCTCTGCTGAAGCTCTTCAGCAGCTTGTTCGACTGTCATGTCAGACACGCTGATTCCTTTCTTGAAACATTTTCAACTGGCTATGCGTCCAGTGGAACTAGACGTTTTGGGCGAAAAAATGAGCAGGAGATTTACACCTAGTGCATCCGCGATTGCTTGCGCTGTTTCTGGCTTGCAGGTGGTGCGATACCCGGAGACCAAGTGGGCGATAAATGCTGGCGACACCCCGGCTCTTTCTGCGAGTTTGCACTGTCGCATCTTCTTGCCATCAAGAGGTTTTCCGGCCAAGACCGCCTGCTTGTCCTCCTTGGTGAAGACGAAGGTTTTGAATGCTTCGTTTGATATGAGCTGCATGTATCCAACCCCTTTCCATGGGTTTGCGGTGCGGAATGGTGAACTCATGTCGAGCCTTTCTGTAAAGATGTTTGCGCTTGTTTCGATAGATCCATCATCCATTCTCAGTAAAGACGTGTCAAGTCTGAATGGACGCTTTTTTGCTTGAATTCGCGTGAGTTGGTTGAAAACCCGCAGAAAATCAGTAAACAGGTAGGGCGAAATGGGACAGAATAGGAAGTAAAGACGTCCATTTCAACTGGATTGCAGAACTTCGGGCTCGGGAGCAGATTAGGAAACATGAACAAAACACCTAAAGACGAAACGCTTGCCGAGCTCATCGCAAACCGCAAGCGAGACAACTCCTACGAAGGACTCGCAAGCCAAAGCAACGGAGTCCTAACCCGTAGCAACCTCCAAAGAATGGCAACCCAGCAACTGACAGACCTGCCCACCGTAAAGGTCATCCGCGCACTAGCCAAGGTTCTCGTAGTGCCCGAATCGCGGGTCCTGGCTGCGGCCGGCGTAACTGTCGGCATCACCCCTGAGTGGGGCCGGGATCTGGTCATCTATGGTGGAAAGAACCTTCACAAGGAGTCTCAGCGAATGCTCCTGGACATGGCTGAGCACTTGCGCTGGTGGGCCGAACAAGTAGATTCCGCCGAACCGGAACCGGACAATGTGACCCCTCTACGCGCCGTGAAGGAGTCGACTCCTGACTGGTCCCAAGTGGCTGCAGATAGTTCTGCATCTTCTCGCGCCGAGGGAGAAATTGATCCCGAGCGCCCAGAGGACACCGTCTAGCCTTAGGGTTCAGGCAACTATCCAACCGTTGGCTTATTTGTCGTAGCCTAACTGTATCTTCGAATGCATGTTCGAAGAAATCTTATCTCGCATACGACCCCGGATTGTGGATTCCGAGCTTCCCGACAACTGGTGGGGAGTCTACGACCTATCCACAAACACGGTCTACCTGCGCCCCAGGCTTGCCCCGATTCAACGCAACTCAACGTTGCACCACGAAATAGCACACGCCGTTCTAAAGCACTCTGGTCACCACCCCAGGCAAGAACGCGCAGCTGAAGAACTGGCAGCATCGTGGCTGATTTGCCCTAACCAGTTCGCGGTGGCATCCAAAATATACGGAACCGCAACCTCCCTCGCCGCGGAGCTCGAAGTGCTCCCCCGAGACATCCACGCATACATGCGCCTACTTCAGCGCACCCAAAAACAGGAGACACAATCATGGTCGCCAGAGTAGAAGACCGCTGGCTCTCAAAAAAGAAGGACAGCGACGGAAAACGCAAACGCAAGAGCACCTACGGTGTCGGAAACCGCTGGATGGCAATCTGGGATGACCTAGACGGTATCGCGAGAACAAAGAAGTTCCCCACCCAAGAGCAAGCACAAGCATTCCTGGACGACGTAACAGCCGACAAGAAGACCGGAACCTACGTAGACGCACGCGCCGGCGAGAAATTCATCGGCGACCTCCTGGACCAATGGTTTTCCGCATCAGTCCATTGGAAAGCATCGACGCGCAATGCAGCCGAGTCAGACATACGTGCGCACCTGAAACCGCAATGGAAAGACTGGACTGTCGGTGCCGTTCGAAAGCGCGATGTTCAAGACTGGGTTGGCAGAATTGACTTGGCGCCACGAACGGTTGGAACGATCCACGGACGATTTCTAACTTTCATGTCCTGGTGCGTGGAAGAACGACTGATCGGCAAAAATCCGGCCGCAAAAGTTCGACTCCCTAAAGGGCGCGCACGCGAACACCTTTTCCTTTCAGTGCAACAAGTTACAGCATTGGCGGATGCGATTGATGAACATTTCAGGCCACTGATTTGGTTACTGGCAACGTGTGGCTTGCGTATTGGCGAGGCCGTAGAACTACGGGTGAAGGATCTGCAGTTGGATCGAGGGCGCATCCGAATCGAACGATCAGTGGTGTTCGTGAAAGGTGGACCACCGATAGTTGGCCCGCCTAAGAGCGGTAAGGCTCGCACTGTGTCGGTTGCACCGTTCGTGGCAAAGATGCTTCAAGAACTAGTACAGCACCGGCGGGGCAACGATCTGGTGTTCACTACTGTTCGCGGTTTCCAGATTCGGCCCAACAATTTCAAGCGCCGTCAGTTCGACAATGCCGTTACCAAGGTGAATGCTGCCGCCGGGGCGGCACGGGGCCTAGGGGTGAAGAAACCGGTTACTGTGCCCGAGGGCCTGTGGGTTCATGATTTGAGGCATACCGCGGCGTCGTGGCTGGTTAGGTCCGGCGCGTCCGTGAAGGCGGTGCAACGGCAGTTGGGTCACGCGACAGCATCGATCACTCTGGACACTTATGCCGGCCTGTTCGATCAGGATTTGGATGATCTTAGTTCGCGTTTGGAATTGATGATCCGTCCTGTGCCTGTTGCGGATGCTGCATAGCCTTACGTGTTTCTTACGTTTTGCTTACGTTTCGCTTACGTGTTTAGTTCGGAGAAAGGATGCGAAAGAGTCTCAAATACGCGTAAGCACGTGACCTTGAAAACAGGCCTGAAACACAAGAAATCCCGCCCTAACCAGCCTGTTTAGGCTAGTCGGAGCGGGATTCTATTTGGTGGGCCCTACCGGGATCGAACCGATGACATTCACGGTGTAAACGTGACGCTCTACCAGCTGAGCTAAAGGCCCTAACCATGTTCGCTTTGGAAGCCAACGAGGAATAACTTTACCGAGATATTTCCCAACGCGCAAATCGAGGCGGAGGCTTTTCGCGTGAACTGGAGCACAGTGCCTGCTCCCCGGTACTACAAGCCTTCGATAGCATCCATATAGTCTTGAATCGCTCGAGCTTCTGCCATCGCGCTGCGGAAAATCTTCTGCACCTGGCCGTCAACGACGAGCAAGGAAACGCGCGTAGCGACACCTTGAAGCTCGTCAAACGCACCGGCTTGCCGTGCAACTTCCCCGTGGGGCCAGAAGTCGGCAAGAAGCTCGAATTCAAGATCTAGCGATTCCGCATAGCTGCGCAGGGTGAATTTATGGTCAACCGATACGCCCACGATGCGCACCCCGCGTTCAGCAAAGTACTCATGCTCTTTATTAAGCGCCGCCAACTCCGAACCGCAAACCCTGGAAAATGCCCAGGGGAAAAAGACAACCAGCACCCGGCCTTGGGAAAGCCCGGTGCTGGTTATCGACTCACCGTATTGATTTTGCAGCGAGAAATCGAACAGGCGCGAACCTGCTTGAATCATTAGTTCTTCTTACGTGGGGCCAGGCGGACTGCAGACCAGTCCTCCGAAACACCTTCACTTGTAGTCACGTGCAGGCCGGCACTCGGTGCCTCCTGCTGGATTAGTGCTGGGGATACGTGACCTTCGCGGCCCTGCTTCGGGGTCAGCAGCCAAACAATGCCGCTTTCCTCCAGGCAGTTCAACGCGTCCATCAACGAATCAACAAGGTCTCCATCGCCATCGCGCCACCAGAAGATAACTGCGTCGACAACGTCATGATCCTCTTCGGTGAGCAGCTCTGAACCAATCAGATCCTCGATCGAGTCGCGCAGATCGTAATCCACGTCATCGTCGTAACCCAGTTCCTGAATAAGGTCTTCATTTTGGAACCCCATTTTTTTGGCGGGCTCCAGATTTGCCGATACGGCGTCGCTCACTTCATTCCTCCTGCTGGTGCAAAGCGTTACTACCAACGAAACACGGTTTTCCTGTTCCATTCAAGCGCTGCAGCAATAACACGCCGAACAAATATAACCCACGATACAGTGGTCCACATCATATCGACAGGAGCGTCAGGCCGATAGCACCTATACCGTGTTGCCCAAGTCACTTGAAAAGTCTTATTTAAGCGCTATTTGGCTCAGAATTGTGCTCCCAAGCCCGCAAAAAGGACATTAGAGTTGCATATGAACCGACAGTGCACATCACTCCAGTGTTACTGCACCCGTTGTCCCAAAACCGTCGCATCGCAGTGGAAAACTGCAACGCAGCGGAGCCGCAATTCAATCAAGGAGCTTCCGTGGCTGTAGAGGAACACATCTCCCAGATCCGTAGCGGGTTGACTTACCAGCTTTCAGATCGGGATCCTGAGGAAACTCAGGAATGGATGGACTCGTTTGATTCTCTCGTAGAATCCCAGGGCACCGAGCGTGCTCAGTTCATTATCCGCTCGCTATTGCAGCGTGCAGGTGCAAAGTCCGTGGGTGTCCCCCATGTGACCACCACCGACTACGTGAACACTATTCCTGTGGACCAGGAACCAGACTTCCCGGGCGATGAAGCCATCGAACGCCGCTACCGCGCCTTCATGCGCTGGAATGCAGCCATCATGGTGCACCGCGCCCAGAACCCGGCCATCGGCGTTGGCGGCCACATCTCCACCTACGCTGGTGCAGCCACCCTCTACGAAGTGGGCTTCAACCACTTCTTCCGTGGCAAGAACCACCCAGGCGGCGGCGACCAGGTCTTCTTCCAGGGCCACGCCTCGCCGGGCATGTACGCCCGCGCCTTCCTCGAAGGCCGCTTGTCCGAAGAGGACATGGACGGCTTCCGCCAGGAGCACTCCAAGGAAGGCCACGCGCTTCCTTCCTACCCGCACCCGCGTTCGCTTCCCGACTTCTGGGAATTCCCGACCGTGTCGATGGGCATCGGCCCAGCTAACGCCATCTACCAGGCACAGCTGAACCGCTACCTGCAAAACCGCGGCATCAAGGACACCTCCGACCAGCAGGTCTGGGCCTTCCTTGGCGACGGCGAAATGGACGAGCCGGAGTCGCGCGGGTTCCTGCAGCTGGCTGCCAACGAAAAGCTGGACAACCTGAACTTCGTCATCAACTGCAACCTGCAGCGCCTGGACGGCCCGGTTCGCGGTAACGGCAAGATCATGCAGGAACTGGAAGCCTTCTTCCGCGGTGCTGGCTGGAACGTCATCAAGGTCACCTGGGGCCGCGAGTGGGATGCCCTGCTCGAAGCCGACAAGACCAATGCCTTGGTCGACATCATGAACCAGACCCCGGATGGCGACTACCAGACCTACAAGGCGGAGTCCGGCGCCTTCGTGCGCGAGCACTTCTTCGGCCAGCGTCCGGAAACCAAGGAATTGGTTGCCGACATGACCGACGACGAGATCTGGAACCTCAAGCGCGGTGGCCACGACTACCACAAGGTCTACGCCGCCTACAAGGCTGCCGTCGAGTTCAAGGGCAAGCCAACCGTCATCCTGGCCAAGACCGTCAAGGGCTACGGCCTGGGTTCGCACTTCGAGGCTCGCAACGCGACCCACCAGATGAAGAAGCTGACCATGGAAGACCTCAAGGGCTTCCGCGATCACCTGCGCATCCCGATCACCGACGAGCAGCTCGAAGCCGATCTGTACTCGCCACCGTACTTCCGCCCATCCGAGGATTCGCCGGAGTTCAAGTACATGATGGAACGCCGCGCGGCCCTGGGCGGCTCGGTGCCAACCCGCCGCAAGGAAACCTCGGTCAAGCTCCCGCTGCCAGGCGACAAGGCATACGCCATCGCCAAGCGCGGCTCGGGCAAGCAGCAGGCAGCCACCACCATGGCCTTCGTCCGCCTGCTCAAGGACCTGATGCGCGACAAGGAATTCGGCCACCGCATCGTGCCGATCGTTCCTGATGAGTCCCGCACCTTCGGCATGGACTCGTTCTTCCCGACCGCGAAGATCTACAACCCAGGTGGCCAGAACTACCTGTCCGTGGACCGCGACCTGGTTCTGGCCTACAAGGAATCCCCTCAGGGCCAGCTGATCCACCCGGGCATCAACGAGGCCGGCGCCGTCGCAGCATTCACCGCTGCCGGCACCAGCTACTCGACCCACGACGAACCGCTGATCCCGATCTACGTGTTCTACTCGATGTTCGGCTTCCAGCGCACCGGCGACCAGTTCTGGGCCGCCGGCGACCAGATGACCCGTGGCTTCATCATCGGCGCTACCGCCGGCCGCACCACCCTGACCGGTGAAGGCCTGCAGCACGCCGACGGCCACTCGCCGATCCTGGCTTCGACCAACCCGGCCGTGATCACCTACGATCCTGCCTATGGTTACGAAATCGGCCACATCATGCGCTCCGGCCTGGACCGCATGTACGGCGGGACCCACCAGGATCCAAACGTCATGTACTACCTGACCGTGTACAACGAGCCGATCAGCCAGCCAGCTGAGCCGGAAAACGTCGACGTCGAGGGCATCATCAAGGGCATCCACCTGCTCAAGGAAGCCACCACCGACGGCCCGCGCGCACAGCTGCTGGCCTCCGGCGTGGCCGTGCCATGGGCGCTGGAAGCACAGGAAATCCTCGCCGAAGAGTGGGGCGTTTCCGCCGATGTCTGGTCGGTGACTTCGTGGAACGAACTGGCCCGCGACGGCCAGAACGCCGACGCCGAGGTGCTCATCGATCCTTCCAAGGCTCGCCGCACCCCGTACGTGACCAGCAAGCTGGAGTCCACCCCGGGCCCGGTCATCGCGACCACCGACTACATGCGCGCCGTGCCTGAGCAGATCCGCCCCTACGTGCCAGGTGAATTCCACACCCTGGGCGCGGACGGCTTCGGCTTCTCGGACACCCGTGCAGCGGCCCGCCGCTTCTTCAAGATCGATGCCCACTCGCTGGTGGTCCAGACCTTGCAGTCGCTGGTTGAGCGCGGCGAAATCCCTGCGGACACCGCAGTGAAGGCCCACGCCAAGTACGATCTGAACAACCCGAACGCCGGCAAGTCCGGCAACGCTGGCGGCGACGCCTAAGCACCCACGGGTCGGCACTTGTGCCAGATCGGCTCCTGCCCCGCAACGGATTTTCCGCTGCGGGGCAGGAGCTTTTTAATCACCCTTCTTGGCATGGGCATGGCGGAGGAAAAATCACTAAGCTTGAAAGCATGAGTCCCGAACTCGAAGCCGCCACGCCGAAAAACCGATCCAGCCAGCCACAGCCGCCGAGCCCGCAAACGCTCAAGCGGCTCCAAAGCCATATCGGGGTCCTGTCCACCACCGCCCTGAAGTATCTTGACCAGCAGCTGCCCTGGTACCGCTCGCTGGATCCGAACGAGCGCGCGGCCCTGGGCCTGATCGCCCAAAAGGGCATCTCCACTTTTGTCACCTGGTACGAGGATCCGTCCTCCACCCCATCATGGGTGGTCACCGACGTCTTTGGGGCAGCTCCCACCGAATTGACCCGTTCGATCTCGCTGCAAAAGGCCTTGGGGCTGCTGCGCACCATCGTGGAGGTCGTCGAATCCCAGGTTCCGGATATCGCCACGGAGTCCGAGCAGGCCGCCCTGCGCGAGGCGGTGCTGCGCTACTCCCGCGAGGTGGCCTTTGCCGCCGCCGACGTGTACGCGCGTGCTGCCGAAACCCGTGGCGCTTGGGACTCCCGGCTGGAAGCCCACGTGGTGGATGCGGTGCTCCACGGCGAGCCCCATGACTCGCTGGCTTCGCGGATTGCCGCCATCGGCTGGAAGTCGCAAAAGGACATCCGCATCTTGGTGGGCACCACCCCGGCAGCCAATTCGGCCACCTTCGTCACGACCTTGCGCCGGGTCGCCACCCGCTATTCGCGCGATTCGCTGGTGGGGGTGCTCGGCGACCGCTCGGTGCTGATGCTCTCGGATACCAAATTCGACGACGTCGACCTCACCCGCTTCACCCGGTTCTTCGGCCCGGGCCCGGTGGTGTACTCGCCGCTGGCCGCCACCGTCAAGGACATGCACCATGCCGCGGTGGCCGCGGTCGCCGGCTACAGCGCGGCACGCGCCTGGCCGCAGGCGCCCAATCCGGTCAGCACCGATGATTTGTGGCCCGAACGCGCGTGCAATGGCGATCAGCTGGCACGCACGGCGCTGATCGAACAGGTGTATCAGCCGCTGCAGCAAGCCTCCAACGGTCTGCTTGAAACCCTCTCCAGCTATCTGGCGCTGGGGCATTCGCTGGAAGGCACCGCGCGCGAGCTCTTTGTCCATGCCAATACCGTGCGTTATCGGCTCAAGCGGGTCAGCGAGGTCAGCGGCTGGGACCCGCTGGTGCCGCGTGACGCTTTTGTGCTCCAGTCCGCATTGCTCTACGGCCGGCTCCACGAGTTCAACTTGTAGGCTTCACCCAAAGAATGGGCATGGCGCACAACACCATTTTGCTCGCTCATAGCGCATTACGTGGGAATTCCGGTGGGGCATGGGATACTGTTTTGTAGAGTTCCTACAAATAGCCACCTTGAGCTTGGTACCGAAATGAAGCGCGAAAAGCTCCTAGAATTTGGAAAGCTGTAAGAGTGTTAGCAATCGTTTGCCCCGGACAGGGCTCCCAGACCCCAGGTTTCCTCGCCGAATGGCTCGAAGTTGAGGGTGTTGCCGATCATCTGGCAGCCCTGAGCGCCATTACCGAGCGCGACCTCACCGCCCACGGAACCGTCTCCGACGAAGAGACCATCAAGGACACCGCCGTCGCGCAGCCGCTGATTGTCGCCGCAGGCCTGGTGACCGCCCGTGCGCTGTTCGGCGATCACTTGCCAGCAGGCAGCATCGTTGCCGGCCACTCGGTCGGCGAAATCACCGCTTCGGCACTGGCTGGCGCCTTGGCTGAATCCGATGCAATGAACTTCGTCAAGGTCCGCGCCAATGCCATGGCCGAAGCGGCCGCAGCCACCCCGACCGGCATGGCCGCCGTGCTCGGTGGCGATCCTGAAGAGGTCCTCGCGGCCTTGGACGGTTTCGGGCTCACCCCGGCCAACGCCAATGGCGGCGGGCAGATCGTTGCCGCGGGAACCACCGAACAGCTGGCCGAACTGGTCGAGAATCCACCAGCCAAGGCCCGTGTGATCCCCTTGAAGGTTGCCGGCGCATTCCACACCTCGCACATGCAGCCAGCGGTGGGCACCTTGAAGGAATTGGCCGATACCCTCACGCCCGCTGACCCGAGCGTGCGCCTGCTCTCGAACTTCGATGGCCAGCCGGTCGCTGACGGCCAGGCCAACCTCGACTCCCTGGTAGCCCAGGTCTCCCGCCCGGTGCGCTGGGATCTGTGCATGGAGACCCTGGCCGAAGCCGGCGTCACCGGAGTCTTGGAACTGGCACCAGCTGGCACCCTGGTGGGCTTGGCCCGCCGCGGGCTGAAGGGCGTGAAGACCCTCGCGGTCAAGTCGCCTGCCGACCTTGAAGCTGCCCAGGCCTTCATCGCCGAGCACACTGCCAGCTAACCGGCAGAACTCAAAGATTTGCGCGCCGAACCAGTCATGATGCCACCGGCGGGCTCATCTCTGGCCTAAGCTTTAAACCGACGAAACTGCGGTGCGTGATTCATGCACCATCGTTTCAGCACATCGGCTCGCGACGGGAACCTGTCCGCAGGGATCTGTTTCAGCCACAAAGAACACCGGAGTCCTCCGGCAACTGAAGAAAAGGAGCCATCCATGGCTAGCAACGAAGAAATCCTGGCGGGCCTCGCCGAAATCGTCAACTCCGAGACCGGCCTGGACGAAGCAGACGTGCAGCTGGACAAGTCCTTCACCGAGGACCTGGACATCGACTCGATCTCGATGATGACCATCGTCGTAGAGGCAGAAGAGAAGTTCGACGTAAAGATTCCGGACGAGGAAGTCAAGAACCTGAAGACCGTAGGCGACGCTGTCAGCTTCATCGCTTCGGTTCAGGCCTAAGCTTTCGGCGTTAATCGCCACACCGTTGCGCGGGCAAGCCGTGCGCATCGGCCGGTACGTCAAGCCGGCCCCCTAAATTTCTTAATCGCACAGTAGAGAGTTTGATGATGGCGCGCAAAGTAGTGATCACCGGTCTCGGAGCCACCACCCCAATCGGCGGGGACGTCCCCACCCTCTGGGCCAACGCTTTGAAGGGCGTCTCCGGCGCCGCAACCCTGGATGATGCCTGGGTGAAGGAATACGACCTTCCGGTCACCTTCGCTGCGCGCGCTTCCGTTCAGCCAACCGAGGTTCTCACCCGCCCGGAAACCAAGCGCATGGATCCTTCCACGCAGTTCGCTGTCGTTGCCTCGCGCGAAGCATGGGCCGACTCAGGCCTGAGCAAGGAAGACATCGACCAGAACAAGCTTGCCGTGGCCTTCGCTACCGGCATCGGCGGTGTCTGGACCCTGCTGAACGCCTGGGACACCCTGCGCGAAAAGGGCCCCCGCCGCGTTTTGCCAATGACTGTCCCGATGCTGATGCCCAACGGCCCAGCAGCTGCGGTGTCCCTGGACCTGGGTGCCGCCGGTGGCGCCCACACCCCGGTCTCCGCTTGCGCTTCGGGCACCGAGGCCATGCACGTTGGCCTGGAACTGATCCGCTCGGGCAAGGCCGATGTCGTGATGGTTGGTGGCGCTGAAGCAGCCATCCACCCCATGCCAATGGCTGCTTTCTCCTCGATGCATGCGCTCTCGCGCCGCAATGACGATCCTGCCAAGGCCTCCCGCCCGTACGACATCGATCGTGATGGCTTCGTGATGGGTGAAGGCGCTGGCGCCTTGGTGCTGGAAGCCGAAGAGCACGCATTGGCTCGTGGCGCCCGCATCTACGCCGAGCTGGCCGGATCGTCGGTCACCTCTGATGCACACCACATCACCGCTCCGGATCCAGATGGCTCGGGTGCTACCCGCGCGCTGAAGGCCGCCATGTTCGACGGCCGCATCCAGCCAGAGGACGTTGTGCACGTCAACGCGCACGCAACCTCCACCCCGGTGGGCGACGCTCCGGAATACACCGCCTTGAAGAACGCCCTGGGCGATCAGCTGGACAATGTCTGGGTCTCGGCGACCAAGTCGCAGATGGGCCACCTGCTTGGCGCCTCCGGTGCCGTTGAATCGGTCCTGTGCGCGCTGGCTGTCTACCACCGCACCACCCCTGTGACGATCAACTTGGATAACCAGGATCCAGCGATCCCGCTGAAGGTAGTCACCGGCCAGCCGGAAACACTTCCAGCCGAGGGCACCATCGTGGCGCTGAACAACTCATTCGGTTTCGGTGGCCACAACGCAGTTGTCGCTATCCGCAGCGTCTAGCAATATCCCGGTTGCGTGCAACCGAATAGCCGATGGGCTGGTCCAAGGGATTCCTTGGACCAGCCCATCCTGCTTTAATTATCTGGCTTCTTCGGCAAATCGTTGTCTGATCGCACCTGTGCTTGTTACGCTCAAGATCCGCCCACCTGGCGTGGGAATTTGTTACTTCGATCAGCTCAGGAGCCATCCTCGTGCGCACACTCATCGCAACCGCATTTGTCTCGCTCGACGGAGTCGTTGAAGCTCCGGGCGGCGAACCCGAATACCGCAATTCCGGCTGGACCATGAATAGTGTCGAGTTCGATCCAGCCGCATACGAGCTGAAAGGCACCGAACAGGCTGAAGCTTCAGCCATGTTGCTGGGCAGGATCAGCTACCAGGCCTTCTCCCCCATCTGGCCATCGATGACCGAGGAATTTCCGCACTATAACGCCATGCCGAAATACGTGCTTTCCACAACGCTGGCCGAGAAGGACCTCGTAGACAACTGGGGCGAGACAACCATCCTGCGTTCGATCTCCGACGTCGCACGCCTCCGCGCGGGCGAGGGTGGACCCATCAGCATCCATGGTTCGGCAACCTTGGTTCGTTCCCTCCAAGAGCACCAGCTTATTGACCGGTACAACCTCCTGGTTTTCCCGGTCCTTCTCGGTGCAGGCAAGCGCTTGTTCAGCCAGGAAAGCATGGACGCGCAAAAGCTCAAGCTCGTGGATTCACAAACATATTCGAATGGTATCCAGAAGAATGTTTTCGACGTCGTCCGGTGACCTCATCGCGGGATGTATTCCTTCGTGATCAGTTCCAGATAATGTCCCGATGGGTCTAGCAAATAGACTCCCCTGCCACCGTGCTCATGATTGATTGCTCCGGGGTGCTGGCGTTGCGGGTCGGCCCAATGCTCGTGCTCCGCTGCGCAAATTTTTTGGTAAGCGCGGTCAAAATGCGCTTCGTTGAGCAGGAACGCATAGTGCTGAGGCGGAAAATCAATCGGTGGCGTCGCAAACTGCAGCAACACCCCACCGTCAAGGCTGATGTTGCAGAATGGCCCCCAACTGGGGGCGGGCTTCGCTTCGAGCAAGTCAGTGTAAAACTCTGCCATGCGCTGTGGATCCGTTGAAGCGATAATTGTGTGGTTGAAATGCGCGGTCATCTGTCCCTTTCAAAATATGTCCGAAAATTCTGTAGCTTGAATCTTCCGGTGAAAGGGTGGTCCGCGGATCAGGGAACGACCAGATAGCCGTTCCGGGAGTGGCTGCCTAGAGCCTGACTGGTCTTCATCGCCAATGAGTCTAGCATCCTGGGCGCGCGCCTGACTATGTCTTCAGGGTAAAACCAAGAAGTGGGATCCCAAAATGGAACCCCACTTCTCGTGGTAACAACCCCGCACCACCGGGGTCTAACTGAGTGCAGTTGTAAACTCACCCAGAGACATTAAAACCAGTTGCTAAACCACCTGGTTGAGCCATCGTACAGGTGCTTCATCGCCTGAATGGCGGAAAGGCTCGAGTTCCTCGTCCCAGGCTTCGCCCAATGCGATGGACATTTCTTGATAGAAAATTGACGGGTTTCCATCGCCCTTTTCATAGGCCCAGCGGATTCTTTCTTCGCCGACCATGATGTTGCCAGCAACATCAACGGTCGCGTGGAAGATCCCCAAGTCTGGAGTTACGGACCAACGGCTGCCGTCGGCGCCAGGGCTTGGATCCTCTGTGATTTCGAAACGCAGATGCTGCCATCCATGCATTTCACTGGTGAGCAGTGCGCCAGTTCCCTGAGGGCCAACCCACTCAATTTCGGCGCGACAAAATCCGGGTGCGACGTGCTGTTCGGTCCAGTCCATCTTGACTGGAGTTCCGAGCACGGACCCAATTGCCCATTCCAGGTGCGGGCATAGTGCAGCAGGGGCGGAATGTACAAATATCACGCCTCTGGTCATCGGTGCAGACATGCCATCCTCCGTTGCGGTGTTGATCGTCTTCCCCTACGTCAACATCGAACTGGTGCTATCGCCGCCGATAGTTCTATTTTGCCCGATGAACAGCACTTTTCGCCACCCAGGCGGGCTAAATTCACAGATTGGACGAAAATCTTCAGGCCCGAGGGTGTGCTTGGCGGTAACTTTGCCGCAATCGATCCACGGAAACATGCGTATAGAGCTGGGTAGTGGCAAGTGATGCGTGCCCGAGGAACTCTTGCACCGCACGCAGGTCAGCGCCTCCATCGAGCAAATGGGTGGCGACTGTATGGCGTAAGGCGTGTGGCCCGCTGGCGGAGGTGTCGCCAAGTGAGCGCAGGGCGCTGGCAATGACTTCACGCGCCTGCCGAACATTCAACCTGGAACCGCGAACTCCCACCAGCAAGGCGTCCCCCGCCTGCTCTGCGGCCACGACTCGTCGGTAGGAGCGTATCCATTCAATAATCACCCGCTCGGCAGGTTTGCCGAAAGGCACCATCCGCTCCTTGTTGCCTTTGCCAAGGACTCTCAACGTCCTTCGCTCAAAATCGATGTCTGAGAGATCCAAGGCAACCAGCTCACTGATACGCAGTCCCGAAGCGTAGAGCAATTCTGCAATGACCCTGTCTCGACACTGGATCGCCCTGGCTTTGGGATCCTGGTCGATTCCATCGCCTTTCTGCCTGGCTGCCTCGTTTTCTTCTGTAGGACCAGCATGTTCCGACAGGAGCCTGTCGATCTGGCTGGGCTGAAGTATGTGCGGCAGCCGCCGCTCTTTTTTCGGTGCTGCCAATCGCAAGGCCGGATCATTCTCAACCAGATGGTTCTTCAATGCCCAAGCGAAGAAGTTTTTCACCGCGGAGATGCGGCGGGCCAATGTTGTCCGAGAAACTGCGGACTCATGCAGGTATGCCAGCCAGTCTCGAAGCATTTGGACAGAAATCTGCTTCAATGCCGGATCCCCGGCGTGTTCGTTGAGGAACTGTCCGAGGTTTCGGAGATCTACGTCGTAGGCGCGCAGGGTATTTTCGCTGCGGCCGCGTTCGCGCTGCAGGTACTCCAAATAGTCGGCCACGGGTTCGGAGAATTTTGCCGACGGGCCGGTGGAGCGCTTCGAGGCAGGATCGTGCTTCATCACCACCGAGCTTACCCGAAGGCAGTTAGTTGCCCTGGTAGACCAGTTTCCACGATAGGCCATCGGTGCTGGCCAGCCCGAGTGCCTCCAGGCGGGCTACCGCCTGCAGCGTTTGAATCATCGGCACACCACTGCGCGCTGAAATTTCATCAACCAGCAGCGACTTGGAAAACGACATGACGTCGTAGACCATGCCTTCATCGCGGCCCAGCTGATCTGTTGGTCTCTGGGGCACCTGATCCACGCGTGAAGCCTGGGTGCTGCGGTCGGCGCCGACGAGAGCGAGGGCATCTTGCGGTGAAGCAAGCAGCGCGGCGCTTCCCTCGGCGATCAGCCGGTGGCAGCCGGCGGAATTCGGAGCGAACACGCTTCCGGGGACGGCTGCGACATCGCGGCCTAGCTCAACCGCATGGCTGGCTGTATTCAGTGCTCCAGAGCGGTGTCGTGCCTCCGCGACGATAACCAACCTGCTCAAGGCGGCAATGATCCGGTTGCGGTTCAAGAATCGAAAACGAGCTGATGTGGTCCCCGGCGGGACTTCCGACAGCAGGACGCCCCGCGCGACAATTTGGTTGAGCAAGTTGCTATTGCCTGATGGATAGAGCCGATCGATACCGCCGGCCATCACGGTAATGGTCGGCGGGTTCGGGTAGGCCCAGTCTTCAACTGTCAGCGCTGCCCGGTGGGCGCTGGCATCGATGCCGTAGGCTCCCCCGGAGACGATGGTGTACCCACGCGTGGCAAGGGTCCTGCCAAGGTCGAAGGTCACCTGGTCGCCATAGTCACTGGCATCTCGAGAGCCGACGATCGCTACATTCGTCGCTACCTGTGCTCCGGCAAGAAGTTGCGGTTCACTGGCCCGCCACCATAGGCACAGGGGTCGTCCCAGGTTGAGGTCGTCAAGCTGAGTTGGCCACATTGCGTCCGTTGGGATCAGCAGCCCTCCATTATGCCGGGCCGCGGTATCCAGTGCGGCCACGGGGTTGCTCAGCGGCAGCCTCTTGCGCCAACGCGTCAGTGCGGCTTTCAGGTCCTGCGCCATATTCGAGGTGGTCTTCACCCCGAGGATGTCGTCGACCTGGGACTTGAGCCCCCATGGCACGAAGTCTGCTCTTCGAATCAGTGCAATCAGTTCCTGGGGGCTCATGAGTTCCAGCAGGGCACTCGCGGTGTAGTCGTTGGGCTCAATCAGTTGGTTCAAGTGCGCATATGTCAGCCGTTCCTGATTCGTGCGATCGTCCACTGGAACAGGATTTGAATTGATGGACATTCGATGGCCTAACTATTCTCAAGACTTTGGCGCAGATGCGCTGCAACGGCCAAGTCGTCTTCGGTGGGAGCTGCGTGCTGTTGTTGGTCGGCGACTGTCCAGGCCACCCGCAGCAGACGGTGGATTCCTCGGGCCGAAAGCCCGCGGCGAGCAGCAAGTTGTTCCAAAGCGGCCTTGGTTTTTGCCGGGTATCTCAGCTCATGGCGCAGTATTTGCGTTGGAATTTGGGCATTGCAGCTAATGGCGAAGGGGCGAAGCCGCTCCTGGCTGCGCTCCCTTGTTGTGCGGACTCGTTCTCGAACTATGGCGCTGGATTCATTCTGCGTGGTACTCAACAGCTGCGATTGGTGTACCGGATTCACTCGAACTTGCAGGTCAACGCGATCCAGAATGGGCCCGGATAGCCTGGCGAAGTAGCGCCGGCGGGCCATGGGCGTGCACGTGCAGCCGGTTCCCGTCCCGAAGTTCCTCCCGCAAGGGCAGGGATTGGAGGCGAGGATGAGCTGGAATCGGGCGGGCAATCGCTGATGGCTTCTGGCCCGGGCCAGGTTTATATAGCCTTCCTCGATGGGTTGGCGAAGCGCGTCAAGAACGCCGGTATTAAACTGGGCGGCTTCATCCAAAAACAGGATCCCGTGATGGGCCCGCGTTATCGCCCCGGGGATCAGCTGCGCAGTTCCACCGCCAATCAGCGCGGACAGCGAAGACGTGTGGTGTGGTGCGACGAAGGGCGGGGTGCGCTGCAGCTGGTTGACCTCGTGCATTGCACCGCTGGTAATGGAATGCACTGCCGTGGCCTCAAGGGCCTGGCTGTCATCCAGCGGGGGAATGATCGTGGGCAGGCATTTGGCCAGCATGGTTTTCCCGGCGCCTGCCGGACCGACCATGATCAGGTGGTGTCCCCCGGCAGCTGCGAGTTCCAGCGCCAGGCGCGCTTCCTGCTGGCCGTTGACCAGCTGCAGGTCTGCCTCGTCATGGCTGGCGCTGGCCAGAGTGGATAGCGCCGGAGCGACGGCAGGGCCCGGGTGGTGCAAATGCATAGTGATCAGTTCCTTCTGCGCGCCACAGAATTCCAGCACTTGCCCCAGATGCCGGGCGGACTTCACCTCGATTCCCTCAACCAGCCGTGCCTCATTGCCATTGGCTTCAGCCACAATGACACGATCTAATCCGTGTTCCTTGGCCAGTTGAACTGCGGGCAGAACACCGGGAACTGCACGCAAAGTGCCCTCCAGGCCAAGCTCGGCCAGGTACAACGTGGAGGGGCTGGCAAGCAACTGGTGATCGGCAGCCAGCGCGGCGACAAGAATTGCCAGATCAAAGCCGGAACCGTATTTGGGCAGGGTCGCCGGGGACAGATTGACCGTCAGTTTGCGGTTGGCCAGCGGAATGCCGGTGTTCCGCGCCGCCGCCTTGATACGTTCCCGTGCCTCATTCAGCGAGGCATCGGGCAATCCCAGGATGATGAAGCCAGGGATGCCGTTTCCGAGATCGGCTTCCACTTCTATCAGCGACACGCTGACCCCGTGGATGGCCGCAGCGCTGGTTCGTGCAGTGCTCATGCTTGCACCGATTGATGCAGAAGGAAGGTGTACCCCGGGCCTTGGGGGTAGACCTCGAGAATATCAACGCGGGGTTCGGCGATGAATGTCCGGTGGGCTTGGGCCCAAAGTATCAGCAGCCTGTGAAGCCTGCGGTACTTCTGCGCGGTGATGGCATCAAAGCCGGTGCCAAAGCGGGTTGAGGACCGCGTTTTAACCTCGACGGCCACAATCTGGCCGTTGCCGGCGCGAGCCACGGAATCCAGCTCCCCAGCGGAGCAGCGCCAGTTCCGGTCGAGGATTTCATACTGGTGGTCGCTGAGGTAATTGGCGGCGGCCAGTTCCCCGGCCGCGCCCAATCGTTGTGCCGCGGTGCGCATAATGGCTCCTGAATGTTTGGACTATTGGTCCTCAACATTTTCGGAGCTTCATCCCCGCGCGTGCGCCGCAGGCAAGCGGAGTGTGGAAAACCGGCGCTAGGAGTCCAGCCCCTCCTTGGGGATCTGCAGCTCGTCACGATTCAGTTCCTCGACGTTGACGTCCTTGAACGTCAGCACCTTCACGGACTTCACAAAACGCCCTTGCCGGTAGATGTCCCACACCCACGCGTCGGTGAGGTTCAGCTCGAAGTAGACTTCGCCGGCGTTGCTCAGCGTTTTGACGTCTACCTGGTTGGCCAGGTAGAACCGCCGTTCGGTCTCGACCACGTAATTGAAAAGCCCCACCACGGTTTTGTACTCGCGGTACAGCTGCAGTTCCATGTCGGACTCGTAGTTTTCCAGATCGTCGCCAGCCATCACTTTGCTTTCTTTGTTGTGGCTTCACCATGGGCCGAGTCGGCCTGCGAAGTCAAGTTCCAGCTTTTGCGGTGGTAATCGCAGGGGCCCTGTGCACTGATTGCCGCACGATGCGCGGCGGTTGCGTAGCCCTTGTTGATTTCCCAGCCGAAGTCGGGGTGGGACACGGCCAGATCGGTCATGATGCCATCGCGTTCCACCTTGGCCAGGATAGAGGCCCCAGCAATCGCCTGGCAGGTCATATCGCCCTTGATGATGGTGGCCAGCGGAAGGTGCAGGCCCACCGGTTCGCGCTCGTCGGCGAGCATATCAAAAAGGTCCGGTTCCGGGGCGGTCAGCCAGTCGTAGCTTCCGTCCAGCAGGATGGCTTGGGGCGCGACGGCGCATTGCTCCACGGCGCGGGTTCCGGCCAGGCGCAAGGCGGCGGTGACGCCCAGGGCATCGATCTCCTGGGCTGAGGCATGGCCGACGCCGTGGCCCACGGCCCAGTCGCGCACCTTGGGCACCAGCTCTACGCGCGTTTCCGGGCGCAAGAGCTTCGAGTCGCGCAGTTCCGGGAATTCGCGCACGCTCTCGATGTCGATCACGGTAATGCCCACGGTAATTGGCCCGGCCAAAGCGCCGCGGCCTACCTCGTCGACCGCGCCAATAAAGCGCACGCCGTGGCGCGCCGCCAGGGCGCGTTCGTGGTCGAGGGTGGTTGGCTGGTTCTTGGTGGCTGTCATGATCGCTGGCAGGCTAGTTGCTGGCCGGGGCCGGGACGTTGGCGAAGACTTCATCGTGGGAGTCGATGGTGCCCCAGCGCGAGGTTGGCCACGAAATGATGGAGGTCCGGCCCTGTACGGAGTCCATGTCCACAAATCCGCCTTCGATATCGGTGTGGAAGCGCGAGTCGGCGCTGGCTGCACGATGATCGCCCATGACCCAGATCTTGCCTTCTGGCACGGTGACCGAGAATTCCATGTCCGATGGCTGGTTCCCGGTGTAGATGTAGGGTTCGTCGATCGCTTCGCCATTGATCATGATCTTGCCGACGGCCGCATCGTATTCGACAGTGTCTCCTGGCATGCCGATGATGCGCTTGACCAGGTACTGCTCGTCGGCGGCCGGAAGGATTCCCACGAAGGAGAGCACGTTTTCAAACGCCGTGGGCGACTGCGCCAATGGCGGCAGCCAGCCCAGGTCGTCACGGAAAACCACCACATCGCCGCGGTTCAGTTCAAAGGGGCCGGGGACCATCAAGTTCGCGAAGATGCGGTCGTTGACTTCCAAGGTGTGCTCCATGGAGCCCGAAGGAATGTAATAAGCGCGGAAGAAGAAGGTCTTGATCACGAAGGAGAGCGCCAAGGCTATAACCACGATGATGGCGATTTCACGGATGAAGCGCCATATCTTGTATAGCGGTCCCTTGTCCTGGGGATTTTCAGCTGGTGCGGCGCTCACAGTTCGATTAGTACCTTCCAATATCGCGTAACACACCCCATCTTACGTGCCAGCCGGTGGCGAATCGTTCATTATCGGCTTCGCCTGAACGGTGTGGGACGCAACAACGGCCAGCCCTTTGCGGGCTGGCCGTTGCGAAATAGTGTTCTGCTCCCGCGCGGTCGGGTCATTGGAGAGGAAACCAGCTACGAGTTGGCGGGCGAGCCTATACCGCCGCTGGACTTGAAATCCACGGGGATATCGCCGACTGGCTGATCAGCTTCGATCAGCTTGGTGATCGCTTCGATCTGGCTCTTGTCCACCGAGAGCGTAATGCCGCCGGTTTCAGGATTCAACGAATAGGCGTGGATCGAATTGCGGATCGGGTTCTCCTGCTTGCCCTGCCACGTCATGATCTTTTCGATGGCCTGGCGCAGTTCCTGGCTGCTGTGCTTCACGATATGCCCGACGGCACCGGCTTCTTCGATCGCAGCAAGCTGGCCTTCATCAGTTGTCGACACGTGCAGCTTGCCGTTCTTGATCCAGCCCTGGACATAGTTTTCGCCGAGGTCTGCGGAAAGCTTGTCGTTGATCTTCAGCAGCGCGTTTTGGTCCACGGAATTCTCGCTTTGGTTCTCGGAGGACGCGGTGGGAGCAGAGGTCGCGGAGCCCGAGGACTCTTTGGTTCCTGGGTCCGTTCCTTGCCCGCAACCGGTCAGCAGCAAGCTCGCCATGAGGGCCGTTGAGGCCAGCGCCAATGGAGTGCGGGATGTTCTGGAGTTGAAATTCATAATTGCACCTCGGTTTTTGCGTACCCATAGCCTTCTTGACTTCGAGGCTATAGGCCTTTTCGTAAAACAGTCAGTGAGCCACATGTGCACTAACTAAAAAGTGTCCCGCTACCTGTGGTGAAGTAGCGGGACACTTTCAGAGGTTCCTAGAACCTATGGGTAATTCATTCCTTAGCCGTGGCGGCGGTTGCCGCGGCGGAACAGGAGGAAGGTTGCACCGACCAGAGCCAAGGCGCCACCTGCAGCGATCAAAGGAGCGCTGCTCGAACCGGTGTCGGCCAGTGGATCGTCCTTCTTAGGAGTTTCCTTTGGCGTTGCCGACTTGGTTGGCTGGTTGGACTCGTCGTCCTGTGGAGCTTCCGAAGACTCTTCGGTCTCGGACTCGGAAGGCTCCTCAGAAGCGGTCTCAGTAGCAGTCTCGGTAGGCGATGCCGACTCCGAAGGCTCCTCAGTAGCAGTCTCAGTTGGCGTTGCCGACTCCGAAGGCTCCTCAGTAGCAGTCTCGGTAGGCGTTGCCGACTCCGAAGGCTCCTCAGTAGCTGTCTCGGTAGGCGTTGCCGACTCCGAAGGCTCCTCAGTAGGAGTTGGAGTTGGAGTCGGGGTTGGCGTAGGAGTCGGAGTTGGCGTTGGAACGGCTACAACGATGACGTTGCCGTTCGTGGTTGCCGACTTGTCGAAGCCCTTGTGCGCCTGCAAGGTGAACTCGTATGCGCCAGTCTGTTCTGGTGCAGAGAACGTGAAGTCTCCGTTGGAGTCAACGGTCACGGTGTCCACGACTTCGCCGTTGACGATTACGTCAACCTGGGTGCCTTCTGACGCGTCCTTGACGTTACCGGAGATGTCGCTTCCAGCTTCCACCTCTGAACCATTTTCAGTGGTGATGGCAGGAGCATTGATGAAGAGCTTGACCTGGTAGTCCTTGACTCCATCAATACGAGTCAGCGCGTCCTTCAGGCCGGTGTACATGGCGATGTCATCCGAAGTGTCCTCTGCGCCGTCTTCGCCAGGACCGTTAGCGGAGTTAATGCCGATGGCCTTGTTGCCGATCAATACGGCACCGCCCGAGTCACCCTGGTCCAGGACATCCTGGCCCGGGTTATCTGCAGTGTATCCCCAGACGTCACGCAAGGTGCCGTCCATGCCCTGGACGAAGAAGATGCCCTCGCCGGTGATGGTCGAGCAGCTCCACCCGGTGGTTGCACCTGAAGAGCAGGCTTCAGCGCCAACAGCGCCGGCAGCTACATCGGTAACCTTGATAACCTGGTCGCGCTCGTCGCCACCTGCAGGCCACTGCGAAACGGCTGCGTGAAGGTTCAGCGCAGGGTTGATCGATTCAACCACCGAAATGTCGGTGCCAGGGTTCTCGGTATCTACGTCTTCCCAGGTCGCGTCAACCGGGTAGCCCGAGTTGCCAGGGCCGCCGAACTGGGCGAAACCGAATGTGCCCAGCGCGTCGGTGTAGCCGAGGAAATCGTTCGGAGCGTTTGCTTCCAGGACATAGGTGTCGGTCATGGAGCCGTCTTCGGTGCAGTGACCGGCGCTCAGGATGGCGTTCTTGCCGCTGGCATCCCAGGCGTTGAAGCCGATCGAGCAGCGTGAAGCGGGAGCTTGGCCGTTCTGGCCGATCGCGTAGCCCATGCCGCCATAGATGTCTTCATTGGCTCCGGGCTTGGCAGCACCGTTGCCGTCCTTTTCCGATGGAGCAAAGACGACGTCAGAGGCTGCCACATGCTCTGCGAACTGCTCCAAGGACAATTCGCCGTCAGCGACAACCTTCTTGGTGATCTCGCGCTTCTGTCCCTCGATCGAGCCAGGGCCCGAGGCGATGATCTTGACGACCTTCTGCCCCTTGACCGTGGTTTCCACGATCGCGGTCAGGCGGCTCAACTCGGTGCTGTCAACATTGTCGACGAGCTCCTTGTAGACGCCCTCAGCAGTAGACAGGTTGTTCTTGTTGATTTCCAGGGAAACAGAAGCCTTGGAGGCTTCGACGATTGCCTTGGCCTTGGCAGCGTCCTTCTTGCTGACCTCGATCTCAACTTTGCCGCCCTCGACAGACGAACGAGCTTCGATACCTTCGTCTTCAAGATTCTTGTCAACTGCTGCAGCGGTCTCGCTGGACTTAGAGTCTTCCAGGTACTCGTCAACCGACTTGTCCAGGTCGCGCTCGATGGCCTCCGGCAGTCCGGTGGTATCCACCGAATTTTCCGTGGCGGACGAGCTTGCGCTGTTGGCCTCGCTTGAGGAGGCCGACGGAGAAGGCGAACCCTTCGTCTCCTGCGCGGCAACGGCCGGCATGAAGCTGCTGCCAACTACCAAAGCGGTAGCGGCTGCAGCAACGAGGCCACGTTGCGCAGTCTTGTTATTTGGATTTGGCATTAATGCTTCTCCCACATTTATGGTGCGAGTGCCCTCGCGGCCCCTACCTCTAGGCGCGCATCTAGGCACAGGTGTTGTTACCAAAATGAAACACTAGCCGCTTGACACTATGGTTTTCAAGTGCCGAATCAAACGAAAATACAAACCTCGCCAGCCAAATCACCTAGTCAATAGGCGTGGTCGAACTTCGACCAGATCACATTCCAACGGAAGGGCCCATTGGTTTAATATTGGAATTATCTTTCTACGCCCTAGTCAGAGTCGCCAATTCTGTGAATAAGCGCAAAAATTGCATACGAAACTCACAGAATCAGCTTGGTGCCAACACCCGACATGAATATTTGCATAATTAAAAAAACAACCGTGCCGGATGGGGAGTTCTCCCCATCCGGCACGGTTAATCAAAGGTACATATCCAGCAAATCAATTGATGGCTGCCTTCTGGCTCAGCGGCCAGGCAATGCTCGTTGCCTTGCCGGTGACGCGGTCAACGCTGATCATTCCCCCGCCACTGGCCCCGAGCAATGACCGCGAGTCCTTGGACGTGGAGCGGTGATCGCCCATTACCCACAAGCGTCCTTCGGGGACCTTCACCGAGAATTCCTGGTCGCTCGGTGCGTTGCCGGCAAAGATATAGGGCTCGCTGATGGGCTGGCCGTTAACGGTGATCTGGCAGTTGGACCCCTTGCATTCGACGGTGTCTCCCCCAATGCCGATGACGCGTTTGACGTACTTGCTTCCGGTTCCTGCCAGGCTGAAGGCGCCGAGCAGATCGTCGGCGAAACCGTCCCTGGCGTAGGGCAGGAAGGAACCGCGCCCGTCGAAGACGATCACGTCCCCGCGCTGCGGCGGCGCGTCCTGGTAGGCGCGGCGGTCAACGGCGATGCTCTGGCCCGGATTCAGGGTCGGCTGCATGGAGTTGGAGTCGATATGATAGAGGTCGATCACCGTCGCGCGGAAGATGATGGTGCTCAAAAGGCCAAGAATGATGGCGAGTACAGCGAAGCGCCAGACCCATGAAAAGGCCCGGCGCTTCACCATTGCTCGCTCGCTGCGGGCAATCTGGTTCATCGAAGAACGCAGATTACTTCTTTGTGTTGAAGTCACGCTTCTCGCGGATGCGAGCAGCCTTGCCGTGACGATCGCGCATGTAGTACAGCTTTGCACGACGAACGTCGCCCTTGGTCACAACCTCGATCTTTTCGATGATTGGGGAGTGAACCGGGAAGGTACGCTCAACACCGGTGCCGAAGGAAACCTTGCGGACGGTGAAGGTTTCGCCAACGCCCTGGCCCTGGCGGCCCAAAACGTAGCCCTGGAAAACCTGGACGCGCGAGTTCTTGCCTTCGATGATGTTGACGTGCACCTTCAGGGTGTCGCCAGGACCGAAAGCTGGGATGTCTGAACGCAGCGAAGCTGCATCGACGGAGTCAAGAATATGCATGTTGCATCTCCTAGGATCAATGCCGCAGGTCACCGAATCCTCGTAGCGGGGCCCATCGCCGGCCTCAGGCCTGGCGAACTCCCCGGAACGTTTACCACCGACTGGCTCTAGCAGTCGATGCGGCGGTTCTTTTAGATCCGGTCTTCCCCCTGCGGCAGGAGCCAGACAAAAACACGCCAAGAAACAATTATGCCGTATCGCTGGGGTTCGCGCGAGTCCAGCCAAATTCCTGCTGCCGTGATGTTGGCCTCTTGCCCGGCTTTGGCCAGGCATCCTTCAGCTGCCGCCGCTCTCCCCGGTGCCTGCCCCAGTGGCCCAATCCAGTTCGGATTTCGGGGTGATGGCCCCGTCAACCACAGCAAATCCGTTGTGCCACAGGGCATCGCGGTCACGGCGATTCAAGCTTTGGACATCCATCTGGGTGATCAGGTCCGGCCGGCGGGCGGCCGTGCGCTTGATCTGCTCGTCGCGGCGGAACCGGGCCACTCGCTGGTGGTTTCCGCCAAGCAGGACCTCGGGAACTTCGCGGCCGCGCCATGCTGCGGGCTTGGTGTATACCGGGTATTCCAGCAGGAGATCCGAGTGGGATTCCTCCACCAGGGATTCCGGGTTGCCAATGACGCCGGGAATCAGCCGGGCGATGGCCTCGACCATCACCATGACCGCTACTTCTCCCCCATTGAGCACGTAGTCGCCGATGGAAACGGGAATGACGTTGAAGTTCTCGTGCGCGTAGTCGACAACGCGTTCGTCGATGCCTTCGTAGCGTCCGCAGGCGAAGACCAGGTGCTCTTCTTCCGCGAGCTCATAGGCCATCTGCTGGTTGAACACCGCACCGGCCGGCGACGGGACGATCAGGGTCGGCTTGGGACCCTGGGCACCGGCAGGGCGCACGGAGTCCAAGGCCCGGCCCCACGGCTCGGGCATCATCACCATGCCGGCGCCGCCGCCGTACGGGGTGTCGTCCACCTTGCGGTGCTTGTCCTCGGTGAAGTCGCGCAGGTTGGTGACCTTCAAATCCAGGATGCCGTCTTCGGCGGCCCGGCCGATCAGCGAGAGCGAGAGTGGCTGCAGATACTCGGGGAAAATCGAGATGACATCTAGGCGCATGGTTTAGTGCTCTTCCTCGGTGGAGTCGTCGCTGTTCAGGGTCAGCAGTCCGGCAGGCGGGGTGATGACCACGATGCCAGCTTCCGGATCGACCTCCGGCACGAATTCGTCCACGAAAGGCAGGTACACCTCGTTGCCATCGGTGTCCTCGAAGACCAGCAGATCCTGTGCGGGGTTGGTGCGCAGTGCAGTGATGACGCCGACCTGCTCGCCCTCGAGCATGACCTTCAGGTCGAGCAGCTCGTGCTCGTACCATTCATCCGAATCGTCTTCGGGCTCGTCGGAAACCTCGATTTCAAGGCGGGCCCCGCGAAGGGTTTCGGCCTGGTTGCGGTCGTTGATCTCCTGGAAGGAAAGCAGCAGGATGGTCTTGTTCCAGCGGGCGTTCTTCACGGTGAGGCTCTTGACCGGACCGTCGATCACGATCAGCTCCTCGCCTGCGCTGAAGCGCTCCTCGGGGGTGTCGGTCTGGACCTGAACGGTAACTTCGCCACGGATACCGTGGGGCTTGCCGATGCGGGCAACCTGCAATCGCATAGTCTGCTGCTCTTTCTGCATTGTGTGGGGGTGAAACACGAAAGGAGTTTCCGTCACCAGTGGGACGGAAACTCCTTTCGAGATGAAGCCAACGAAGTGTTGGGCTGCAGTTGCTTAGCCGCGGCGGCGGTCGGTGTCGATAACATCAACACGAACCGATTCCTTGGCCAGCGCTGCCATGACGATACGCAATGCTCGTGCGGTGCGTCCCTGGCGTCCGATCACGCGACCGAGATCCTCAGGGTTGACCCGAACTTCGAGCAGATCGCCGCGGCGGGTGGACTTCAAGGCAACCTTGACGTCTTCCGGCTCCTCGACGATTCCGCGCACCATATGATCCAGCGCATCAACGAGCACTGTTACTCAGCCTCGGTTGCTTCGGCCTCTGCCTCTTCAGCAGCTGGCTTCTCAGCCTTCTTGGTGATGGCCTCAGGAAGGATCACCGAACCCTTTTCAGGAGCAACGAATGCTGGCTTAGGCTCGGCAACCTTGTAGGTGCCTTCCTGGCCATCGATGCCCTTGAACTTCTGCCAGTCACCGGTGATCTTCAGCAGTGCGTGTACCTGCTCGGTTGGCTGAGCGCCAACGGACAGCCAGTACTGTGCACGGTCCGAATCGATCTCGATGATCGAAGGGTTCTCGGTTGGGTGGTACTTACCGATCTCCTCGATGGCACGGCCATCGCGCTTGGCGCGGGAGTCCATGACAACAACGCGGTAGAAAGGTGCGCGCATCTTACCGAAGCGCTTCAGACGAATTTTAACGGCCACTGTAGTGGTCACTCCTGTTTCTCAACATGGTCGAGCACGATTTTTAGCACCTGTGGGGCAGGCCTTACTTCTCGCGCTCTAAAAAGGACAGGATTCGAAGCGGAGAGAGGGGCCACAACAAATCGAGTACCCTGCAATTATGCCAGAGAGCTTGGTTGCTGGCCAACTCTATTCTGCTGGCGAGTCGACCTGTGCCCATGAGCTTGATCACGTGGCGCGTGATGAGCTGGATCGCGCACGAGTCCGTGGTGAATCAATTCTACTCGCCGCCCCGGTGTTGCCGGCTGCCCGGCGCAAAAGGGCTCCGGCGACTGGGTACATAATGCCCTTGCCCGTTACCTTGTTGATAGCTCCTCATTCAGAGGATGATAGGAGCTGTCGGCCAACCAGTCCCGGCTCGAAAGACCGGAAACATCCTTGTGCTGCGGCGGAATATGGGCTTCCAGCGTGGAATGCTGGCCGCGGCGTCCTTCCAGGCGCGGATGCTCGGCCACCATGAGCGTCCCGTCGATCACCGTCACCTTGGTTTGGTTCAGCTGCGTGCTCAACGTGCGGCCGACCAGCGGATACGGCAGCGAGTAATACTGGTAATCGCAATGAACGTGATAATTCGGTCCCACCTTCAACTGCTTGTATTCAACTTGCTCGAACCGGTACGGCGGCAAGGGTCTGGGCAAGGATTTCTCTGAACTGGCAAACAGTTCGGCCCGGCTGATCTCATTGGTGCGGTGCACCTTGGAATCCACATGTTCCAGCCGGTCTTGCACTGCCTCGTTGAGCTGCTCAAAGCTCCCGAAGTCCCCGCCGGCCAGTTACCCCAGGACCATTGTTTCGAAGACCTGCACAATCCGCTCAACATGGGCCTTGTCACGGGGTTTGCCCGGCCGTGCCGGCACGATCGCTGTCCCATAGTGTTTAGCCAACGCAGCATAGGACTTGGTGGCCACCACTTCGAGGGCACCGCCCTTGGCAACGGTGCGTCGGTCCTGCCGGAAGTGGGTGGCGGTCTTCGCATTATCTGGAACGATCATTTGCGGAACGCCGCCGAAGAACTCCAACGCGTCAGCATGGGCTTGATTCCACGCATCCTGCCTCATGTTCGCAAACGCCTTGGAGAACACCATGGACGAGAATGGCAACGAGGCGACGAAGAAGAACGCTTTGAACTGCTCGCCAGTCACCGCGTCAACCACCGTCAAGGTCGGACCAGCCCAGTCAACGAACATGGCCTTGCCCGGGTCATGATGCAGCGTCGCCACCAAATCATGGGTCCCCGCGTGCTGGTGGAACTTCGAACAGAACTGGGAATAGCTGTATTTCTTCAGCCCATCATCCAGATCGGTGTATTTCACCTAGGTTGCTGCAGCGTGAAGAACCGATTGCGCTGCAGCTGCTCGGCAACCAGGGCGAAGTCCAGTTCAGAATAGTTCGAACTGATCATTTTGCGCCGGTCCGGGAAGATCTCCGCCAACCTGGCGTGGGTGATGCCAGCGAGGTTCTGCACGGTGATCTGGTGGGTGTCGATGGCTTTCTTGGCTGCTGAAATGCCTGTTCAAGAGCAGTTAACCGCGGCCGTGATTTCCGTGTACGTGTATCCATCGAAGAGCATTTGCTTGATGCGCCGATAATTCATTTTCTAGGGTTCTCCTTGGGGCAGGGGTACTCCGTGGAACCTTGCGTGGTTCACATCGGGGAATATCCATGACTAGAAAAACAGCGCTTGGTGACCATCAGTACCATCTAGGCAGAACAGCGGTACCAACTTGCAAGAACAGAAGTACCCGGAGGCGCTATTCTGCACTCGAACCACGAGATACCTTGGCGGCGCAGCCGGCCTTGCATGGCCTTGCCTGGCTCGGGCAGTCCAAGCTCGGTGCGGACTAGCTGCACAACGTCTTCGTCTACATTTTCAGTTTTCAGATCCCAGTTGGCGGACAGGAATGGCAAGCTCAGCGCATTGAGGACAGACTCAACCTTCGCGTCTGTTCGTACCCGGTCGTAAACGGCAACAGAGTTTGGGAAGGCCAACTCGCCATTAGTTTCGATCGACTCGGCGATGTACTGCCCCTTTTTCTCGCCAACAACCATCCCACCTGGAGAGCCGGTTTCCTTACCAATCTTTGTTTCAGCCATACCCCAGAGAATGCAGAAAAGCCCGGCCCCCATGTGGGAACCGGACCATCTCATTCTTTGAGCCTAATCGTCTGATTCGTAAGCGTCAGCAAGTGCTTCGATGACCTCGTCGCACTGAGTGACGATCCTTTCGAGCACTGGTACTAGGCCTTCCTCGTCTTTTGCAGCTGGAATCCTATATTTTGCTGATCTGAAAATGTCAGATACCTCGATGGTTGCTTGGTAGAGAGTTGCGCCTGGTTCAAGCTGAGAAGGTTTGCGCCTTAGGTCATAGGAACTTCCGGGTCTGAATTGAATTGCCATCCTCGACAGGCGTTCACTGTAGTGGGCGTTGAGGAGCTCTTCGCTCAGAGAGAACAAAGTTACCATTAGCTTGGTTTCAGCAAGAGTTTTTGAATCGATCCCCAATTTTCTGACTGAACCAACAGCATCGAATAATACTTTCTCATCCAATTCGGGAAGCGTCTCTCGCAGTTTGTCGAAACAATCCGACGCTTCAAACAAGGCGTCTTGAAACCTCTTCTTTCGTTCCAACTCAATGGCTTTATCACTCGCGATTCTTGAATGCCGAACTGCATACATTGCAGTCGCAACAGACGCGAAAACAGCCAAGAGGGTGCCTACCATTGATCCAAACGCAATCCAGTCGAACTGCGATGAGGATTCACAAATAACCTGAACGTCTTCCGTTTCCGGGAATGTGCAAGTGAACTTGCCAGCGATGAACATGCACTAAACGATACGAACAGCGGAACAATTCGAAAAAATTGTTCCGCTGTCAATTCATACCCCTGATTGGTTCCATTCCCGATGTTGTTGCCGGTCTTATCCGTTAGCGTGGCCAAGGTGGATGCCGCCGCAGCGTTCGCATGAGTAAACTGCCGAGTCGTCGCGATAATGTTCCCGATTTTTCTTGGCCGCTTTACGGTTCGGGAAGATCACCTTGCCTGTTGCTTCGCAGGTGCCGGCGAAGGTGAAGGCTAGCTCTTTCGCGGCCCATTGCTTGCCTTTTCTCCACTTGCCCATGACGTCACCTGGTGCAGTGCTCTGATAGCTGGTGGAGATGGGCCGGTGTGATGCCGTGCCGAGCTGCTGGCGGGATCGCGAGCACCCCTTGTCGTGCGGCCCATAAAGCGGCGTCGTGCTCGCTGGCCAGATCGTCATCGAGCCAGGCCACTTTGTCACCGAGCTTAGAATGCTGGGAAAGGAATGCCCGGACACTGACGAGCTTGCCCCACTCCCCATGGGCGTCTTCAGTTGACAGCCACGGAGCATGCAAAACATTATCGATTCCTGTCTTGTGCCCGAAGGCCGGCACAGCGCTCTCCCATGACGTGAGCCAAACCAGACGAAAGTCATGGTCGTTGAGGATCTGGTTGAGTTCCGTGACCATCTGAGGCGAGACTGTCTCACCCCAGCGCTCACCTGCCACCAACTCGTAGCCCGGCCAAGCCTGATGTTTGCGCACATCGCCCAGGAGTGCCCCGCAGGCGTTCAGTACGCCGTCAATATCCAAGAATAGAAAGTTGCAAGAGCCGTCACTATGCGCGGATGGCTGAGTCATGGGAAGTATGGTGCAGGAAAGCCCTGCCCCCATGTGGGAACCGGGCTATTCAACCTTTATCCAGGGTCATTCCCCATCAGTCGATTCAGATATCACTGCGCGAGGTAGACTACCCGGTTTGGATCGCAACCCCCTGGTGCCCCAATAAAGGATGCAGTCCCCGTCAGCAGCCAAGTCCACAGTTTCAAAGACATGCACAGAGAACAATGACATCTGGGCTCGGAGAGGATCCATGTCGGGCCAAAGGCTTTCCCCGTCTGTGACCATGACCATTTCCATGACACCGGCAAAATCCCTGTCGAATGCAAAAAGAACTCCGGTCTCCGCGTACTTCAGGAAAACCGCGCCATGCTCATTGAAGGGATGAACCGACAGTTGTCCCAGTCCACTCAGATGAAATTTCAGCCGTTCATACAACGTTGGAAAAGCTTCCACCTTCGACCCTTATCTGTAGTGTGCTCTTCTATGAACCTGTGCCTCTGTAACCGGCATCAACGTGAATCCATCGGAATCAGCAGGCCGGTCGAGATCGTTGGTCCAGTATGCTTCGACGACAGGAACTATCACCGCGTACTCCGTCCAATAATCGATTTCGGTGCTTTCTTCGACGTACTCATTCCAGATGTCGTCACCTATTTTCGATGGAATCTTGACCAGTGATTTGAACTTTCCAGTACGTTCGCCAGTTCCTGTGTATCTGACCACTAGCACAGGGCCATCAACCTCTGCAGTAATTGGACCTAACTCATCGGCAGTTCCTGAACTTTGCAGAAATTCGTTGATGCGTTGCTGCAGTTCTTTATCTGTGAATTCTTTCATGTCTCCTACGCGACTTCTCGAACCCAATTAGGACAAACAGAAACACCTTCACAATAAGTCGTAATGACGCCTCTGTGATATCCATCGTTCAATCTGTTATTGCTGACAACTTCACGAACCATGATTGTTTTCTCAATTACGCACACAACCCAGCACGTATATTTGTTGGCCGGGGTTCGGTAAACGACGGTGTTTCCGGTAACCGTACGTCATTGGGGAAACTGAGTCGTTTTCCGAATCCTTCTGAGCGACACATTGTGCTTCTGAACATGGCGCCAACCCCATGTTGGCGTCCCCCACCTGATGACTGTCGTCTTGGCTTTGTTGTCCTTCCACTTCGAATAGATGTCGTAGTTCAAAGCCGCCGGTGTCGCTACCTTGAGACCAGCCGAATCACGTGTAGATGCCAAGCCGAAGAAGCACGGGGCGCGTCGCCACACCGCCTGGACCGCCATTTTATTCGACGCCCTGGCAACCCAGCACGTGCTGGTTGCCGGCACTGACGCCGCCGGCCTAGTGATCCCTCACCTTGCCCGGCAGCTGATCGCGTTGCACGCCCAACGAGCGGACGTCGCCGGTCATCTGGAAAATCTGGTGGAGGCCCACCCTCTTTTCCCAGTCCTGACATCAATGCCAGGGGTCGCCGTCAGGACTGCCGCGATCGTGATTGCCGAGATCTCCCGCAAGGGATTTACCAGCGCTGCCGCGCTGGCTTCCTACGCAGGATTAGCACCAACCACGCGCCAGTCAGGAACCGCGATCAAGTCTGAACGAGTCAGTCGTGCAGGCAACAAACGACTGAAACAGGCACTATTCCTCTCAGTATTCGCCTCGATTCGTTTTGACCCCGTCAGCAGAGCTTATTACGACGGGAAATGTGCCCAAGGCAAACGGCATAACCAGGCGTTGATTGCGTTGGCCCACCGCCAATTAGTGGTCCTGTTCGCGATGCTTCGTGATGGAACTTTTTACGATGATCCGGTGCCTGCGAATGCTTGACAAACAACATAGGGGCACCCCCACTTGGGTTCGCCGCAACACGGAGGCAGGAAATTTCGCGTAACCGCGTTTCTTCTTCACAAGCTGCTTGTGGGAAAAAGATCGCACTTGTCTAGCTGTTTTTTAGTCCTCCGCAGGGAGTCTCTGTATGACGAGGCTAACCAAGCCCGAAATACTTAAGCCAATACCGACAGGCCGGTATTGACACGCGTTGGTTTAGGCTAACCTTATTGAGGTTCGAGTGCGTGCCCGCTGCATCATCAAGGGATGCGCGCGCAGTGCAAGAACTGCCATGAAGGGAACGCCTCTTCGCGGTCTCCACACTTTCGAGAAAGCACCACACCATGCTCGGAAACTTCCTGATCGGCCTGCGCGAGGGACTTGAAGCCGTCCTCATCGTCGTCCTGCTCATCGCCTACCTGACCAAAACGGATCGGCGCAATCTGCTTCCGCGTATTTGGGCTGGCGTGGCGTTTGCGGTCATCGTGTCATTGGGCTTTGGTGCATTGCTGACGTTCGGGCCTCGCGGACTGACCTTCCAGGCGCAGGAAATCATTGGCGGCGGGTTGTCGATTATCGCCGCCGGCCTGGTGACCTGGATGATCTTCTGGATGGCCGGCGCCTCTAAAACGCTCAATCAGGATCTGAAAAACCAGGTCGACAAGGCGGCGACCGGTTCAGCATGGGGACTGGTCATGGTCGGCGCGCTGTCGGTCGGCCGCGAAGGACTGGAAACAACGCTGTTCATCTGGGCCGCAGCGCGAAGCACCGGAGAAACCTGGCAGCCGCTGCTCGGAGCGGTGCTGGGGCTGGTTGGCGCCATCGCCATCGGGTTGCTGCTCCACCGCGGCATCGTGAAAATTCAGCTCTCCAAGTTCTTCACCTGGACCGGTGCCTTGCTGGTGGTTGTGGCCGCCGGGGTCTTCTCCTACGGGGTGCATGATCTGCAGGAAGCCGCAGTGCTGCCCGGGATCCACGCACTGGCCTACGATTTCAGCGCCGCAATCCCGCCGTCAGGCTGGTTGGGCACGGTGTTGCAGGGCGTCTTCAACTTCATCCCCGCCACCCCATGGCTGGCGGCCATCGCCTGGTGGGCCTACCTGGTGCCAGTGATGTTCTTCTACCTGCGCAAGACCACCTCCCCGCCGCGTGCGGCCAAAACCAGAGCAGCTGCGGCCAGCTAAGCCGCGGCAGCGCAATTTTTCACACCCAAGCTCGTGAACTCGCCTTCACGCTTCATCACCGACCAAGGAATCACCCACATGAAGAAACTTCTTGCCCCCGCCGCGCTGTTCTCGCTCGGCGCCCTGGTTCTTTCCGGTTGCACCGACAACAACGTCTCAGCCGCCTCCGACGGCTCCATCAACGTGGTGGCCACCGACGATTCGTGCACCGTTTCCACCGACAACGCGCCCGGCGGGACGCTGAAGTTCAATGTGAAGAACGAGGGAAGCAAGATCAACGAGTTCTACCTGTTGGCCGATGACGGGCTGCGCATCGTGGGAGAAGTCGAAAACGTTGGGCCAGGGGTCAGCCGGGATCTCGTCGTGCTGGCACCGGAAGGCAGCTACTTTGCCGCCTGCAAGCCGGGAATGGTCGGCGACGGCATCCGCTCGGCCTTCACCGTGACCGCGGCGGCCGACGGGCAGCAGGTCTCCGCAGACCGCGCCACATTGCAAAAAACCGCAACAGACCAGTACACCGCCTACGTCAAGGACCAGGCAGAACAGCTGCTGCGCGGCACCAAGGACTTCGCTGAGGCTTTTGCCGCCGGCGACGAGAAAACCGCAAAGCAGCTCTACGCCTCAACCCGCATGCATTGGGAACGAATTGAACCAGTGGCAGAGTCTTTCGGCGACCTTGATCCGATCCTGGATGCCCGCGAGGCAGATCTGGCCGAAGGCGACCAGTTCACAGGCTGGCACCGCGCCGAGAAGGATTTGTGGGCACCGGAGAAGTACACCAAGATGACCGAAAAGCAGCGCCAGGAAATTGCCGACGGCATGGTGGAAAACACCCAAAAGCTCTACGATCGCACCCTCAAGCTCAGCTTCACCCCAGACCAGCTGGCTAACGGCGCAAAGTCGTTGTTGGACGAAGTTGCCACCGGCAAGGTCACCGGCGAGGAAGAGACGTTCTCGCACACCGACCTCTGGGACTTCCAGGCGAATATGGAAGGGGCCAAGATCGCCTACCAGGACTTGAAGCCGCTGCTGGAAGGAACCGACGACAAGCTGGATGCCCAGCTTGAGAAGAACTTCACCTCATTGCAGGGGCAGCTGGATCAGTACCGCGACGGCGACGGTTTCAAGTACTACGACGAGCTGAGCACCAAGCAGGTGCAGGAACTGGCGGCCGGTGTTGACGCGCTCTCCGAGCCGCTGTCAAAGCTGACCGCCGCTGTCATCAAGTAGCCCCTGCATCAGCACCATCTAGCCCAAGGATCCGCATCGTGCCCAAAAATCCTTCCACGTCCACGTCCGAGCCTTCAGCTGTTGCTCAGACCGGCGCGAAAGAATCGCGCCGCGGGCTCTCCCGGCGGCTGTTGCTCACCAGCGCCGGGGCAGGAACTGCCGGCCTGGCCGTCGGCGCGCTGGCCCATGCCGGGCTGGCTGGACGAAGCCACGCTGCCACGGTGGTGGACACCGTGGAATTTTACGGTGCCCACCAGGCCGGAATCACCACCGCCGCCCAAGACCGGATGCATACCGCGGCATTTGACGTGACCAGCGATGATCGCGAGGCGCTGATCTCGATGCTGCGCTCGTGGACCGATGCCATCGCCGCCATGACGCAGGGCCAGCAGGTGGGTGCCGATGATCCGGCGGCCGGCTCCTACGACGCACCGCCGTCAGATACCGGCGAGGCAGCAGATCTGAGCGCCGCCAACTTGAGCGTGACCATCGGATTCGGGCGCAGCCTGTTTATCGGAAACCACGGCAAGGCCCGCTTCGGCCTGGACGGAAAACTGCCCGACGCGCTGATCGAACTCCCCCACTTTTCCGGGGACCAGATCGAGGAAGGGCGCAGCGACGGGGATATCGTCGTGCAGGCCTGCGCCGATGATCCGCAGGTTGCGGTGCATGCCATCCGCAATCTTTCACGGTTGGGATTTGGCACGGTCCGGGTGCGCTGGAGCCAGACCGGCTTCGGGCGCACCTCGAAAACCACCAGAGCCCAGCAGACTCCGCGCAACCTCTTTGGTTTCAAGGACGGCACTGCCAACCTTTTGGCGGATAACAAGGAGCTGCTCGATCAGCACGTGTGGGTGGGAAAAGATTCCACCGATCAGCCGTGGATGGCGGGCGGAAGCTACATGGTGACCCGGCGGATCCGCATGCATGTGGAGACCTGGGATCGCTCGGCGTTGCGCGAGCAGGAAAACGTGGTCGGACGCGTGAAGTCCACCGGTGCCCCGTTATCCGGCGGCGATGAATTCAGCGAACCCGACTTTGCCATGGCCGGTTCTGCCGGGCCGGTGATTCCGGCGGATTCGCATGTAGCGGTTGTGCATCCATCCCAACACGACGGCGTGCAGATGCTGCGCCGCGGGTTCAACTATGTGGATGGCTCGGATGGTTTGGGGCGCCTGGATGCCGGGCTGTTTTTCATCGCCTTTGTCATCGATGCGCGCACGCATTATGTGCCCTTGCAAGAGGCCATGAGCTCCAAGGATGCCATGAGCGAGTATCTGCGGCATACTTCCTCGGGGCTCTACGCGATCCTGCCCGGCATCAGCCAAGGGCAGTACCTTGGCCAGCAGCTGTTCGATTCCTGACTCAGGGGGTTACATTGGCGCCCGCGTCCGCTGGGCTTTGCTGGCTGAGCGGCGCCTGCCCGCGTTACCGAGCCTCGGCTCGGCGAGTCTCCGGGTCATTGGCGATACTGCCGGTTCAACAACGCCTTGAACTTGTTCTTCACCGTTGGACAAGGGTTGGCGCCACGGTTTCGGCCCGCATTCTGTCGAAGTGCGCTTTTGCCAATCGACCGTGGCAGGACACCAACCACGCCCAGTGGAACAACGCGTTTATCATGGCTATAGAGAAATCATTTCCCTGACATACGCAGTTGGACTTACACCAAGAACACGCAAGACGCACCGTAGGAAGACGGAATGGCCCTAAAAGTTTTCACCCAGTACATGCTCTCGAAAAATGCCCAAGCACTTGGCAGCAACGACTACATTTCACACGATGCCTTGGACAACATTTGGATGGGGTTCGGTGACAACTCAGCTTTATCTGATTCCACCAAAGCTAAAAAAGCTAATGAAATGGTTCAGAAAATATCCAGGAAGCCTCTTGCTGATGCGGAACTAGTGCAGATTCTCAATGAGGTTTTTTATCATGACGCTAAAGCAGACTCAAGGAAAGAGAACTCCTCATTCAAACTGCTTAAAAATCAGCTCCTAGAAGTGGGCTTCACAGCTGGCTTGGAGGGTTTTAAACTTCCTTCCATTGACCTAGTCACCCAGAATACACATGCCAAGCCTAATTTTTCCGAGCCTAAGCCTTCGGATAAATACGCCTGGGCTGAACCTCAGAAACCCTGGGGCGATATTCTAACGTCCGTGAAACAGCAGACAATGCAGAATAAAGACCCCAGAAAAGTGTTCATCGTGCACGGGCGAGACATGGAAACGAAAAGCACACTAGAACAATTCTTGAGGTATATCGAGGTGTCACCTCTAGATTGGACTGAAGCTCGCGATCTAACTAATCTCTCGGCTCCAACCACCCTGCAAATAGTTCAGTCTGGTTTGAATCATGCACAAGCAGTCATTGTCATCTTTACCCCTGATGATGAGGCACGTCTCAAAACCGAATATAGCGGTCCATACGACGGTCCAGATGAAGTGCAGGTCACGGGTCAGGCAAGGCCAAATGTAATCCTAGAAGCAGGCATGGCCTTGGGCATTGACGCTAACCGGACTGTTTTAGTGCGCAGGGGGAAAACCCGGAACATCTCAGACATTGAAGGTATCAACTGGATCAACCTGAACAACGTTTGGGACGATCGGAAAATGCTGGTTAATTCCCTGAAAGCTGCCGGGGTGACACTAAATGAAAACCGCAATTTCTTGGATGCCAACGCAGGTTCTTACAGCTAATCTCGCTTAGGTGGAGCCGCCGCCCGAAACGTAAACGGGCGGTGACTCAGTTTGCCGGAGTGGAACAATGCCTCTTGGCTTCCACCTAGGGGTATCAGTCCTAGGAATTTTTGCCTTGGGCTTCCATTCCCGAGAGCTTGTAGCTGGTTCAGAAGGAGCTGAGATTCCCGCTCCTCCTCGCAAGACGCTCCCTGCAAGTTTGTGTCCGCGGTTGGCCTGCCAAGCGCGCGTAACCAACCGTGAAGCCTATTTGATGAAGCGTTCAGCGCCTGTCGGCGGTGATACCCTGCGTTCTAGGAACGGTAGCTCCACTTTGCTCCAAGCGTTGCGCCCAATAACCCGGTGCGTCTGTAACGCGTGGTGGATGCTACTTTCCACTTCCACATGCCCTGGCCACCATGAACCAAGTTTGCTTTGCCGTTCCAGCCCACTCGAAACAGCCTGGTTGCCTTCTTCAACGGCCACACTCTCGCACAGGACTGCACGATTCTCGGCGAAGGTGTAAAGGTGAAGCAAAGCTGAGTAGGCGTTGTCTCGGGCTGTCTGTAACTCGCTAGCGGACTGTTTCAAGTCACGGCTCCGGCGTGCAGTCTTGGATAAAGTCATCGGCTACCTACTCGCCTAGTGCTTCATCACCTTGTTCCGGGTAGGGCTTGGTCGCAAGGACAACACCGTCAGGAATCGACTTTGCGCTGCCTTCCACGAAGAACTCTTTAGCTTTGGCCATAATCTTTTCCGGTGCAGTCCGGGGATCGCTGGCTTTGGCTACGGCTGCTGCTTTGCGGTCGTTGTCTAGCTTCGCCTGTCGTGCGTTCTCAGCTTTGGTCACCATGTCGGGTTTCATGTGTGCGAGCTGAGCGATAGCCTGAGCGCGGGTTAGCTTCTTCGCCAGCATGAGCGCCTTCACAGCGTCTTTGAAGTCCTTGGTTGGGTCTGCCATGTCCTGCGCTCCTCCGCGCCGTGCCAGTGCCTGTTGCAGTCGTTCCTTATTCCGGGCTTTGTGTTCTCGCTAGCGTGCTTGGACGGCTTCGGGCGAACGTGGATTGGTTGCTGCTTTCGCTACGATCCACCCCATTTGGCCGTGCGCCGAAACATCTACGCCGGAAGTTTCCAGCACTGTCAGGTTTACTATTTTGCGAGCTTTCGCCAGCTGCTCAAACTTCGCCAGTGTCTTGTCTTTCTCGTCCATGTTCTTAGTGTCCTGCTCGTGGTGGAGGACCAACAAGAGCCGACACTCAGGGGCACTTTTCCACCCTTGCACGGGCACTCATGGAGGGTGGTATTTGGCCTTTTCGACTAGTCAGGAGGGGTCTACCAGGCGGTCATAAGTTATCAAAACAGAACCTTGTGACACCGACTCGCGACGAAAAGCCACCAGGAATCGACATTCCCGGCCGTCGCGGGACCGATTCAGCAGATCCTTGTTGATCGCCTTCGGCCAGTACGGATCCCTTGAAGAGGTGTTCCAGCGCCGGGTGAATCTGGCGCACCGGTAGACCGGCGCAACAGCGTGCCTGGGGCCAGCAAGCTAGGCGGCCAGATGGATCCGGTTTCGCTGCGGCCGCTGCAGCGGATCCAGGTGCTTGGGCAGGATGATGTGCGCCAATCCGCCCATCGATACAAGGGTCAGCAGCTTGGCGTGAATGGCGTGGTGGTGCGCGCGGCACAAACAGCTTCCGTTGCGCGTGCAAGTGCCACCGCCATGCTCCCACCAGGTGTCGTGATGGTACTCGAGCATTTCCGGCCCCGCGGTGCAGCCCGGGACAATGCAGCCTCGATCGCGGGCAAAAATGGCGCGCTTCATCGCTTCGGTGAAGAAGCGCTCGGATCGGCCCAGATCCAGCGGTTGCCCGTCGGGTCCGAAAATCACCCGGAAGATTTCACCTTGGCAGATCAGCTGGCCGGTGTCCGCCGGCCCCAGCTTGACGCCGTGCTCCGAAATGGAGGTGAGGTTGTCCGGGTTTTTCAGGTCGGCCAGGGAGCCTAGCTTGATATGAATGGCAATTCTGGGGGCCACTGTTTTTCCGGTGCGCGATGATCCACGGTTCTTCAGGGCGGCGATCAACGCGTTCAATCGGCGCTGGGGCACCGGCACCTCCAAATCCGCGAGCGGACCGGTATCGCCAGGCTCCTGCTCCCCGGTATCGGCGGTGCCCGGATCGGCGAAGTTTTGCTCTTGCTCACCGGTATCGGCGGTGCCCGGGTCAGCGAAGTTTTGCTCTTGCTCCCCGCCCTGCGGAAAGCTGGTTTGCTGGTCTTCCGGGGGTTGCCCCGCAGGTTCCTGGGCCCAGGGTGGCATGGGCTCATCGCTGCTGAACAGGTCGTCCCGGGCGGCTGGGTGCTCGCCTGGGCGGTCGGCTGGGCGGTCGCCGGCGTGATCCTCCTGCGCCGCCGACGAGCCCTGGGTGCCGCGGGCCGATTTGCCGGCATCGGTGCGCGGGTTATCGCTTTGCCCTAGCACCGACCGGATTTCCTCGCGCTGGGCGCCAGCGACGATGAGCTCGTAGCGGTCGCATTCCCCGATGGTGCCACGCGGGTAGAAGCCGGGCTGCGGGGACTTGATGGTTTTGCGCGCCAGGCGCTCAGCGGCGATCAGCTCGGAAACGCGGGACTGGGCGGTGGCCAGGTCCGGCTCCTGGAACAGCTCGACAATGTGCTCCTCCAAGGTGCGGCCGTCGGCGTGGGTGGCGGTGGCATCCAGCGGCAGGCCTTCGAAGGCGGTGTCCGCCGGTTCGAATTTATCCAGGGCGCGGGCGGCGCGGGCCACGGTGCGCGGGTCGAGCACCGGCGAGCCGGTGTAGAGCTGGGCAAGCTTGGCCAGGCGCGGGGCGATCGTGGAGCCGTCGATGGCCCGGCGGGCGATGAGCAGATGCGCGTCGGACACGCGGTGATCTGCTTCGTGGAAGTTCAGCCCCAGCCAGCTGGCAAGGAAATCAGCGGTGCCGCGATAGTGCGCGCGCTGCGAGTGCACTGTGGCCGGACGGCTGAAGTCCGTGGCGCCCTCGCAGGCGGCGGCCAGATCGTCGTCTGCCAGCAGGTGGGCGGCGGTGGATTCCAGGTGGATGGCGCACTGCAGCTGCTCGCGCACGGTGTAGCGGAAGAGGGTTTCGATGAGCCGGGCGTGGGCGGCGGCGGCGCGCGGGTCTTCGCTGGAGCGCAGGGCTTCGGAGAGCTGCCCCAGCAGGGCGCAGCAGGCGGCCATGATTTCCAGGAGCACCGCGCACGCCCCGCGCGGCAGGCCCCCGGTGATCGTGTGGCGCAACGCGGTGAGCGTGCCGGCCAGCTGGTGGGTTCCCATGGACCCATGATGGGCGCCGGAGCACAGATCGGGCACAGAATAATTCCGGCTGTGGGAAAGTGCCGATCCGGCGCCGCGCTAGCTGGCGGTGCGCACCCGGGATTGGCGAAGGACCAGGAAGATCAGATAGGGCGCGCCGATGACCGCGGTGGCCACGCCGGCCGGCAGGACTACCGGGAAGCTGCGGGCGGCGGCCAGATCGGCCAGCAGCACGAAGATCGCGCCGATCAGCGCGCTGTGCAGCACCGTGGGAATGGTGCTGCGCGCGATGAGCCGGGAGGCATGGCCGCTGGCCAGCGCGACGAAGGCCAGCGGGCCGGCGATGACGGTGCCCGCAATGGCCAGCAGCGTCGCCAGTCCCAGCATCAGCACCCTCTCGCGCCCCAGATTCATGCCCAGCGCCCGGGCGGTGTCGGAATCCAGGGCCAGCACCTGGCGCTGCTGGTGCAGCATCCCGGCCAGTGCCACGCAGAGCACGATGGCCACCGGCGCGAGCAGCAGATCCGACCAGGAGATGGCGTTCACCGTTCCGGCCAGCCAGGTCAGCGCCTGCTGCGCGTTGTAGACCTCGCCCAGGGTCAGCATCCAGGAGGTGGCCGCGGCGCACAATCCGCTGAATCCCAGCCCGACCAGAACCAGCCGGTTGCTCTCCAGGGAACTGTGCCAGACCAGGGCGAACACCAGGGCGGAGACGAGCAGTCCCCCGGCGGTGGCCGCGAGTACCAGCCCGTGGCGCAGGAAGAATTCGGGCAGGCCGGCGACCTGGCTGGCCAGCGCCAGCACGCTGACCGCGCCCAGGGCGGCCCCGTTGGTGACCCCGAGGATGTCGGGGCTGGCCAGCGGATTGCGCGCCACGGTTTGGGTCAGCGCCCCGGCAACCCCGAAGGCCACCCCGGCAAGCACCGCGGCAACCGTGCGCGGCAGGCGGAATTCGAGCACCGCCAGTTCGGTGCGCGGATCGGGGGCCGCGCCCAGCAGGCTGGCGATGACATCGCGGATCGGGATCGGGGTGCCGCCGATGGCCAGGTGCAGGCACAGCGCTCCGAGCGCCACGGCCAGCAGGCCCAGCGCAGTGGACATGGCGCGCCGCGATCGGCGCCGGGCCGCCGGCGCAGCGTGGTGGATGGATTGGCGGGTGCTCATACGGACACCGCCTTGCGGCGGCGGGCCACATAGATGAAGAAGGGGGCGCCGATCAGTGCGACCACTACGCCGACGGGCAGTTCGCCGGGGCGGGCCAGCACCCGTCCGATCACATCGGCCAGGCACAGCAGCAGCGCGCCGCAGGCCGCGGATCCTGGTATCACCCAGCGGTAGTCTGCGCCGAAAATCCGGCGGGCCACGTGCGGGACGAGCAGGCCGAGGAACGCGATCGGCCCGGCCAGGGTGACTGCCAGGCCCGAGAGCGCCACGATGGCGGCCAGGCCCAGGGTGCGGGCGCGCGCGGCGGTGACCCCGAGGCTTCGCGCCGAATCCTCGCCCAGGGTCAGCGCGTTCAGCCCGCGGGCGTTGGCCAGGGCCAGCACGCTGCCCAGAACCAGCAGCGGCCACAGCGCCAGGAAGGAATCGTAGCCCTGGACCACTGAGCCGACCTGCCAGAAGCGCAGGGTTTCCAGCGCCGCCTCGCTGAGCAGCACGATTGCCGAGACCGCCGCCGCGCACAGGGCGGTGACCGCGGCCCCGACCAGCACCAGGGTGATCGGCGAGCTGCCCCGCCCGTCCACCCGCCCGATGCCGAAGACGACCAGGGCCGCCAGCAGCGCGCCGCCCAAGGCGAGCACCGCTTGGGTCCACGGGGCCAGCGGGCCGGTGAAGACCGCAACGGCCACGATGGCCAGCGCCGCGCCCTGGTTGATGCCCAGCAGGCCAGGCTCGGCGATCGGGTTCCGGGTATGCCCCTGGATGAGCGTTCCGGCCATGCCCAGCGCGGCGCCGGCGGCCAGCGCGGTGACGGTGCGCGGCCAGCGGATCTCGCGGATGGCGATGTCGCTGGCGGAGCCGTCGGGCGCAAACAGGGCGTGGCCCAGTTCGGCCGGGGTGGACGTGCTGCTTCCGACCCAGAGGCTCAGTGCGACGGCGGCGAACAGCCCCAGGGCCAGGGCCAGCAGGCTGGCGGTGCGCAATGTGGTTCGTGGAATGGCTCGGCGCTCTTTGTCATATGGCAGGGATGCGGGTTGATCTCGTGCGGGGTTGACCGCAATGGCCTGGGCCATGCTACTGTTCAACCTGCGCATTGAGCTTACCCTTGCCTAACCTCCGGGTGCAAAATTACACAATGCCGCAATCAATAAATCTTCATCACGGAAAGCACTCGCATGCACATTCGACGAATTCTGCCCCTCACCGCGGCCCTGGCCGCTGCCGCTTTGGCCCTGACCTCTTGCGGCGGCGCCAGCACGAGCGAGCCCTCGGCCACCGCCGCCTCGGCCGCCGACGGGCAGTTCCCGGCAACCATCAAGCACTTCCGCGGCACGACCGAACTGCCTGAGCGCCCGCTGCGCGTGGCCGCGCTGGATCCTTCCTATGTTGATGCCACGATGCTGCTGGGCGCCGAATTGGTCGCCTACACCGAATACCGCTCCTCGGGCAGCCCCTTCCCGGAATACCTCGGCGATGTCTCCGAGCTCACCGACGAGGCGGTCAACATCGGAACCACCACCGAGCCTGACCTGGAAAAGCTGCTGGCCGCAGAGCCGGATGTCATCATTTCCGCCGATGTCCGCCAAGGCGCGATGTACGACCAGCTGAACAAGATCGCACCGACGATCTTCTCCGAATCCACCGGGCCAACCTGGAAGGAGAACGTGGTCCTGCTCGGCGAAGCACTGGGCAAGAAGCAGGAAGCGCAGGAGGCCGTGGCCGGCTACGAGGAACGCGCCGCCGCGGTCGGCAAGGAAATCCTCGCCAAGGATGCCGCTGCCACCTACTCCCTGGTGCGATTTGCCGGGGAAGACACCGCCCGCTTGTACTCCAGCGATTCCTTCATCGGCGAGATCATGTCGGATATGTCCATCCCGCGCCCGGAAGGCTCGCCAGATACCACCGAATCCATCTTCGTGCCGCTCTCGCCCGAGGAAATCCTCAAGGCCGACGCGGGTGTCATTTTCCAGTCCACCTGGTCCCCTGAAGGCGCTGAAGGCGATGCCTCGCGCGACCAGGAGAAGAAGTTCACCTCCAACCCGCTGTGGAAGAAGCTGAAGGGCGAAGTGGTTCCGGTCGACGACTCCATCTTCCTGTCCTCGGTCTCGATCCAGGGCGCAAATGAAGTGATCACCCAGGTCGCCGAGCACTTCGACGTGGATCCGCAGCTGCCGTAGCCCTCCGGGCGCGCGCCCTTTGGCCCCGATTCGTCCGCGGACCGTGCCAAGGGGCTTTTGCGGTGGTGCGCGAGCCATGCCGGGGCACCGAAGCCGCTGGCAGCTCGCGGAACAATGCGCGCAAGGCCCTGGCCCGGCATCGGCGCGCGGCTAGACTCGGTGGCTGCGGCCAGCGCGGTCCCCGGCCGGGGATCGGGCCGTGGCCAGCACCGCATATTGAGTCCAGCCTAAGGATCGGCCCGTGGCAGCGGCCAGCGAACATCTAGACGCCTGGATGGTGATGTAGAAGCTCGAACGCGAATTCGGCGGCATGACCACCGTGTGCACCCAGCGCGCCGGGCGTTCGTGGTGACGTTCAACCGCGCGCCGGATCAGCCGCAGGTGGTGGCGCGGTGATCGCATCGAACTCGGTGGTTGCCAAGGATCTGGAGCCCTATACGATGGTGGGCGGCGTCCCGGCATGGGTGAACCGCCATCGCTTTGAGCCCGAAACGGTGCAAGCGCTGCAGCCCTCGGCGTGGTGCGAGTAGACTCCCAAGGATCTGACGCGATGCGATGCCAGGTCCCCGGACCTGTTTGCGGCGCAGGTGCTGCGCGGCCGTGAGCATGGCCAGTTCCGGCCATTGGAGACACAGCCGTTGACCGCCGGGGTGATTTCAGAACATCTGGACGCCTCGGCTGCCGCTGGCTGATTCCCTTCGGCGCGATGCCCGGCTAGGCGACGGTGACGCGCAGCTGGTTGTTCCACGGATCCTTGAAGCGCAGTTCGGCTCCCGTGTGGTGGTGGGCGATGTTGGCGAAGCCCAAGCGCTGTGCCAGCTTGCCGATTTCCTCGGTGGTGGGAACGTTGATAAGCACTTCGCCCAGGCCCAGGGTGTCCTTGCGCGGGCCTGCGCCGCGGGAATTCCAGACATTCATCGCCATATGGTGGTGGTAGCCGCCGGCGGAAACGAAGAGCGCCTGGTTGCCCAATGCGGTGGTTTGATCAAAGCCGAGGGTGTTGACGTAGAACTGCCGCGCGGTGCCCACATCGCCAACCTGCAGGTGGACGTGGCCAACTTCGGCGCCAGCCGATTGCAAGGAGGACACGGCCTGCTCGCTCAGGTGCGTTTCGAGGTAGTTGTTCGGATCAAGATAGATGGTGTCCATGCGCACCTCGCCGTTGTTCCAGGTCCACGTGTCGCGGGGCCGGTCGAAGTACAACTCGATGCCGTTGCCCTCGGGGTCGGTGAAGTAGAAGGCCTCGGAGACCAGATGATCCGAGCTTCCGACAAATTTTCCCTGATCGAACTGCGCTGCCGAAAGCACGGTAGCGGCCAGGTCGGCTTGGCTGTTGAAGAGCAATGCCGTATGGAACAGGCCCGCTTCGCTGCGCGCCGGAAGCTTGAGCCCGGGGGCATAGCGCAGGTTGACTAATTCCCGTGTGCCACGACCCAGCCGGGTCCCTTCCGCGGTTTCCTCCAAAACCGCCAACCCCAGGGCCTGCTGGTAGTACGCGCTCATGACCTTCATATCGCCGACCTTCAACTGCACGGCGTTCATGTGGGTGGTTGCGGCGAGCTTGTCTTCTTTGAGCATGGTCATCTCCTGCGCCTTCTTTCCAATCAGGACTTCCTGTTGGCTATAACCCTACTCCGATTTACTTGATGCTTCAAGTAAATTCCCGTGTTCCGGCGGTCACGCCTTTGAACGCATCGGGTGCACCCCGGCACTAGGCTGGCAACTGGGCGAGCTTCGGGTGCAGATGCCTGCTCGAGAGTGCTACCGCCGCACTGCTGGCAGCCGCCTCCATCGACGCCTGCACTGGCGCGCCGCGCAGGCGGGCAGCCAAGAATCCCGCCATGAAGGCATCTCCGGCGCCATTGGTGTCGACCACCTCGACCTTTGGCGCGGCCACTTCCCAACGCCGGCCCTGGTGATCCATGGCCACCGCACCCTGCTCCCCCAGCGTGCAAATAGCCAGGCTGGGGCCACGGCGCAGGCAACCTGCCAGCAGCTCCCACGGGTCGCTGGTGGCATCATCGTTCATGAAAACCACAGAAGCCGCACCCAGGAAGGGCTGATGGAACGAGGAAAAGCCATCAAAGTCATGCAGGTCGACCCATAGCGGCACGGCCGGCTCCCGTAGTCGCTCAATGACCCGCAGCCCCAACTCGCTCAGGTCAATGACCGCCAGATCGGATTCGCGCACCGCGGCGCAAACGGCATCGACATCCGCATCCGCGGGAGCCGATGGGGCGGCAAGATAGACCGATATCCGCTGGCCGCCAGCCATGAGGTTAATATGCTGCTCGGTGCTCGCGCTGGGCACCACCTGCAGGTTGATGCCAGCGCCCAGGAGCGCACGCCGCAGCACCTGCCCGGATTCATCGCCGGCCACCTGGGTAAAGAGCTCGGTGGCAATATCCAGCGAACTCAAGTGCAGTGCCTTGCCCGCAGAGGTGCCGCCGACGGTGCGCCATGCGCCGCGCGCGAAGAGTTGCTGGGGGCGGGGTTCGGGCAGGTGGTCGAGCTCAACCAGCTGATTCCAGCTGGATGGACCACAGACAAGCACCTTGGGCTGCTGGCTCATGTACTTATTCAATCCCCCAGCCTCAGGTGATTCAAGACTTCGGCGGGTAACAACGCTTCCAAACCCTTGGACTTCCAAGTATATTGGCAAGTGATACGCCTCACTTTATCGACGGGGCGTCATTGTCCACGCGAGGGAAGGTTAGTTGTGAGCGTTACCGATGAATTCAGAGCTGCCCGCGATCGACTCCTGGAATTGCGCAACGATTACGCACAGGCGCGGGCCGAGTTCCGCTGGCCCCAGTTCAGCGAGTTCAATTTCGGCTTCGACTGGTTCGACCAGGTGGCCAAGGATCCGCAGCGGGCTGATACCCCGGCGCTGATCATCACCGAACGCGATGGCGGCTCAATCAGGCGCACCTGGGCCGAGCTCTCCGAGCGCTCCACCCAATTGGCACGCTGGCTTTCCGACCAGGGCGTGAACCGCTCGGATTCCATTGCCGTCATGCTCGGCAACCAGGTTGAGCTCTGGGAGTCGATGCTCGCCGGGATCAAGCTCGGCGCCATCCTGGTCCCGTGCACCACGCAGCTGACGCCCACGGATCTGGCCGACCGGATCGATCGCGGGCACATCCAATGGGTGATCACCAATGAGGCCGAGATCCAGAAGTTCGACACCGTGCCCGGGGACTACACGCTGATCCAGATCGGCGGCAGCGTCCCAGAGGGAATTCTCGACTTCGCCCAGTCCCACCAGGCCGAGGCCAGTTTCCAGCTCGGCTCCCCCACGCGCGCAGATGAAACGCTCTTGCGCTACTTCACCTCTGGCACCACCTCCAAGGCCAAGCTGGTTGAGCACACCCATACGTCCTACCCGGTGGGCCATTTGAGCACCATGTTCTGGATCGGGCTGGAACCCGGGGATGTGCACCTGAATGTCGCTTCGCCGGGCTGGGCAAAACATGCGTGGTCCAACCTGTTTGCGCCTTGGATCGCCGAAGCGACCGTTTTCCTCTATAACTACGACCGCTTTGACCCGATCGCGCTGATGAACCAGATGGATGCCGAAAAGGTCACCAGCTTCTGCGCGCCGCCCACCGTGTGGCGCCTGCTGATCCAGGCGGATCTGGGCGCCTTGAAGACGGCGCCGCAAAAACTGGTCTCGGCCGGCGAGCCGCTGAATGCGGAAGTCATCGACCAGGTGCACAAGTTCTGGGGACAGGTCATCCGCGACGGCTTTGGCCAAACCGAAACCACGGTGCAGATCGCCAATCCTCCGGGCGAGCGGATCACCATCGGCGCCATGGGCCGCGCAATGCCCGGCTACAGCATCGTCCTGCGCGACCCGGCCACGGGCGAAGTTGGCGACGTGGGCGAAATCTGCCTGATGACCGAACCGCGCCCGCTGGGGCTGATGAAGGGGTATTTCGAAAACCCGGAGAAGACTGCCGAGGTGTTCAGCGACGGCGTCTACCACACCGGGGATATCGCCGAACGCGATGAGCGCGGGGTGCTGACCTATGTCGGGCGCGCGGACGACGTCTTCAAGTCCAGCGACTACAAGATCAGCCCGTTCGAGCTGGAGTCGGTGCTGATCGAGCACCCCGGGGTCGCCGAGGCGGCAGTTGTCCCGGCGCCGGATGAACTGCGCTTGAGCGTGCCGAAGGCCTACATTGTTCCAACCAGCAGCGCGCAGCCCGGTCCCGAGCTTGCCGAGTCGATCCTTGCCCACTGCCGCGAGCACCTGTCGGCCTTCAAGCGGGTGCGGCGCATCGAGTTCGCCCAGCTGCCCAAGACCATCTCGGGCAAGATTCGCCGCGTGGAATTGCGCCAGGCCGAAGAGCGCCGCTTCCAGGGCGGCGATCCGGCCGGCACCGAATACAAGGACACCGATTTCCCTTCGCTGAAATCCTAGCCTCGGAAATTCCGCGTCCCGGCGGGTCCCGCAGCCATAGGCTGCGGGACCCGTTTTCGTTTAACGAACAGGAGCCAATGGACGTGTGACTCGAGCATGACACGAAGTTTACATTGTGAGTTACGACCCATACTATGAATCAGAGATTCGTGACCCAGCTCACTTTGCCCCCGTATTCAATGAAGATCGGAACCCCATGTCAGATACAGCGATTCTGATAAACACCGCCGTGGCTGTGCTCGCCACGGTGCTGCTGATCGTGAAATTCAAGGTCAATCCCGTCATCGGCCTGATTCTCGGCTCCCTGTATCTGGGGCTGAGCACCCAGCTGGGAATCACCAAGACCATCGAAACCATCACCCAGGGCTTCGGCGACATCATGGTGGAAGTCGGCCTGCTCATCGCCTTCGGCGTGCTCATGGGGTCGATCCTGAACCAGGCCGGAGCGATCCGGCGCCTGGTGGAAAAACTGCTCAGCGTCTTTGGCCCGAAATACCTGCCGTATTCCATGGCGGTAGCCATGAGCACCGTGCTGCAGTCGATCTTTGTCGACGTGCTGCTGGTGATTTCCGCCCCGCTGGCACGGCGCATGGCGCCAAAGATCGGCCCCATGGGCACCGCCCGCCTGGCCACCGCAATGGCCATCTCGCTGGAGTGCGGCATCATCTTCATGGTTCCCGGCGTCGGCTCGCTGGCCGTGGCCGGCGTGCTCGGCGTGCCGCTGGGCACCATGCTGATCTGCGGGCTGCTGCTGGTAGTGCCCACGGTCCTGCTGGCCACCATGGTGATGTCCTTCGTCTTCCGCCGCGGGTTCTGGAAGCCCGAACGCGACGAGCAGCATGTCTTCGAAGAAGACGACTTCCCGCAGGCCAACCCATCTGGCCCCGGGCAGATGTCCCGGACTCCCCTGCCCAACGAGGATGAACAGGCCAGCGCCGTGAAGCTCGCCGTGGACCAGGAGCGCAAGAGGGAAACTTCGCTGCTGCTCCTTTTTGCGCCACTGCTGCTGTCGCTGCTGCTGATCGCCATCGGCGCGGTGACCCAAATTGCGGAGATCCACAATTCCGTGCTCGAGCTGGTCGGCAACCCGGTGGTCGCGCTGCTCATCGGACTGATCGGCACCACCATTGTGGGACGCGGCGCCATCGGCCAGCAGGGCGTCGAGGAAGCCATCACCACCGGCTTCAAGGAAAGCGGCCAGATCCTGCTGCTCACCGGTGCCGGCGGTTCGCTGGCTGCCACCGTGGCCGCCGCCGGCCTGGGCGATATCCTCGGCGGATTCTTCAGCGCCAGCGCCGTCGCTCCCCTGGTCGTCGTCTGGGTCATCGCCGCGGTCCTGCACATCGCGGTAGGCTCGGTCACCCTCTCGGCCATCACCGCCGCCGGCATGCTCGCCCCGATCGCGCCGGCCCTGGGACTGGATCCGGTGCTCATCGCGCTGGCCGCCGGGGCAGGCTCGCTGTTCATGATCCACGTCACCTCCAACACCTTCTGGCTCCTGCAATCCCTGCTGGGCCAAACCGTCCGGGGCGCCCTGAAGTCCGTGACCGTCGGCGTCTCCGTCGCATCGGTGATCGCACTGGGACTTGTCCTGGTCATGAGCATCTTCATCTAATTCCAGCCAGCTGACCCAAGGAGCTATCCATGAGCCGCTTAGAGGCCAACACCCCGGCTATCGCCCCGCTAGAAGGCATCCGCGTTCTGGAACTGGGCAACTACATTGCCGCACCCACCGCAGGGCGCCTGCTGGCGGACTTCGGTGCCGAAGTCATCAAGGTCGAACGCCCCGAAACCGGCGACGAACTGCGCAACTGGAGGTTGAAAAAGGGCAGCGTGTCGATGCTCTACCGCACCATCAACCGGAACAAGAAATCGGTGGTGCTTGATCTGCGCAGCGATGCCGGACGGGCCGCCGTGCTCGACCTGGTGCGTGAATGCGATGTATTGCTGGAGAATTTCCGGCCCGGCACCCTGGAAAAATGGGGCCTGGGCCCCGAGCAGCTCAGCGCCGCCAACCCGAATCTGGTGATCACCCGGATCTCCGCCTTCGGCCAAACCGGCCCGCTGGCCGAACGCCCCGGCTTTGCCGCGGTGGCCGAAGCCTTCAGCGGATTCCGCAACCTGGTCGGCGACCCGGACCGGGCGCCGGTGCGCGTGGGCGTATCCATCGGAGACTCCATTGCCGGGCTCTATGCCGCCTTCGGGGCAGTGATGGCGCTCTTTGAACGCGACCGCAAGAGCGCCCCTGGAAAGCCGCTGCCGCTGGATCACCGGATCATCGACGTGGCATTGCACGAGGCCATGTTCTCCATGATGGAATCGCTCATCCCCGACCAGGGCGCCTATGGTGAATCGCGCACCCGCACCGGCGGGCGCATGGAAGGCATCGCTCCCTCCAACGCCTATCTCTGTGCCGACGGAGCGAGCATCGTCGTGGCCGGAAATGGCGATGGAATCTACCGCCGGTACATGGAAGCCATCGGGCGCCCCGACCTGGCCAGCGATGCATCCTTGAAATCCAACGCCCAACGGTGGGAACAACGCGAAATGCTCGACGAGGCCATCGGCGCATGGAGCAGCACTGTGGACTCCAAGGAGGCGTTGGAAATCCTCGACGCCGCCGGAGTGCCGGCCGGTCCCATCTACACCGCCGAGGACATCGTGAAGGAGCCGCAGTACCAAGCCCGGAACATGATCCAGAACTTCAGCGTATCCACCGGCGAGGAAATCCTGCCCGAGGTTGGGTTCCCCGGAATAGTGCCGGTGGTGGGATCCGCCTCCCTGCCCATCCGCAGCCTCGGCCCGGACCTGGGCGAGCATACCGGAGAAATCCTGGGCACCCTGCTGGGCTACAGCCCAGAAGAAATCATCAACGCCACCAACAGCGAAACGAGCCAAGCATGAGCTACTCCTTCACCCCGGCAGCGACCCTGCGCGACGTCACCCTGCGCGACGGCCTGCAGCTGACCGGAAAGCTGCTGGACACCGAGCAGAAAATCGCGACCGTCCGGGAACTGCTGCGCCTGGGCGTCCAGGAAATCGAGCTGGGCTCGATGGCCCGCGCCGACCTGGTCCCGCCGATGGCCAATACCCTGGCGGTGGCCGAGGCGCTGACCGCGGAGGAATTGGCCCACTGCTGGATCTGGGTGGCCACGCCCGGACATGTCGCCAAGGCGGCCAAGGCGGGCATCACCAACTTCCAGTACTGCCTCTCGGTATCCGACGCGCATAACCAGGCCAACATCTCGCGCAGCACAGAAGCGAGCCTGGAGGCCCTGCCCGAGGCCATCAGGTACGCGCAGGCGGTCAACGGCAGAATCCAGCTGTGCCTGGCCACCTCATTCACCTGCCCCTTTGACGGCCAGGTTCCCGAGTCGCGGGTGCTGGAGATCGCCAATGACCCCCGGGCCGAAGGAACCTGCGACATCGTCATCTGCGACACCTTGGGCCAGGCAGTCCCCGCCCAGGTGGCCTCGCTGATCAGCAATGTGCGCGCAAATTCGCCGCAGCGGCGCATCGTCTTCCACGGCCACGACACCTGGGGGCTGGGAGTGGCCAATACCTTGGCTGCCATCGCGGCCGGGGCCGATGTGGTGGACGGCGCATTGGGCGGACTGGGCGGCTGCCCCTTCGCTCCAGGAGCCAGCGGCAATACGTCGAGCGAGGATATCCTCTTCGCTACCCGTCCCCAGTGGCTGACCCCGGAACGCTTTGGCGAACTGGTGCAGCTTTCCGAAGCGCTGCTGGCCCAGCTGGGCGAGCCAAACCGGTCGAAGTCGGCTCAGGGAGCCCGGTCCAAGGCCAAGGCCTTCGAATGGGTGATCCCCTCGGGGCCCAGCGCCATGGACAGCGCCCGTTCCTAGGCACCTCGAACGATCAGCCCATCGCCTCGCCGCTATGCGGGGCGGTGGGTTTCCCCGGGGAAACGCCCGCCTATCAAGCGGGTCATCCGCTCAGCCGTTTCCAGCAAAGGCTCAACCCAGCTCTCGCAGACCGCTTGCGGCATGCGCAGGGTCGGTCCGCTAATGGTCACGGCAGCCACCAATCGGGCCGCCGAGTCGAAAACCGGTGCCGACAAGCCGGAGGCGCCGCTTTCACGCTCTCCGATGGTGATGGCAAAACCATCAGCGCGGGTCGCCTCCACAGCCGCCTGCAAGTCGTCAAGGCCGGTAATCGTCGAGGAGGTCAGGGACTCCAGCGAGCCCTCAACCAGTCGCTGCATCAGCTCCGGCTTCCAGGCCAGCAGCACACGGCCGGCAGAGCCGGCATGCAGCGGCGCCAGCTCCCCCAGATGCATTTCCCTGCGCAGGACGTGGCGGGTTTCGGCGATGCCAACGCAGACCCGGTACACCGCTTCAGCACGGAAAAGGCAGGCCGTTTCCCCGGTGCCATCCCGGAGTTCTGCGAGCAGCGGGCTGATCACGTCGAGCACTTCCTTGCCGCGCGTGGCAGGCGCAGCCCAGTAGGCCATCTTCATGCCAATGCGATAGCCATCCCCCTCGCGGTCCAAGAAGCCCTGCTCCACCAGGTTGGCCACCAGCCGCTGGACCGTGGAGGCCGGCATGGAGGTGGCCTCGCGTAAATCAGCGAGGGTCAGAACCGGCTGGCGCAAGGAAAAGGAATCAAGGATGGCGCTGATTTTTCCCAGCACAAGAAGCGGATTCTGTTTCTTGGCGGGACCTCGTTCCTTTGGCATATTTCAGACGCTAGACCATCACAGCCATTACCGTCCAATTCTTTCTCCCACCGCGCATCGAGGGCCGCACTGCTGGATTGACCAGGTAGGCATCAAGGGGAAACAAGGCCTCTGGACCCCGCCTCATGCACACGGTCAGGCGGCGCCTCGTCCTGCTGATCGCTACCGTATATTGAGTGGCAACGAACAATGACGGCTGCTGGCGATGTCGCCCCGACGCAAAGGACTGCGATGAGCAATACCGAGAAGTTCCGAGCCGCACGCGACCTGCTTTTGGACGCCCGCGATGACTACCACAGGGCCCGGGCCGAGTTCGCCTGGCCGGAGTTCACCGACTTCAACTTCGCCTATGACTGGTTCGACGCCATCGCGCAGGATCCGCAGCGCGCCAGCGAACCCGCGCTGATCCTGGCTGAACCAGATGGCAGCACCGCCCGATATAGCTGGTCCGAGCTCTCCGCGCGCTCCACCCAGGTGGCCCGCTGGCTGAGCGATCACGGGCTGCGGCGCGGCGAGGCGATCATTGTGATGCTCGGCAACGAGGTGGCGCTGTGGGAAACGATGCTGGCCGGCATGAAGCTGGGCGCCGTGATCATCCCTACGACCACCCAGGCCACCAGCGAGGATCTGGCTGACCGGTTCGAACGCGGCAACGCTTCATGGGTCATCGCCGGTCACGGCCAACTGGAAAAGCTCCACTCAGTTCCCGGGACCCGCACCATCGTGCAGGTGGGCGGAGTCCCCGAGGCTGGAACCTTGCATTTCGAGGATTCGCATCGCGCACCCATCGAGTTCTCGCTGGATGCCCCAACTCGTGCCGACGAGAACTTGCTGCTGTATTTCACCTCCGGAACCACCTCCCAGCCCAAGCTCGTGCAGCACACCCATACCTCGTATCCGGTAGGCCATCTGGCAACCATGTTCTGGATTGGGCTGGAACCCGGCGACGTTCATTTGAACGTCGCCTCCCCCGGATGGGGCAAGCACGCCTGGTCGAATTTCTTCGGCCCGTGGATCGCCGAAGCCACCGTCTTTGTCTTCAACTATGACCGCTTCGACCCGGTGACGCTGATGGGCCAGATGGAGAAGGAAAACGTCACGAGCTTCTGCGCGCCGCCGACCGTCTGGCGCTATTTGATCCAGGCGGATCTTGCCATACTGGAAAATCCTCCGCGCAAACTGGTTTCGGCCGGCGAACCGCTGAACTCCGAAGTCATCGACCAGGTGCGCAACGCGTGGGGCCAAGTGATCCGCGACGGCTATGGGCAGACCGAAACCACCGTGCAAATCGCCAATTCCCCCGGGGAACCGCTCAAGGTGGGTGCCATGGGGCGCCCGATGCCTGGATATGATGTCGAACTGCGCAATCCAACCACCGGCCAGCTGGCCGAGGTTGGCGAAATCTGCCTGCGCCTGGATCCACGTCCGGTGGGCCTGATGAAGGGCTATTTTGATGATCAGGAGAAGACCGGCGAAGCAATGCGCGACGGGCTCTACCACACCGGGGATATTGCCGAACGCGATGAGGAAGGGATCCTGACCTACATCGGGCGGGCGGACGATGTCTTCAAATCCAGCGATTACAAGCTCAGCCCATTTGAACTGGAGTCCGTGGCTCTGCAGCATCCCGCCGTGGCCGAAGTTGCTGTCGTCCCTTCACCGGATCCGCTGAAGCTCTCGGTGCCCAAGGCCTTTGTCATCCTGGCTTCCGGTTATGAGCCCAGCGCTGCCACCGCGAAAGCTATCCTCGGGTTCTGCCGTGAGCATTTGGCCCCGTACAAGCGGATTCGCCGCTTGGAATTCTCGGATCTGCCCAAGACCATATCCGGGAAGATCCGCCGGGTTGAATTGCGCCTGGCCGAAGAAGAACAGCATGCGGCCGGCAAGATCCCGCCCCATGAATTCCGCGATACCGACTTCCAGGACTGAAATATCGCAGCTTGCGATGCTTGGGTGCATTCAACGCAATAAAGCACCGGCGGGGACAGCTCAATCGAGCTGCTCCCCGCCGGTGCCCTATGAAAATCTGCCGGTTATGGCTCAAAAATCTCTTTTGGCCTTCGCGGCATCAACAATTCCCTTGCCCAGATAGAACGCTCCGTCAGCGTACCAAGCGAGCATCAGCAGCTGGCGGGCTGGCTTGGGAAGCCATGCGAACTTCTCGCTCTTGGCCAATACCGCATGAACACCCAGCCCAGAGGCCAAGACCAAAGCACCGGAGCCGATCAAGGCCTGCGGGTTCCACCCTGCACGGAAGAGCACCCGCTTGAGCCCGGTGGCTTCGCGTTCCTGCTCGCTCAAGGCGGCGCGCAAGCTCCGGAAAGGCCCGCCGGTGGAAATGACACGGCGGTCCTCCGGAATCGGGCGGCCGGTCAGGTAGTCTACGCTTCGCGGGTCGAAGCCCAGCAAAGCGACAAAGCGCTTCATGCCCGCCAAATCAACCGGACGCTGCAGCAGTCCCAAAGCCTCGTCTCGTGCCAATGGGTCGGAGACCAGTTCATCCAGCAGCTGCACCGTCTGCTCATCGATGCCCAAGAGCAGCGCATCAAGTTCCCTGAGGCGCTGCTCGGCTGGAGAATCCGTCTCGGGCTCGAGAATGACCTGGCGTTCCAGATCCAGAACCATCATCAGCGACGGGCCGTAGAGCTCGCGCCGCGGGCGCTTGGCTTCAACGGTGGCCGTGATGACATTGCCGGTGCGGGCCAGCGACAGGAATGGGCGGTTGGAGCGGGCGATTCCAGGCGAGAAGACCGGCTGGGTCGGCATTGCCATGAGTCCGGAATCAGTGTTCCATACGCTGATCTGGTTATCGTCGAAGCCGGCGGCGAGCACCAGTTCCGAGGCCTTCAGCGTTGCCCCGTGAAGCAGCTCATTGGTAGCCCCAAGGTCCCCGAGAATGTCATCATCGGGGGTTGGCCCGTCGATCTCATCTCCGTCAACCAGCACGTAGTCGGCCTCGGTCGAGTTCTTCAATTCGTGCACCAGCTTGGTGACCCGGGAACCTTCGCGCAATTTGCCCTTGGCATCGATGCGGTAGAGCACCGCATCCCGGGCTTCGCTGACAGTTGCAACCTCGGCGAGTACCTCGGTGGAGTTCTCTCGCTCGACGGCTCCCCCAACGAATCCCAGCAATCGGCGGTCGGCCAATGCGGTGCGCACGACTTCGGCAGCGTCTGGCTTGTCGCCCATGAAAATGAACTCTAGGTTGAGGTAGTTGAACTCGGTTGAATCCACGAAGAGTAGCCCCTTTGGTCAATTGAAGATGGCAATATGTCAATCATAGGCGGTAACCGGTACCCACATGGAAGAGAACGTACGGGCCAACGCTAGCGGTAGCGTCGGCCCCGGGAACGCCACCAGCGCAGCGCGCCGAAGGCCGTGTTCCCGGCAGCATCCGCATAGCCAAGCACCAGTAGCAGCACGATGGCCCAGAGCGGCATCCAAGGCTCTTGCCAATTGGTTCCTGCCAGCATCAGCGAGAACACCAATGCCTCCGCAAGGCCTAGCACCAGCTGCGCCACAGGCTTCCACGACGACGCGTTGTACCACCGCGGCCGGGCATTGATCTTTCGGGATTCGGCAATCATGGCTCGGCCCACGGCCTTTGCCATGCCCACCGGCTCGATCTGCCGCGCGCCCTCGGGAAGAACTGCATCCTCCAGGTAGCGGGCCAGCGCCGGTTCGTGCCCAAAGGCTTCCAGCACCCGCTCCACCGATTCCAGGCTGCCGGTGCCGACCAGTACCTGCTTGAGCCTTTCGATCTCTTGGGCGCCCACCGATAGCCCAGCGAGCTCATCAAGCTCCTGCTCATCGATGCTGTCCTGGTTGGCTATCAACCAGTCCAATTCCCTTCTGGCGGGACTTTGTTCCGCCGGCCAGAAAGCGGGGCTGGCCGCGACTGGCCAGATATGAACCCAGGCTGGAAGCCCACCGAGCTTAACCGCCTGCTTGCGGAACCAGAAGTTCGCGGTGAATCGCGCGCCGGTGCGGCTGAGCATAATCGCCGGATGCTGGCTCGACGAAATAACACCGCCCACCAAAAAGCCTTCGTGCACGGCCACGGCTGCGGCCCCGGGCTCCGGCGGCAAAAGCTGCCAGCTGGTTTTGCTCGCGGACGCCCACATCCCCATGTCCGGCTCGTTCAGCGCGCCGATGACCAGGGAACGCCCCGAAGGCATGGCCTCCAGCCGCGGATCGTCGATGGGTTCCCCGCTTTGCACCTCGATGTCGTCCTGGTCGACATATAGCGCACCGGTGCCCAGCTTCAACGCCAGTGCGAAATCCTCGACCTGCTGGCCCAGCCTCAGGCTGCCTCCCGCGTTGGCCAAAAACAACAGGCCTTCGGGATTTACCGCGATGCTGATCTCGATAATGGACAGTCCATTCCAAGGCACCGGGATGGAGACCACAGAGATGACCTCACGAGCGGCCAGCAGCTCCCGGACCTTGGCTTCGGCCTGCCCGGCGTTCGGTTCTTCGAAGATAAGAGTCAGGGCGGCGACCAGCGTTTGCGCCTGGTCGCCGCCCTGCAAGGACTCGTGACTACTTGTTGCCAAGGTACTTTTCGAAGCCGGCTGGCAAGTTCAGGCTCGATGGATCGAAGTCCTGGTTGGCGCCCTGTCCGAAGGAGGCCCCGGCTGGTGCCGAAGACTTCTTGTTCTTGGCCTCCAGTTCGGCCTGCGCGGCCTTGGCCGGGTTGCCGAACTTCTGCTGCTTCTTGCCCTTGCCCTTGGCCTTCGCCTTGCGGGCAGCGCCCTTGCCTGCCCCTGGCATGCCCGGGATGCCGCCGCCAGCGGCCATCTTCTTCATCATCTTCTGTGCTTCGGTGAAGCGCTCGAGCATCTGGTTGACCTCGGAGACCGAGACACCCGAACCCTTGGCGATACGCGCGCGGCGCGAGCCGTTGATGATCTTCGGCGCGACACGCTCATGCGGGGTCATCGAGCGGACGATGGCTTCCACGCGGTCGATCTGGCGCTCGTCGAACTGCTCCAGCTGCTGGCGGGAAATCTGCGCGCCGGGCATCATGCCCAGCAGCTTCTTCATCGAGCCCATCTTCTTGATCTGGGCCATCTGGGCGAGGAAGTCGTCCAGGGTGAAGTCTTCCTGGTCGGCGAACTTCTTCGCCATGCGCTCGGCTTCGCCCTTGTCCCAGTTCTTCTCGGCCTGCTCGATGAGCGTCATGACGTCGCCCATGTCCAGGATGCGCGAAGCCATGCGGTCCGGGTGGAAGATCTCGAAATCGTCCAGGTTCTCGCCGGTGGAGGCGAACATGACCGGCTTGCCGGTCACCGAGGCTACCGACAGGGCGGCGCCACCGCGGGCATCGCCATCGAGCTTGGAGAGCACCACGCCGGTGAAGTCGACGCCCTCATGGAAGGCCTGGGCGGTGTTGACCGCGTCCTGGCCGATCATGGCATCGATGACAAAGAGCACTTCGTCCGGGTTGATGGCGGCGCGGATGTTCGCGGCCTGGGCCATCATCTCGGTGTCCACGCCCAGGCGGCCGGCGGTATCGACGATCACCACGTCGTGCAGCTTGGACTTGGCTTCGGCGATGCCGTCGCGGGCAACGGCGACCGGGTCGCCGGTCGGGGTGTCGAACTCCGAGGAGACGCCCGGGTGCGGCGCGTAGACCGGAACGCCGGCACGCTCACCGTTGATCTGCAGCTGCTTGACTGCATTGGGGCGCTGCAGGTCGCAGGCCACAAGCATCGGGGTGTGGCCCTCGGACTTCAGGTGCTTGGCCAGCTTTCCGGCCAGGGTGGTCTTGCCGGCACCCTGCAAACCGGCGAGCATGATCACCGTTGGAGGGTTCTTGGCCAGGTTCAGGCGGCGGGTTTCGCCACCGAGGATGCCAACAAGCTCCTCATTGACAATCTTGACGACCTGCTGGCCCGGGTTCAGGGACTCGGAAACCTCGGCACCCAGTGCGCGTTCTTTCACCTGGGCCACGAAGGCGCGGACCACCGAGACGGCAACGTCAGCGTCGAGCAGGGCACGGCGGATTTCGCGGACTGTACCGTCGATGTCTGCTTCAGTCAGGCGGCCCTTGCCGCGCAGGTTCTTGAAGGTTGCTGTCAGGCGATCGGAAAGTGAATTAAACACGTGCCGGGCACTTCTTTCGATAGGTCTTGTGGTGCGCGTCAAAAACGCACAGGACTCGACTTATAAGAATATCAAGAATCACGGCACGATCTAACCAGTTCCATATCACTTCGCGGTGCGCGCCCGTAGCCAAGGGGTGTCATGGGCGACGGGCGCGCAGCTGGCAGTTGCTACGGAGCGCTCGCTTCCGGCTTGGCGGCCACGGCTGCACTGCGTGGTTCTGCGGAGGCTGGCTTCGGCGAGGCCTTGCTGGCGGCCTGCCTGGCCGGCGGCACAGCTGCCACAAGCTTCTTGGGCGGGATCGGAGCCGGGGCGGCCTTCGCTACCGGCACCTGGGCCTTGGCAATAGGAGCCTTGGGCTTAGCCGCCGGGGCTTTGGGCTTAGCTACTGGTGCCTTGGCCTGGGCAACTGGTGCGTTGGCTTTAGCGACCGGCACCTTGGCCTTAGCGACCGGCGCCTTGGCCTTGGCACTTGGCGCGTTGGATGAGGAGGCAGCCGCCTTGGCCATTGGCTTCTTTGCCGGCGCGGCGGTGGCCGCTTGAGCAGGTTTCCTGTTCACGGGCTTCGTAGCAGGCTTGGCTTCCTGCACAGCAGGGCGGGCCGGCGCCTCGGATTCCATGGCCTTCGCGGCGGTCACTTTGGTTGCCGGAGGAGTTTTCTTGGCTGGGGCCTTGGATGACAACTCGGCCTTGGGCACGTTCGCTGTTGGCGCCTTCTCCGGAACTTTGAGGTTCACTTCCAAAGCGGTTGTCGGCTCAGGCGATGGCTCCCCTGCTGATCCTTCGGTTGGCTGGGAATCAGCGATGGGTGCCTGGCTGGCATCGGTGGGCGGCACGCTGGACGATGTGCTCGGTGTGGGTTTCGGCGATTCAGGCGATGATGATGGCTGTACCGACGGCGATGGCGAAGGCGCGATGCTCGGCTTGGATTCTTGCGTCGGTTCTGGAGCCAGCGACGGCTTTGCACTTGCCGAAGCGGTGGGCGTGGCAGTCGGGCTGGATGTCGCGTCGAGGCTCGGAGATGCGGTGGGCTTGGCCGTGCTCGGTTTTGGCGTGGGCACCGGTGTAATTGTCTGTGCGCGCTCCGTCGGCGACGGCGAAGCGCTCGGTGATACAGGCCTTGTTGGCGTTACTGGCGGCGTGCCTGCCGGGCGTGGCTTCTCGGCCTGCTTGGTTGGCGCCGTGCGCCGCGGCTGAAGAACCTTTGGAGCCGTGGTTTTCGCCTTGTCCGTCCGGTGCTTCGCGGCCGGCGATGCCGCGGGCTTCGAGCTTGATGATCCCTGGGCGCGAACCGGCTTCTTTGCTGCGTGCTTCGCTTCGTGCAGCGGTGCTTTTGCGGGATGCTGCGCTGCAGCCTGCAAGCTGCGAGCTGGTGGACGCTGGGGACTTTGGCCGGCGAGGAATCGGCTGGCCGCCACCGCTGGAGCATCCGGGAGAAACATCGAAGCGAATTGCCCTGGGCCCATGGCCAGATATTTGCTCGGGTTCTGCCACTGGCCATCGACAATGACCTCGAAGTGGACGTGGCAGCCAGTGGAATTGCCGGTGGTGCCCGCCAACGCAATGACTTGGCCTTGGCTTACCCTTTGCCCTTCACCAACGAGGATCAGGGAATTGTGGCTGTATCCGGTCTGGATCCGATTGCCGTGGTCAATGGTGACGCGATTTCCCGAATGGCCAGCCCATGAAGCGACCACAACAATACCGTCCTCGCTAGCTCTCACCGGCGAGCCGCAAGCTATGGGATAGTCCTGGCCGATGTGGATTTGCCGGCCAGGACCTGTCGGATTTCCGCGCCAGCCGAAGGGGCTGGAAATCATGCTCGTAGACACAGGACGCATGAGCTGGAAAGACAACAGGTTTGGCCTGATCAGCGCGTTGCTTGCGGCTGCCCGATACGCCGGCTGCGCCTGCGCTGCCGCAGCGGGCTGGTTGGCTATAGATTGCGGGTGGATGGCACCGTGGGCTGATCGGGAGTCGGCCTGCCCAATCGCAGCGCCCTTCGGAACCGAGCTGAGCGTGCCGACCACGCCGAGCAGTGGCTCCTGCGACTCGGGTGCCATCACCAGCACGAGGCCCGGCGGTGCGATAGCCAATTGTTCAATGGCCAAGTCGCTGGAGGCCACGCGAACTGGCGGCGGAACTGGCCATGCCGTCGCGCTGCTCAGTCCCACAACCGCTGCGATCCCCAAAGCAAAATATGCAAATCCATGAGTGGTTGCCGGTGCCTGTGAAGGCACAGAAATATCCAAATCGTGATGACGTCGCTTCATAACTTGCCAGTCCCCCAAAACCGCAAATCAACAACAGGCTCTCAGGATAGTCCCAGAAGCATGCAATGACCATAGTTCGTCTTGACTCATAAAAACCTCCGCGATGCCAACTCTTGGTTTCCAAGCTTTGCGGGCATCTGCTGTGCACGACGGATAAATTCGGCAGCCTGGGCAAGCTGGCCCATTTAACTGCTTAGATCCGAAGAACAACAGGCCCAGGCAAGGCCACCGTTGCTAGCTGGACGCCACCTGCAGATCCCTAGACGCGGATTGGTTGCGTCGCGGCGGTGCCCTAGGGTTTCGAAGCGAACAAGAAATTCCCCCCGTACCAAATGGAGAATCAAAGCCATGGCGCCATCGACGATCGACCAGGACACTTTGCATCGCTACCTCGACCGGCATCTGCTGGGCTCCGAATCCGGGCTTGATCATTTCAAGGCTGCACACGGCACTTGGGCCGGAACTGCCTTCGAAGAACGCTTTGAATCCCTGCACCAGCAAGTGAAAGCGGACCAAGAGGACCTGAAGAAGATCATGGCCACGCTCGGCTGCAGCCCGCGCCCAATCGGAAAGCTCCTGGCTCCTGTGGCCCGGCTTGCCGGGAAGGCCAACCCGTTCAACCCGTTGCGGCAGCACACGCAAGCCGCTGCACAGGTCCAACTGGATGTTCTCACCGGATTGCTCAATGCCAAGCTGCGCATGTGGCAGACGCTGCTGCTCATGCTCCCCCACGAGCAGCGCCTGGATCGGGCACTGCTGCAGGATCTTTCACGCCGGGCCGATTCGCAGATCAAGCAGCTCGTGGCATTGAGCGACGAGACCTGGGCCGATCGCTTTGCCCCGCAAGAACATCATGATGGCGATGGGCACAGCCGCTGAGGGACCGTTGAACTGCGGCCTGCGCAGATCCCGCTGCCTGGCAGGAAGGGAAACCGGCGCGTGGGGGTTCGTCTCGGCCTGTTTGCCCTGTCCTGCGCTGGCTCCGCCACCAGCCTGTTCCCCTCCTGGGATCAGGAACTGGACCAGCATAAGCAGCCGCCCTCGGTGGTTGTAATCAAATTTTCTGCCCCCGGTCGCAACCGCGGTTGCTTCCTGGTTGCATTACTGCTAGGCGGCGAAGATTTCGCAGGATTGCCCGCCCGGAGCTGGGCCAGGCCACGGCGGCCTGCTCCGAGGCAAGGCAGAGTGCATTGGCCAGATCCAGCGGTGTGCGCGCCATCCGGGATCCTCGCGGCGACACAGATGCTCCGCCGGCAGTTTCCACTGCGTTGAAGGGTCACCCCGCCAAATCCGGGACGAGATTCATATGCTGCGCCATGCAACCACTCAGCAATCGTTCAGCCAAAATAACCCGTGGCGAGATCCGTTCTATAGTTCAAATTGTCAGTATCAGATCAATTCAGAAAGCAGGAACCATGGGTATTGGAGACAAGATCAAGAACAAGGCCCAGGAAGCATCTGGAAAGGCCAAGGAAGCCTTGGGAGATGCCACCGACAACGAGCGTCTGCAGGCCGAAGGCGCCAAGGACCAAGCCGCAGCCAAGGCCAAGCAGGCTGGGGAACATGTCAAGGATGCTGCCAAGGACATCAAGGATGATCTCTCCTAAGATTCGCTGACCCAGTTGCGTCCCATGGAATGATTTCCATGGGACGCAACTTTGTGTTCAGCGAGTTTTCACGGGCGCTATCCCCTGTTCTCATCCTGCAAGACAGCACGACCGATGCGCGGTCATTCAGCGGTTGAATAGCCTAGCCGGAACATCCAGGATTCCTCGATGGAGGCAGGCAAGCTGCAGCAACCCGGTTCCCGGCAATCGGAGCCTAGCGCGCAGCCGGGAACCGTTCCCACGCACGATGCGTGGATAGCAGCCGCGCGGCGCTGTCGGCCACCGCGGAGACCTCGACCACGCTGACTCCCGGAGCCTCATCTGGCAGGCCCACGGCACGGAGCAGGCCGGAGGACTCTCCCGGCAGGCAGATGATGGCCTTGCAATGGCGGTAGGCCTCGTTGATCAGCAAACCCGCCCGCGGATCGACCAGATCCCCATCGCTGGCAGCATCCCCGGCCTTGGCATCCAGCGGAGCCTCGGCATCCGGGGCCGGTGGCAGCGGCCCGACCAGCACCAGCGCGTCGAATTCAATGGACCGCGCCGTCAGGTAGGTCCGGTCGATTGCCACTCCTCCAGCGATTTCTCCGCCCCTGGCCGAAACCAGCATTGGGGCCATGCCGCGCTCGCTCAGCGCCGAACGAATGGCCAGCACATCATCGTGGTTTTCCCGGTCGAACACGACCCCGATCTTGCGCCCATCCACCGGCCAGCTCTTGCCGATCTGGGATAGCGCGGGGCTTCGCTCAGGTTCGCCAAGCTCCTGTGCCGCCGGTGCCGGCAGGCCCAGAGCCCTGGCCACGCCGGCGGCCAGCCCGGTGTCGATGTTGGCCAGGCAATCCACCTGCCGCTGGCGCACCTGGACATCGGTGCATTTGCCCAGCTCAAAGGTGTAGGACTGTTGGACGTGCGCCCGCTCAACGCCCGAAAGGCTGAGGTAGAACAAGCGGGCCTGGCTGTAGTGATCCGAGAAGCTGGCCGGTTCGGAGCGTTCTTTCCTACCGGCATCGATTGGCTGCGGGAACTCCAGTGGCGGCAGCTGCCCGGATCCGAGCTGCGCCATGTAGGGACAGCCGCCGTCCAGCGAGTTCGGCTTATAGGGAGCTATTCCCTCGGGCACCCGGTGCTGGTGCAGCCCATCGCGGAACATGTCGTTGACCGGTGCCTGCGGCTGGTTGACAGGGATCTGCGCGAAGTTCGGGCCGCCCAGGCGCGTGAGCTGGGTGTCCAGGTAGGAGAAGAGCCGCGCCTGCAGCAACGGATCATCCGTAATGTCGATGCCCGGCACCAGGTGCCCGGGATGGAAGGCGACCTGCTCGGTCTGCGCGAAGTAGTTCTCCGGATTGCGGTCGAGCACCATCTTGCCCAGCGGCTGGACTGGAGCCAGTTCCTCGGGGACGAACTTCGTGGGATCCAGCAGGTCGATCCCCTCGAAGCTCGAGGTGCCGTCATCCTCGAAGATCTGCACACCCAGTTCCCATTCGGGCAAAGCGCCGGCATCAATCGCCTCGGCCAGATCGCGGCGGTGGAAATCCGCATCTGCGCCGCCGGCCAACTGCGATTCCTCCCAAACCAGCGAATGGACGCCGAGCTTCGGCTTCCAATGGAACTTCACCAGGGAAGACCTGCCCAGCGCGTTGACCATGCGGAAGGTGTGCACGCCAAAGCCTTCCATCATCCGGTAGGAGCGCGGGATGGCCCGGTCGCTCATTTGCCACATCACATGCGCCTGGGCCGGGGTGTGCAGCGAGACGAAATCCCAGAAGGTATCGTGGGCCGATTGCGCCTGCGGGATTTCCCGATCGGGATGCGGCTTGGCAGCGTGCACCAGGTCGGGGAATTTGATTCCGTCCTGGATGAAGAACACCGGCATGTTGTTCCCCACCAGGTCGAAGATCCCCTCGTCCGTGTAGAACTTCGTGGCGAAGCCGCGGGTATCGCGGGCGGTATCCATGGAACCGCGGGAGCCGACCACGGTGGAGAACCGCACGAAAACGCGGGTGGTGCGTCCGGGTTTCAGGAAGTCGGCGCGGGTCAGCTCCTCGGCGTTGCCATAGCTGGTGAAGAAGCCATGGGCACCGGCACCGCGGGCATGGACCACGCGTTCTGGAATGCGTTCATGGTCGAAGTGCATGATCTTTTCGCGCAGGTGGTGGTCTTGCAGCAAGGTCGGACCGCGTTCGCCGGTCTTCAGGGAATGGTCGGTATCGCTGACCGGCGCACCTTGCGATGTGGTCAGGATGTCGCTGTCCTGGCCCGGCACCGATTCCGGCTGCTGCCCTTGATCAGTTGGATGCTTCGGCTCATTGGCCATGGCGTTCTCCTGGCTTCTCGGGAATACTGGCTGGATGCTCTCCACGCTAGAGGCCATCGGCTCGCGGTCTCCAGCCGTTCCAGCGATTCCCATGGTTTACACATCTGCCCCTGGATACGCCGGTTAAAAGCGGAAACCGCCGGTGGCTGCATGGCCCACCGGCGGTTTCCTGGACACCGAAATCGTGTCCTACCCCTTGATGATGTATTTGTTATTTTTCAGCTCCCACCCCTTTACTTGGATGCCAGCTGGTATCCGGCCTCGTTGTGCTCAGCTTCGTCGATACCGGCGATTTCGATATCGGCCGATACACGCCATGGGCTGAACTTGCCGATGACCGTGGCGATAATCCACGTCATGCCGGCGGAGAAGACGATGACCACGAGAAGCGTCATGAACTGTGCGAAGAGCTGTGCGAGACCGCCGCCGTAGAACAGGCCGCCTGCGCTTTCCTCGTTTGGCAGTGCAAAGAATCCAAGGAAGAGGGTGCCGATGATGCCGGCGACCAGGTGGACGCCCACTACGTCAAGCGAGTCGTCGTAGCCGAGCTTCCACTTCAGGTTCACTGCCCAGGCTGCACCGGCACCGGCCAGGACACCCAGCAGCAGTGCGGCCCATGGTGCTACGTCTGCACAAGAAGGGGTGATGGCTACCAGGCCGGCGACGAGACCGGATGCTACGCCTACCGAGCTTGCACGCTCGCCGCGCAGCTTCTCAACAAGGATCCAGCCAAGCACTGCGGCGCCTGGCGCGGCCAGAGTGTTGACCCAGATCAAGCCGGCCTGTTCCACGGTGGTCGCTGCGCCGGCGTTGAAGCCGAACCAGCCGAACCACAGGAGTCCTGCACCAAGCATGACCAGCGGGGTGTTGTGCGGCTGCGGGCGGTCGTGGAAGTTATGGCGCTGGCCGAGCTTGAGCGCAAGCACCAGAGCCGCGATACCGGCGTTGGTGTGGACCACAGCGCCACCGGCGAAGTCGATGGCTTCGCCAAAGAGCTTGCCGAGGAAGCCGTCTGCGGACAGCAGGCCTCCGCCCCATACCCAGAAGGCAACCGGCGCATAGACCAGGGTGACCCACAGCGGGATGAAGAACAGCCATGGGGCGAAGCGTGCGCGGTCGGCGATGGCGCCGGAGATGATGGCCACCGAAATCATGGCGAAGGTGCCGGCGAATCCTGCCGAAAGCAGGTCTGCCTGTTCGGTGTTGTGCATGGCGAAATCGCTGATTGGATTTCCGATGATTCCGGCGATGGTTGGCTCACCGGCGGAGAACGAGTACCCCCATAGCACCCAGACAACGGCGGTGATTGCTGCGGCGGAGAAGCTCATCAGCATCATGTTCACGACGCCGGTAGCGCGCGTCATGCCGCCGTAGAAAAGTCCCAGTGCCGGCGTCATCATCAGTACGAGTGCGGCTGCTATCAGGATCCATAAGCTGGCTACGTCCAACTCCATCTGGATCACTTCCCCTCAAGGTGTTTGGTGTATCGGTGGCGAGTCGGGCCCTGCTGCAGTTTGCGGTGTTATTGGCCCGGTGTTGAAACTATTCTTCGCTAACGATGTTTCGGTTCCCTCGCTGCCGCATTTCAAGAATGTATCCAAGAGCGCTTGGGGGTAACGTTTGGTTCTCGTACCGGTTTCCGGCATGTTTCAAAGCCTTCACGAATGGCCGGTGTCCGTGTGAATGCAGGGCGAAAAAGCCTGGAAGGGGACGCGCTGGCATACTGGGGTCGTGGACCGATCCTTCTTCATGCCTGATGCGCTCAGCGTGGCCCCTCGCCTGCTGGGCTCGATCCTCAGCGTCGATTCTCCGCAGGGACTGGTAGGCCTGCGGATCACGGAGACCGAAGCCTATCTGGGGGTCGGGTCCACCGGCCCCTACGATCCGGGTAGCCATTCCAAGGATCGGAAGACCGCTCGCAACGCCTCGATGTTCCTGCCACCGGGCCACGCCTATGTGTATTTCACCTATGGGATGCACTTCGCGTTGAATCTGGTGTGCTCACGGGAACACGTGGCTTCCGGTGTTTTGATACGTTCAGGACAGATTGTCCAGGGGCTCGACCTGGCGCGGGAACGAAGACATGCCAAGCAGAGTACGCGCTCTGCATCGAATTACGTCAAGGATGCTCAGTTGGCCCGCGGCCCTGGCAATCTCGCGGCGGCTATGGGTATTACTCGTGAATCTCATGACGGCTTGGATTTGCTGGCTGAGCCATTTCATATTGTCCAAAGCGGAGTGGCAGAGAGTGATATTGCCAGAGGACCTCGTGTCGGGGTGGCAGGAGTCGCCGGTGGGCCTGCTTATCCTTGGCGATTCTGGCTGAAAGGCGACCCGACGGTTTCTGCCTTCCGTCCAGGGAGGGACGCTCCGGTACCCCCAGCAAAGCCACGTGGATAAACAGAGCTGGCGCTGAACCAGGAATGGTTCAGCGCCAGCTCTGTTTTGCTATTAACTTGCAGTATCAGCTGGAGGATCCAGGAAAGAGTTCTTTCGAATCAATGGCTTTCTGCAGGCGGGAGTCGACGGTCTTGGCCAGCATTTGCACATAGGTCTCGCTCAAATGAGAGTGGTCCCAATAGGCCATGACGCCTCCGACAACTGGATAGCACGTGGTGTCATCGCACAGCTGATCATTCATGTCGATGTTCACGACGTCCGGATCATCCAGCGCCTTGACCGCTTCGGCCTGCGGGTCCATGGGAATCCATTCGTCAGCAGCTGCGGAGCAATCCTTGTAGTCCGAGGAATTCGCTGCCACGCAGTCCGGAATATTCCCTACTGTTGACCCGGGCCACGGAGTGTCTCGGATCACCGCGACCTCTGCCCCGGTATCGCTCCAGTCCTGGAGCATTTCTTCATAGGCATCGCGCCCCGGAGCCTCGCTCTCCGCCAAGGTACGTCCCGCAAGAGGCTGGGCGAATCTGTTGGAGCTGATGATCAGGTCGTAGTCCTCTTTTTCAAACTGCTTCGTAGCCCAGCGGGCATAGTCATTACAGCCTTGAACGTCTTCTTCCGACTCGAACTCCTGCGGGGCATCGAGTACTGCACACCGGCTGGCCAGATAGGTATCCAGGCTCCAGCCATGTGCCTTGGCGACCTTGTCAATGGCAGGGAACCACTGTCCCGCATGGGAATTGCCCACCAGTGCCACCTTGATTTTCCCATGTCCGTAGTTGCATACGGGGCGAGTCGCGAAATCTGTCCCCGCGCCCGAGAAGCAGTCGTCCGCATAAACCCGCGGCTTGTCTTCTTTCGCAACGACAGGCGCAGGCGCAGCGCTCTCGTAGGAGGTTTGAAGCGTCTGCGGATCATCACAACTATCCGACAAGCCTTCTGGCCCGAAGCAGTCCTCGCCCAGTTCTTTTTGCACCGACGCAAGGGCGGCGTCGACATTTTCTGCATTCCGGATGATGCGTGTGCTGGTCAGATAGAAGCTGCCTGCCACAAGGGCGAGGACCAGGCTTCCAGCTGCCAAGAAGCGCGGGGCGGAGAGGAGGGCGGAAGTATCGATGAATTTCCGGAAACGGACTTCCACCAGCTTCTGCGTCAGGACAGCAAGAACCAAGGTCAGGGCCAAGGCGATGATCTTCTGCGGCCATCCAAAGTCATCGACCAGGTACGGCATGAGGATCAGCAGCGGCCAGTGCCAAAGGTAGATCGCATAAGAGTTGTCACCGAAGAATTGGAAAATCCTGGTGTTCAGGAAGATGTTGGGCGAATACTTGTGCGTGGAATGCGAAAGCAGCAGCAGGGCCGTGCCCAATACCGGGACGGCGGCAATATAGCCGGGGAACGGCATCTCGCCGCTGAAGGCCAGCGCGCTGAAGGCGAGGGCCAATACGCCTCCCCATGCGCCTACCAGGCTGACCCAGTCCTTCTTCGCTGCGTGGATCTTGGTTCCCAAGGCAGCTACCAGCGCCCCGGCGGAGAACTCCCACGCACGGGTGAAGGTGGAGAAATAAGCGCTGCCCGGATCCGTGGCCGTGGCGTAGATGGAATACCCCAGGGACACAGCAAAGACTGTGCCTACTCCAGCTAGCGCCATGGTCCCAGGCTTCCGCTGGAACCGCAGCGCCACAATGACCAGAGCGCCAATCAGGATTGGCCACACGAAGTAAAACTGCTCTTCTGCGGACAGCGACCAGAAATGCTGGAACGGGCTTACGGCATCGCCTTCGGCCAGATAATCGACCTTGGTGAGGGCGAGGAACCAATTCTGGAAATAAAAGGTCGCAGCTATGGCCTGCAAGCCCCAGTCTTGCCACACCGTAGTGGGGGCTATGAGCCAAATTCCCACGACGCTGCAAAGAATCACGACGAAGGACGCCGGGATAAGCCGCTTGACTCGGCGCATCCAGAAACGCCCGACATCTGCCACATTCTTTGGCGGTTTGGAAATGAGGTGCGAGGTGATCAGGAATCCCGAGATGACAAAGAAGACGTCAACGCCGACGAATCCACCTGGAAGGTAATGTCCCCAGAAATGATAGAGCACCACAATGCCAACGGCAATGGCGCGAAGTCCCTGGATGTCAGCGCGGAAGGCCCTGGGCCTCGGGTCGCGTTGAATGGGCAAGGGCAGGTCTTGGTTCGACAACACGTCCTAAGAGATCCTTTGCGGGTGGAGACCGAACGATCCAGACAATTGGTCGTGCGAACGTCATCTGGTGTTCAGGTGTAGTAATTTCACGTTAAACTTCCAGCCTTCATTTCTACCGAAGGTAACTGGCATGTTTCTGGGAATCCTGGGCATCCACAAGCGGCTGCTTGGATGCCCTGGCTGCGGCTATACGTATCATTTTTGGCATTGACAAGGCGCAACGGAGCGTTCAGGCCGGCAATGTCCCTGCCGGTCCAGATTTTCATCAACTGATCGGCATCGGCGTGGCGCATCGAATTTGGCGCATAAACAGGCCGGGTGGGACCGCCATAGCGGGGCCCACCCGGCCTGTCGTTGCCTACTACCCTTCGAGCAAAGCGTCCACGAAATCCTCTGGGCTGAACGGCGCCAGATCATCCGGGCCCTCGCCCAGGCCAACCAGCTTCACTGGTACGCCCAGCTGCCGCTGGATCGCGACAACAATGCCGCCCTTGGCGGTGCCGTCGAGCTTGGTCAGCACGATGCCGGTCACGTTGACCACCTCCGAGAAGACCTTGGCCTGCTGCAGGCCATTCTGGCCGGTGGTGGCATCCAAGACGAGCAGCACCTCGTCAATGGTGGCCTTCTTTTCGACGACGCGCTTGATCTTTCCCAGCTCGTCCATCAAACCGACCTTGTTCTGCAAACGGCCAGCGGTGTCGATCATGACGATGTCGACTTCCTGGTCGATGCCGGCAGAAACTGCTTCGAATGCCACCGAGGCAGGGTCGGCACCGTCGATGTCGGAGCGTACTGTTGGGACACCCACGCGGTCGCCCCAGGTGGCCAGCTGCTCCGCGGCTGCAGCGCGGAAGGTGTCCGCGGCGCCCAACAGCACGTCCTTGTCCTCGGCGACGAGGACACGGGCCATTTTTCCGATGGTGGTGGTTTTGCCAACGCCGTTGACGCCCACGACCATGATGATGCTTGGACGATCCGGGTGCGGCTCAGGCAGGTAGCTGCGGTCCAGGCTTGGATCCACGAGCTTGAGCAGTTCCTCGCGGAGCATGGCCTTCACGCGGGCAGGATCCTTGCTGCCTTCGATCTTCACGCGTTCGCGCAGGGCATCGACGAGCTCCATGGCTGGTTCGGTGCCGAGGTCTGCCATCAGCAGATTCTCTTCGATTTCTTCCCAGACATCCTCGTCAATGGTGTCCTGGCTGAGCAGTGCCAGCAGTCCCTTGGAGAACATGTTGTTGGACTTGGTCAGGCGGGCACGCAGTCGCGCCAATCTGCCCTGGACCGGTTCGGGAACATCGAGCTGCGGCGTTGCCGGTACGACGGGCTCTTCAACGGCGACGGCCGCATCGGTTGCACCGGCGGCGTCAGCAACGGCCTCGGTCGTGCCTTCCGCGGCTTGACCGGCTGGCAGGTCGTCAGCATCGCGCTCGGAAGTATATGGAGTCTTGGGCTTGCGGCCCTTGGTGACAAAGGCAATGACGCCAATGCCCACCACGGCAACAACCGCGACAATGATGATGGTTAATGTAAGCGAATCAGACACGCGTTAAATCGTCTCACACCTCCTCGCCTTTGGGGACGATGCCCCGTACTGCACCATACAAGAAGAACCTTGTTTCTCGATATTTCTTGGAGCTCGACCGGCGAGGCCCACTGGCAGTGCCGCTGCTGCTGAATCTCGGCTGCAAATCGTCAAGCAAGGAGCCCCTCCTTGGAGCACGGGCCCGACAAGCTGGTCCTGCCCGGCAGGCCCGCAGATTATCATCGAAATGATGTCGCCATTGGACGATATGAAGCACGAGCGCGCCACGCTGGATCAGCGGCTTCAAATACGGCCCACTGTTCGACGATTATCCTTTCAAAGCCTGCGGGTTGATCCGGGATCACTGATTGACCCCGTTGATGATTTTCCTAGTCAGAACCTGCTGTATATGTGTCTGCAGCGCCAATTGAAGTGGAAATGACGCAAGAGGAGAATGATAAGCTCAACAAGAGCTGAAGTGAAAGAGGATTTCCGCATGTTAGATCGCATTCGAAAAGTCGCCAACAGAATTTTCAGCGTCAAAGTAGTCAATAGCAAGCCAATCGCAGTAACGCTGGACCCGCCGATTACTGCCGACCCGGATCAGAAGACCCTGCTGCGCCAGATTCACAATGAGCTGAAGACACATCGACGGGAGCTCGAAACTATCCGGCTTGCGGCAACCTCTGAAGTCATGCAGGACGTATCAAAGTTCCACCGCAATCAAGTCAAAACGCTGCTGGAAACTCTGGAACTGCTAGCCACAACGGATGTGTCCATGTCCCGTTTCGGTGACGGCGAGTTCCGGCTCATGCTGCTCAATGATTTCAATCTTCGATTTCAGAAGAACTCCCCCGAACTCCAAGAAGACCTTCGGAATGTTTTCACCAGTAATGATGCCAATTTGGCAGTTGGTTTTCCCCAGCTGTTCCGTGATGCACATTGGTCCGGCGTGTATCAGGAACTATGGCCGCGCTTAGTGCAGCTTACAGCTTCTGACCGCGCCTACGCCTGCGCCCACGTTACTCGCCCCCAAGCCTTCTCGACCTTGGGACAGCGTGCCGTTGATCTGTGGCGTCAAGTATGGGATGGCAAAAAGGTGGCTATCGTGACCGGTGAAGGGTCACGATTTGATCTGATTCCTGAGCTGTTCGACAACCTTGCGAGCCACGAGTTCATTTATTCGAAACCAGTGGGAGCGTACGACGATTTGGATCGCGTTCAAGCTCTCGTTGCCGACAGCGACTGTGAACTCGTGCTCATCGCCTTAGGGCCCGCCGGAGGGATCCTTGCCCATCGCCTTGCTGGGGCCGGAAAACGAGCGCTGGATATCGGCCATCTCTCAAACAGCTATGAGAATGTCTTCAAGGGCGCGCCGCGCCCCGAAGCCACCGCAGTGACTACTGATGGCGAGAAAAATTCGTAGCGTCAGGCGGCAAGCCTTGCGGCAATAGACAAAGCACCTGCCAGACACTTCCGCATCTGACCAGGTGGGCTTTGTCGATGAGCAATTCCGGGCTAGCGCAGTACTTCTACACGGGCACGAAAATCTTCGTGTAGCGGGCCAGACACAGGATCGATCGGAAACGCGTCGCGTAGCAGGGACAAGTCAATCTGAAGCGCCGGCAGCGTCGCTTTGGCTCCCAGTGCCGCTAGATCGATACTTGCGAGCTCGCTTGCGCTGACCTGTATCCGGCTTACGGCCTCGCGGTCCAGACAGCTGAAGAAGTCCTCGAACTTGAAGTCCTTGCCCCCCAGCTGGTGGTCAATGACGTCAAGCCATACCCAGGGCACGCCATATGCCTGGGCAACAATCAAACCATGCAAGGAGCTGGACACCACAGCTTGGGCCCCGGCGATCTCCTCGACGACCGTCTTGACATCATTGCGCACATCTACCACTCGTCCGCTCACAGCATTGTGGTCAATTCTTGGCAAATGAACGTAGTGCGGAACGACTGCGACTTGGCCATGACCTTGGTCCTGGGGCGGGATTACATCTGGCAAAAGTAGCGCTGGGTCGCCATAGACCTCGGGAACTTCCCAACCGAGTGAATCTTGCAGCTCGCGACGGGTCAGCTTGCCGCGCACTGCGTGGACCTTAATCCCTTTGAGCCGCTTGCGCACTTCAACTTCCTTGATCGTCAATGGACGCATCAAGCCACTGCCCCAAACATCAACATTGTGCCGGTTGATCTTGCCTGCAATCGAACCAACGCTGAACAAGGCGCGGGCATTGGTTCCGGGGCGGTTGAACTGAATTGGTTGGCGACCCGAGTATGCCTGGACCATTTGTGGACCCACCCAGTCGCCAAAGTTGAGTTTGGCCGAGTACCAATGCATGGGAATGTGGGTTCCCGGGTCGAAATCCCCAACTTCCTCTTGCCTGCGCAATGCCAATAATTTTTGTCCCGCGCGGATCATCTCTGCCGGGACATTTCCGGTTGGCACGCGGGTGGCTAGCGCATGCATTGGATTGCCATGCACATCGAATTCCACCGATGCCTGCGTAATCAGCACGTCGTTAAGCCATTGGAGGGCAGCGGCATTAGTTCCGACGCATCCGACAATATATCCCTCGCTCGAAGGCACGCATCGGACTGCAACGGTCGACCCCAGGACAGGTACCGCGGCACGAATCTCCGTGTCGTCACTGGACAACTTCGTAAAAATTGCGCTGCCGATGGGGTCATTAGCCAATTCGGCAATAGCACAATGATGGGCGTTGGCCAGCTCTGCCAAGTTCTTCCTCCATGTAGTTCGACTTCGAATACCAGCGAATTGGTCGTAGCTTCATCACGCGGTATAAGACAGGGCCTCGTCTCGCCTGAGGGATGCATGCCCGAATTTCACTCTAGCCAATCATACGCGTGCCGACTTTGCTCAATATCCCGGCCCATTGTGAACTGACAGGTGAATGGACTGGTCCAGCCTAGGGGGTATCCATACCGAGCCATCATCATGTAGCCAAAATATGAAAGACCAGGAAGACATAGACTTAGTTTGGCCCTATCGCCCTTATCTGTCCCGTAGAAAGGCTGGAAGGCCTGTTTAGCCCCAGGCCATCGGCAATGATCAAGTTTTTCAACCGCACAGCGGCTTCACGCGCGCCGATCCCCCGCGAAATTGGCGTCCTTCTGGTGGCGGCCTTCATTATCGCTCTGGGATTTGGGCTCATCGCCCCGATCCTGCCGCAGTATGCAGTGAGTTTTGATGTCGGCGCGGCCGCGGCCAGTGTTATCGTGAGCATCTTTGCCTTTACCCGTTTGATTTTCGCTCCGGTGGCCGGTGCGTTGGTGGGCAAGCTCGGGGAACCGCGCATTTATGTCACAGGTGTCTTGCTGGTGGCCGTCTCGACGCTGTTGTGCGGAATTGTCCAGGATTACACCCAGTTGCTGATCGCTCGCGGACTCGGCGGCTTCGGATCCACCATGTTCACCATTTCCGCGATGGCCTTGATTGCGCGGCTTTCACCCGAAGAGTCCCGCGGCCGCATTTCCGGGCTGTACGCCGGCGCCTTCTTGCTGGGCAACGTGGCCGGTCCGGTGCTCGGAAGCTTCTTGGCGCCGCTGGGCATGCGCCTGCCGTTCTTCATTTACGGCACCGCCCTGGTGATCGCTGCAGCCGTGGTCTACTTCGCGCTGGGCCGCCGCCGCGACCTGGATCGGGATGCCGAGGATTCTGCCACGACCCGCCAAGCCATCGAAGTGGTCACGACCCGGGAGGCGCTGAGCTCCCCCGCCTATCGCGCGGCGCTGTTCTCCGGTTTCAGCTACGGATGGCTGGCCTTCGGCATCCGCAACAGCATGATTCCGCTCTTTGCCTTATCCGTTTTCGGTCAGGGCTTGGGCACCACGATTGCCGGATTGTCGATGGCGTTGTTTGCCATTGGCAATGGCTGCGCACTGCTATTCTCCGGGAAGCTGACCGATAAGGTGGGCCGCAAGATGCCAGTCATGATTGGCTTGGCCCTCTTGCTGCTGTCCATCGGATCCATGGGGATTTTCACCTCGGGGGCCGGGTTTGTCATTTGCTCGATTTTCGCCGGTTTCGGCGGCGGCATCCTCGGGCCGGCGCAGCAGGCGTCGGTTTCCGATGTCATCGGCACCGGACGCAACGGCGGCAAGGCTTTGGCCGGTTTCCAGATGTGCCAGGATTTCGGAGCGATTATCGGCCCGCTGCTTGCAGGCTTCCTGGCTGACACGCTGAACTATGAAATTGCCTTTGGAATCTCGGCCCTGGTTGCCCTGGTGGGCTTGATTGGCTGGTCCCTGGTTCCCCGCACGATCCGCCCTGTGGCGTTGGACGAGGAATCCCCGGCTCCCAAGAACCCGCGCTAGTCACCGGCGGCCCGCAGCACCGCTCGGCGCCGGAACCTGGTTTTAAAATGATGGAGTGGATGCCAACTATGGCATCCACTCCATCATTTTCTTGTGCGCGTTCAGGCGAGCTTCGCCTTGCGCAGATCGATGCTCAACGCACCGGTGACTGTCCGGAACACAATGGCACCGGCATGTGTTGTTTCCTTGACGTTGGCCGGCATGCGAATACGCCGGGTTTCTGCATGGTCGTAATTGACGTGTATGTCTGCTTTGCCCTTGAAGCTGGCGCCCAACGTTGCGTAGGAAATCTTGGCAATGTACTGCCCGGAGTCTTGCTCAACGATGGGGAACTGAAGACGACGATCGGTTTCGCGTTCGTCAACATATACTCCACGAGGAGCCGGCCCGATGGCAGGGCTGGAGAAGCGCAATTCAAAATGATCGCTCTTGCTGGTGGCCTTGATCAGCTCCGGGCGCCCAGCAACGTCATCATCCTTCGCCGCCAGCCGCTTCAGTTCCTCGTAGTCCCCGGCAATAATTGCCGCGGCCTTGGCAGCATCGTGCTCGCTGAGCACTTCGCCGGTGCGCTCGGCCAGGAACTCCTGGACGTATGGGCCGAATGCCGCCGTCCACAGCTTGGCGCGGGCTTCACGGTATTTCAAGAACCGCTCTCCGGCGAAGAACTTCAAGCCCTTGCGCTTGAATAGGCCTGCAATCAGGCGGCGGCCCAGCTCTGGATCGTCAAGGGTGTTGGCGCGGATCGTATTGCTGATGTGCGTCATGGATTCGACGTAGCCCATTGGCTCAAAAGGCTGGGCACTGATGTTGTTCCCGTCCCCGCGTTCACGAATGTAATAGTAGTCGTAATCGCCAAGGACGCTCACGCGCTTGGCATGCAGGTAGCATCCTGCCAGCACCATTCCATCTTCGAGACGGACTTTTTCCTCCGCAAAGCGCAGGTCGTGATCGAGGATCATCTGGCGGCGAATGAGCTTCTGCGGCATCAAAGTCGCAAAGATCTGTTCGAGTGGCACATCGATCTGGGTTGAAGAGAACAGTGAAGTGCGGATCACTCGACCGCCAACGGGCACGAGTTTTGGGGCGAGGACATCTACATCATGCTCCAAGGCGAAGTCGCGCATGCGGCGCAGCGCTTCGGTTCCCAAGGTGTCATCAGAATCCGCATAGAAAACATACTCGCCCTTGGCCAGTGCAGTTCCGACATTGCGCGGTTTGCCCGGCCACCCGCTGTTTTCCTGATGCACGACGGTGAAGTTGTCGTTGCGCTTGGCATAGACATCCAGGATCTCCCCGCCAAAATCAGTGGATCCGTCGTTGACTGCAATGACCTCGTAAAGGCTCTTGTCCAAGTCCTGCAGTTCCAGGGAGTTGAGCAATTCAGTCAAGTAGGGCATTGAGTTGTAAACAGGAATGATGACGCTGACAAAAACTCCGGCCGGTTGCGGCTCAGCGGCCTCTGCCACCGTTTCGGGATCACCGGAAATTTGCGGAGCCGTGGCCTTGGCGCGCGCCGCGGGGATCACTGGCGCTGCGGGCTCGCCCTGATCCGGCGGGGACACCGCATGCGAAACGTTGCCACTTGAAGCTTTACTGCGCCTTCTAAACAGAGCCATCAATTTCCCAAATTCCAGAACCCTTCCGGGTTCGATGTATGTCTACCCTAATTATATACAGAGAAGCGACACTAGAAGCGACCATTGGGAAGGTGCTATTTGCAACCTGATTAGTAATGTTACAAATTCATAACGATAGTTCCGATTGGGCATTGACCACTCTAATCATGTCGATTGAAGATCGCGAACTCTCACGTGCCGGCCACCATGGACCACTTCACCTCGATGGAAAGCGACACGGCGCCTCGGTAATGTATTGAACCCGCCATCGTCGCGAAGCTAGGGTTTACCCGTGCTAAAGAATTCCGTTTTCCACGAAGAGCTGTTTGTCGGCCGCGACCTTGCCCTCGACTATCACGACGGCGGTTTTCCCATATCAATCGTCACTTTCGAGGCGAGGAACAAGTACATCGACGCCGTTGAGCCCAGCCCCTTCGAGGGCGGCTACGGACGTGGCATCTTTGCACAACTCGGATTGAATGAATTCCTGGTTAAGCGCAGCAGAAACCACTGGTACCAAACAGATGAAATCGAACAAGTCGTCGACATCATCAAGGAACATGCCACGGGGACCACTTTAATCACCTACGGCGGGAGCATGGGTGGCATGGCCGCCATCAGCCTCGCAACGAAACTTGGCGCTAAAACGTTCATTGCCCTTTCACCGCTGTACGATATCGCCGCTGACGGCGAGATCAAGGACGATCGATGGGGCGACGAAGGACATCTTTTTGACTTCAAGCACAATTACATCCGCTCAGGAGACTGCAAGGACGCCCAAGGCTACGTCTTCTATTGCCCGGATACGGTAGACGTGGAACATGCCCATGGCATCGAGCGCATGACCAAGGGAACACTGGTTCCATTGGAATATGGAGGGCATCCGGTTTCGTTCTTCTTGAATGACACCTACAAGCTCAAGCGCCTCGTCAGCGAGATTGCCCACGGCGAATTCGATCTGGACAACTTCTATAACGTGGTGAGAACCAATACGGAGCTCACGCACTATCCGCACGAAAAGCAGGCTGCCGAGTTTTCCCGGCAAGGAAATAGTGCCGCCGCCATCAAGGCCATGCGCACCGCTGAGTCCATGAATCCAAAAATCGCGCGGCTGCCCTATCGGCTGGGCGAAATGCTGCTCGCCGCCGGCGAATTCGACGAAGCCAAATTGGCATTTCAAAGGGCCATAGCCATTGATCCGTCATTGGCCCGTGCACATGCGCGCCTCAGCCGGATTCACGAAAAACACGGGAACCTGTCCGATGCCATCCGGGCCATTCGCCAGGCAGTCAAAGCGGCGCCGTCAAAAGCAGATGCCCGCTTGCGCCTAGGCGAGCTGCTGCTGAAAGCAGGCAGATCAAAGGAGGCAGAAGCCTCCATTAGCCGCTCCCTGCAGATCAATGCCAAACAACCGGCGGCACACGTCCGCTTGAGCTATGCGTACGCAGACCAGAACCGCTGGTCCGATGCCATTGATGCAATGCAGCACGCCGTCGCGATGGCACCCGAGAAACCGGAATACCGTCTTCGCCTGGGTGAATGGCAGCTGAAAGCACAGGACTACCGCCCTGCTCAAGTCTCGATGCAACAGGCCATCGATCTGGCCCCCGGGAATTCGCACTACCACGTACGCCTCAGCTACGCCTTTGCCGGGCAAAAGGACTACCAGCAAGCGGCCAACGCCATGGAACAGGCCTGCCGCATTTCACCGGACAAGCCAGCCTCGCACCTGCGCTTGGGCGAATGCCTGATCAAGGCCGGTGACCTCTCCGGAGCGGAAGCCGCCATGGGTGAAGCCGTTCGACTGGACCCGCAATGGCTGCGAGCCCAGGAACGCTTGGCAGCTGTGCAGTCGGCCATCGCACGGCGCCATCTGGCCAGCGCCAGCCAGTAGGCGCGGGGCAGTTCGCCTGTATCCGTAATGCTCTATTCCCTGCAGGAGCTCTCCTCCCCCTTGGCCATTTGATGGCTGGGCGCGAGGAGCGGTGTCCCCGCTAGGTCAGGGTTCGTTCCATCTTCTGGCTGATGACCGTGGTGACACCGTCGCCGCGCATGGTAACGCCATAAAGCGCGTCGGCCACTTCCATGGTCTTCTTCTGGTGGGTAATGACGATCAGCTGTGAGGACTCGCGAAGCTCCTCGAAAATCGTGATCAGACGTCCCAGGTTCATGTCATCAAGTGCCGCCTCGACCTCGTCCATGACATAGAAGGGCGAAGGGCGCGCCTTGAAGATCGCAACGAGCAGAGCCACTGCCGTCAATGACCGCTCGCCACCGGAGAGCAGCGACAGGCGCTTGATCTTCTTCCCGGCGGGACGCGCTTCCACTTCGATGCCCGTGGTCAGCATGTGTTCTGGATCGGTGAGCACGAGTTGGCCCTCGCCGCCGGGGAACAGCCGGTCAAAGATCCGCTTGAACTGAACCGCGGTGTCGTTATAAGCCTCGGTGAAGACCCGCTCCACGTGGGCATCCACATCGGCAATGATCTGTTCAAGGTCTCCCCGGGACTTCTTCAGGTCTTCAAGCTGGCCCGAGAGGAACTTGTGCCGTTCTTCGAGAGCCGCAAATTCCTCGAGCGCGAGCGGATTGACCTTGCCCAAGGCCGATAGGTCCCGCTCCGCTTTCTTCAGGCGCTTTTCCTGTTCAACGCGGTCAAAGGGCTTGGTTCCAATGGGGTTGCCGTCTTCGTCGACATTTTGGCGCAGGCTCCCCCATTTATCATCTTCATCGATGGCTTCAGGGATCAGTTGATCCGGGCCATAGTTGGCAATCAGGTGATCGGGAGTGAATCCCAGTTCTTCCAGGGCCTTGGTTTCCAGGTTTTCGATGCGCAGGCGCAATTCGGCGCGGGCCATCTCATCACGGTGCACCGCGTCGGCTAGCCTGGCCAGTTCGGCGCTGAGCTGCTCGGCCTCGGTGCGCTGGTTGCCGAGCATCTGGTCGATTTCGGCTTTTTTGGAAGCGAGTTCTTCGCGTTCCTGCCCGGCCATGGACACCGAGACTTCAATGAAGCGCAAAACCCGTTCGGCGGCCTGTTCGACTCGGCTCGCATTGGCAGCCTGCGCCTTGCGCTGTTCGGCCCGGCGGGCTGCGACTTCGCGGTGGTTGCGTTCGGCAGCTGCGGTACGGCGAAGCCCCTCGATCCGCGAGCGCAGCGCCGAGACCCGCTCCTCGCTGCTGCGCAACGCCAGGCGGGCTTCTAGTTCCTGCTGGCGCGCGGCAGCGGCGGCATCGGCGAGCGCGGCACGCGCTGCGTCATCGATGGTTTCTTCTTCCTGGTCCGTGGAGGCAAGCTCCATGCGCTCGGTGATCTCTTCAAGGGATTCCTGCTCGATTTCCAGCTTCTCGTTCGAGGTTTCCAGGCGCTCGATGAGCTGGAGCTTGTCAGCCTGCGCGCTGCGCAGCTTTTGTCCCAGTCGCGCCAGATATGAACTGAGCTCATCGATGGTGGCATCAGATTCGGTCAGCGCCGAGAGCGCGTCTTCCCGTTGCTGCCCGGCGACGGAAAGCTGCGGTGCACGCGCGGCAATGCGCTCCTCGACCACCCCGAGTTCGCCCTGGCATTCGTTCAGTTCGGCCTCGGTTTGCTCCACCATGGCCTGTTGGGCAATCAGCGACGCTCCAGCGGCATCACCCACGGAGCTGCGCAGGGACGAGAACGTGGTCCCGTCCAAGGTGGTTACCTTCGCCTGTGGATATTCAGCCAGCACGCTGCGTGCTTGGCCGAGTTCTTCAACGACGTAGTGGCCCTCGAACAGCTGGTCCAGCAGGGCGGAGACCTTGTTCTCTGAACTGACGACTTCGCGGACGCTAATAGCGTTGTCCAGCTTTGGCGATGGCGTGGCAGTTTGGCCGATATCCGCGTGCAGGAAGACGGCGCTGGACTCCTCGGACTGGAGCTGCTCAAGCAGGCCGGCTGCCGACTGGGCATCAACTGCCACGAGCGATTCCGCGTTGTCCCGGAGGATCGCTGCGACGGCTTGCTCGTAGCCGGGGTTCACGGTCATCAGCTCGCCAAGGCGCCCGAGCAGCGCAGTCGAGGCCGACTGCAGCAGGTGCGAGGACTGGTCATCGGGCTTGGTGTTGAGCTTCAGCGCTTCAAGCCTTGAGCGCAGGCCGGAGACGCGCACCGATAGTTCGCGTTCCCGTTGGGTGTCGGCCTGCTGGGCTTGGGCCAGTGCGGAGTATTCCTTGTCCGCCAGCTCAAATTCCTCGTTCAGCTCCGTTTCGCCGGCAAGCTGGGTTTCCAGCTCGGCAGAGACTTCATCATGGGAACGCTGATCGAGTTGCAGGTCCGAGTCAAAGGATTGAACGCTTTCCTGCAGCCGGAAAATCTCTGCCCGGGTCACGTCCACCCGGCTGCGCGCCGAGGCGACTTGCGAGGCCAGCCGGGAGATCCCTTCGCGGCGGTCTGCCGCGGCACGGAGCATGGCCGCCATGCGCTGCTGCTCTGCCCGGGACTGTTCTTCAGCCTCTTCCTTGGCCTCCACGGCTTCGGCGAGGATTTCGTGGCGGTCTTCCAGTGCCATTTCAAGCTCTTCGAGTTCTTCGCCCAGGCGCTCGGCCTGGGATTCGAGCCGTTCAGGATCACGGCTGGAATCAAAGTGGGTTTCATTGCTTTCCAGCAGTTTGCTGCGTTCGCGGGCCAAGGCGGCCAAGGAGCGGAACCGTTCGGCCTGGGTGCTCAGTGCCACCCAGGTATCTTGCATTTGCCCCAAGCGCGGGGTGACATTTTCCACCTGGGCGCTGAGTTCTGCGATATGCCTTTTGACCCGTTCAAGCCGATCCGAGGCTTCTTGCTGCTGCGCCTGGACCTTGGACTCGTCATCGATGTCCTGGGCAAGCCGGTTATTGAGGGTCACCAGGTCATCAGCGAGCAAACGCGACTTGGCATCACGCACATCGTGCTGCACGCTCTGGGCGCGGCGCGCGATCTTTGCTTGCCGTCCCAAGGGGGCCAGCTGGCGGCGGACCTCGGCATTGAGGTCTTCAAGACGGTCGAGGTTGCCCTGCATGGCCTGCAGCTTGCGCAGGGTTTTTTCTTTCCTGCGACGGTGCTTGAGCACCCCGGCGGCCTCTTCGATGAATCCCCGGCGGTCTTCGGCGGTAGCGTGCAGGATGCGGTCCAGCTGCCCCTGGCCGACGATGACGTGCATTTCCCGGCCAAGCCCTGAATCCGAGAGCAGTTCTTGGATATCAAGCAGGCGGCAGGAGTTCCCGTTGATGGCGTATTCCGAACCGCCGGCGCGGAACAGCGTGCGGGAGATGGTCACTTCCGCATAGTCAATGGGAAGCTGTCCATCGGCGTTGTCGATGGTCAGCGAAACGTGGGCACGGCCCAAAGGCGGGCGTCCGGACGTGCCGGCGAAGATGACGTCTTCCATCTTCCCGCCACGAAGCGTCTTGGCCCCCTGCTCCCCCATCACCCAGGCGAGCGCATCAACGACATTGGATTTGCCGGAGCCGTTGGGGCCAACCACCGCGGTGACGCCGGGTTCGAACTCGAACGTTGTTGCCGACGCGAAAGACTTGAATCCGCGAACGGTAAGAGTCTTTAGATGCACGGCGTGAAGTTCCTAAGTCTGGGTCGGATCGCTAAGGTTGGTTTGGGCAGTAGCACTCAATCCTTCACGCAATTCTAGCGAAGCGCGCTCGGGTTTTTCTGATTCTGCTCGCACATACCATCAAGAAATATCGAGGGATAGATCATTCCATGAGCATTCTGAGCCAGATTGACCAGTGGCCTTCCGCGAACGCAGTTTCCGTTGTCATTGATGGCCACGGTGGCGTGGTCGACCAGCACGGTGACGTGGACCGCGTGTATTCTCTGGCATCGGTCACCAAGCTGCTCAGCGCCTATACCTTCCTGGTAGCCCTGGAAGAAGGAGCGATCAGCCTCGACGATCCCGCCGGCCCTGAAGGGTCCACGGTTCACCATCTGCTGGCCCATACCGCCGGCTACGACTTTGATTCCGAGACCATCCGCTTTGCACCGGGTGCCAAGCGCGGCTACTCCAATACCGGTTTCGAGAAGCTTGCCGCGCACCTTGAGGCGCAGACCTCGATCAGCATGGCCGACTACGCCCAAGAGGCGGTTTTTGCGCCGCTGGGCATGGCCAGCACCAAGATCGCGGGCAGCTGCGCCAAGGATGGCCGGTCCACGGCCGCGGACCTGGCCAAGTTCGCCGCCGAATTGCTCAACCCCACCATCGTTGCCCGGGAAACACTGGACGATGCCACCAGGGTTCATTTTGAAAACCTGGCCGGCATCCTGCCCGGTTACGGGCGGCAGAATCCCAACGACTGGGGCCTGGGCTTTGAAATTCGTTCCACCAAGAATCCACACTGGACCGGCAAAGACCATCCGGCCAGCACCTTCGGGCACTTTGGCCAATCCGGCACGTTCCTGTGGGTCGACCCGGAGCATCGTTTGGCATGCGTGACGCTGACGGATAAGAATTTCGGCCAGTGGGCGGTGGACGCCTGGGAGCCCTTCAATGAGCAGGTCCTGGCTTCGCAGTTGTCCTGACGCGATTCAAGGATGGCCTTTCCCCTATTGAATTCGAAAAGCCTTCAGTCACCACATGGTGGACATGACTTGGCAGGATACATGAATTGGGTCGAATATGGACAACAAGCAGTACTTTCCGTAGTCCTATCGCCATTTGTGAGGCCGCATGGAACCGTTTGTCAGCTGGCAATGGTGCAAAAATCATCTCCAAGAAATCGTCATTGTTGATGCCCGCTGGTACTGGGACCGCCCGGGTTTTGATGCCTACCGCACGGGTCATGTGCCCGGTGCGGTATTTGTCGATCTCGATGCCGACCTCACCGGAGAAATCACCGAGGACTCCGGCAGAGGCCCCTTCCCGGCGCCGGAGGATTTCGCCCGGGCCATGTCCCGAGCCGGGATTGACGGTTCCAGGCCGGTGGCCGCCTACGATGACGCGGGCGGGGTCATCGCTGCGCGCTTGGCATGGATGCTGCGGCTGCTCGAGGTTCCTGCCGCCGTGGTATCCGGCGGCATCCAAGCTTATCCAGGCACTCTGGACTCCTCGCTGGTTCATCCGAGGCCCGTTGTTTTCCCTCCCCGACTGTGGCCTGCAGGTTCCCTGCTGTCCACCCGGGACGTGGCAGCTCTTTCGGAAGCCGTGCTGATCGATGCCCGGCCGAATAACCGGTACCGCGGCGAGGAACCCGAAACCGACCCGCGGCTGGGCAAGGTTCCCGAAGCCGACCCTCGCCGAGGGCATATCCCCGATGCGATCAATGTTCCATGCCGGGAACACCTCGAGGCCGACGGAATGATCAAGCCGCCCCAGGAAATTCGCGACAGGTTCGCGGCCGAGGGCATTGTCGACGCCTCCGGCGTGGTCAGCTACTGCGGGGCCGGGGTGACAGCCTGCCACAACCTGTTGGCGATGGAATACGCCGGGCTCGGACAGGGCAGGCTCTATCCAGGAAGCTGGAGCGCCTGGAGCCGGAATGCTGAGCTTCCATCAGTAATCGGGCACCGGTAGATTCGCGCCCCGCATCAGACAGGCTCCGCAGGTGCGCCAGCTGGCGCGCCTGCGGAGCGCGGAAGCCGGTCCCGATGTCTGAGGTGCCCAACGGATTCAAGCTCGGCTCCTGTGCCGGACTCCTCACCGGCGGCAGGTTTGTCCACGCCCAACGGAACCTGGTGGCGATCGCGACTACGGCGGCCACCACGAACATTTTGCTCACGTTGGCCTTGGTGACCGGTTCAGCATGGTCCATCGTGGCCCTTGTGATCTTGCTCGGCTTATTCGGGCTGAGCGCCAATAGCGTGCTCATGCACCTCGCCGTGGACTTCGCGGGCCGAGCGGCAAAATACTTGGATTCGCAACTCCTTGAGACGCAACACCTGCAACATCAGCAGCCGCTGTTCGGTTGAGCTTGAGCAGAGTGCAACTGAATATCACCCTGCCCAGCTGATGTTGCCGTCAGGCGCGGGCTGATTTTCTTTCCCAGCTTCACCATGCCGGAATAGGCAAAGCCGTGGCTGACTATCGACGAACAGATCGATCGGCTGGCCGGGCACAGCACTACGGAATGCAGAGGATATTGTCGATTTCGACCGGCAATTGCGCATGCTGGTCCTGGACTGAGTCGAGCGTTTCGAGATCGCGGTACGCATGAGGATCGGATACGTGCTCGGCAGGAAGTCTCCCTTTTCCTTTAGCGACGCTCGCAGCTTCACAGAGGCCTTCGCCACCGACAATATTGATGCCAGGGGGCCTGCGCCGATCAGGCATATACAGTGGCTCCAGCCCGCCAGCGAAAGGAAAGCCAGCTCTGACGAGCAGTTCGTCGAGCATTTCCGTGAGCAATACGACGACCGTGTGCCAATCTGGGCGCTCACAGAGCTCTTAGACCTGGGGCAACTCTCGTTTCAATACCGCGGCCTGCACCAACCGGACGCGGAGGAAATCATTGAAGGGCCGCTATTTACTACGGCCTGGTTTGCCATGAGAAAATGAAGGCCGCCCCACTCACTAGATTAGAAGCAGCGCATGAGAGTGTTCTTTACCGGAATCCAGGCATTCGGCGAGGGAAAAGACGCCCCGAAGTACTACGTGCCAATGTCCAGCATTCTCACAGACCGGCTCGCTGAACGCGACTACGGCAGCGGGCTGGACAATTGGTTCCTGCTCTTCGTCTTCCAGCGCGATGAAAAGGATTATCCTCGCGGCACGGAGCGCATGCTCTATAAACGCGCCAAGAACGAACTCGACCTGCGGCTTTTTGCCGATCACGAATCGTGGCGCAGCGCGCGCAAGAACGGCGACGAGCAGGAATTGCGCCGGCTGCTCTACGATGTCGCTCGCCGCTCGTTCGACATCATGCGGAAGAAGAAGATTGCAGACTTCGACATCGACTCCTTCGAGCACGACGTCGAGGCCATCGCGGTCGAGCACGGTTGGACGCGCTGAAGGCAGGTGCTCCCCTGCTGCCACGGTGCACGCGGGCCAGGTCATCAATCCCGGTATGGGAATTGATCGCGAAGAACAGCCCCAGACCGGCCCGCGCTCGCCCACACCACCTATGCCTTGGCCAGTGCAATGCTCGGCGAAGCTTTCCAGCAAGGCGAATTCGCTCGCCTCGTAGATCGCCCGCGGCCTGAGGCCCAAGGTCCTTTTGATGACTGGCGAAGCAGTCACGGCAGGTAGGATCCTCGGCATGTAGAGGAAATAGCCGCCTTCGATCGACGTTTTCTCATGCAGTTCTTGGACCTCGTAGAATCAGGCTCATGACCCCGGAAGAACTCCAGCAGCTGCCCACCGGCCAACTCCTGCGGTTGGAAACAATGGCTCGGGCGGAATTTACCCGACGCGGAATCTCCCGCACAGCAGGCAGCCTGGCCGGTGAACTGGGCGAACGCCTCACGAAGCTGGTCTATGGCTGCACTCTGGCAGTCCAGGGCACCGCATCGTACGATCTCATCGACAAGGAAAACCGAAGAATTCAAGTGAAGACCCGCATGCTTCCCACCGGGGCTCAACGTCATTTTCAGTTCAGAAACGACCAGCTCGATTTCGAGCTCGCGGTCTGCCTGCGCTTCAACCGCGAGACCTTCGAACTTGAGTGGGCTCGCGAGTTCAATCGTGCAGAGACAGAAGATCTGAGCACCGAGCACGAAACGGGTCCTCGCTTGCGGACCGGCAAAGCGTTCAAGAACGGCAAGGACAAGACCGAGCTGTTCCGTTCTGCGCTCGCCAGCCTCGACATCTGACGGCGTCCATGCGGTGAAGTACACGTCGCTTGCCGATCGGTGGAATCGCCATGGACGCGTACTATTGCAATCATTGCGCACGCCGTGCACCATACTTCCGAACACGTTCCGAATATCATGGAATCATGGCGATCGCAGCTGATTCTTCCACGACCACCCGACGCTCATCGGATTTAAGCAAGCACTCGGCCGAGGTCTTCGCCGAGGCCGAGGAGCACCCCGTCACAGTGACCCGCCGCGACGGCGAGTCCCTCGTGCTCATGTCTCAACGCGAGGCCGACGCCCGCGCCGAGCTCCTGAACATCGCCGGCACGCTCATCACGGTGACGCTCGAGGATGGCCTCCTGAGCGAGCGCATGGCCAGCCGGTACCCGTGGATGTACGCACTGAGCGCCCAGGACCGCGAGCAGTGCGCCCGGGACCTCATCGACGCCGCTCGAGCGTCCTTCGAGACGCAGCAGCCTCACCTGGCGATCACGAAACTCACCAGCTGGCGCGAGACCGCTACGGCAATCGCTGCGGGCCTGGGCTCTGAGCCGGTCGAATGGCTTGACGAAGACGACGACACTGTAGTCGAGCGCCCCTGACCATGGCTAAGCAGACCCTTGTCCCACGTCCTGCGAAGAAGTCGGAATACGTGTTGAAGTTCGCCACGAATCAGTCAGAAAAGGGCTGGCGAGACCTCGTAGCTACGATCAGGAACCCATGAGCGAGACCTGGGATTTCCTGACTCGCACCCCCTTGATGAGAACCCCGAGCAACTACCCGCTCGAAGGATCGCTGGGCGTGATCACTCGGGGCGACCGAACATGCGAGCGCTGGCAGCATAAACCCACACTCAAGGGCACAGCTCGGGTATGGTTCTACGTTGACGCTGGCACTGTCTTCCTGGAACAGGTCCATACTGCTCATCCCCACGAGACAAAGTAGCCCGGCATCGGATAGTTCACCCCGCGGGTGATGCGACTGCTCTCAGAAGACGTGACAGGCAGGCCCCAGCGCGAAATCGACGCGTTCTTCGGCGATCGGGGAATCCGCCTCGGGCCGCCGCAGTCCACGCCGCCACCGACATAAAATGCTCGCGGTGCCAACCCTGCTTCTCATCACGGATGGCACCGCTCTGATGTTCTCAAGCATGCGATACGAGTTATCGATATCGGCGCGACGAGAGACCACGAAAAGGTCCACTTCTACGCGCTCTGATTGCCGCTCCGCATACGCCGCCACATCTAAATCGGATCCTGATCAGCGCCGCGGACGTGGCTGGCACACCGGGCAGGTATAGGACGAACGCCCCATGAACGCGTCCCGGCGGATCACCGAGGCCACCCCGTTGTCGGCGCAGCGCAGGCAGGCTTTGCCCTCGCGCCCGTACGCGTTGAGCGAGCGGGCAAAATAGCCGCTGGCTCCGTTGACATTCACGTACAAGGAATCAAAGCTGGTGCCGCCGGCCGCCAGCGCGCGGGTCATGACATCGATCAGGGCATCGTTGAGCCGTTGTACTTCAGGACGCCTGATCGTGGCAGTTTTCCGGGATCCCGACAGCTTGGCCTGCCATAGCGCCTCATCAGCGTAGATGTTGCCCACCCCGGAAATGACTGCCTGGTCCAGGATGGCGCGCTTGAGGTCGGTAGTACGGCGGCGCAGGGCAAGATAGAGGTCCTCGGCGCTGCGATTCGGGTCAAGGACATCGCGGGCAATGTGCGCGGCAGCCTGGGGTATGGCAGGTTCTGGGGACCCCAGCCCGGCCGGCAGCCCGTCGGAGGTTGCTACCAGCGGCGAGAGGAACATCCCGCCGAATATCCGTTGATCAACAAATCTGAGTTCATCTGGATAATCCAGGTGCTCCCCCAGAGACAACCTGACTTTGAGGTGTTTTTCGTCTGCCGCTTCTGGTTGCTCAACTAGTAGTTGGCCGCTCATCCCCAGGTGCGCGACGAGGACCGACGGCACATCCAGCCCATCGAGTCCTAGCCAGAGAAATTTTCCTCGGCGCACCACCGAGGAGATGGTGCAGCCTGTCAAAGTTTGCTCGAAATCGAGCGGACCATCAAGGTGCCGTCTGACCGAACGCGGATCCAGCACCTGCACGGCTTCGATCCTTCGCGTGCGCACCCATTTTTCCAGCCCTCGACGGACTACTTCCACTTCTGGCAGTTCAGGCATCTGGGTGGCGCTTAGCTTTTGGGTACTTGCTCGCCAGGATTGAACTGCAACCACGTTTGGTGGGCAGCTTCCTGCTCAGCTTCTTTTTTCGAGGGACCATGTCCCTGCCCGTATCCCTCGTCGCCAATTTGCAGTACAGCAATGTAGGTGCGGGCGTGGTCCGGGCCGGATCCGGTGACCTGGTAACGAAGCTCGCCAAGTTTGCGGGAGGCAACGACTTCCTGGATAACAGTCTTCCAGTCGGTTGTGGCTCCAATCAGCCGGGGATCCTCTAGCAGCGGGGTGACAAAGCGCAGCACAAAGGCTCGTGCGGCGTCCATCCCCTGTACCAGGTAGGTGGCACCAAGAATCGACTCCATGGTGTCAGCCAAAATGGAGGACTTGTTGGCACCGTTGGATTGGGCTTCCCCGCGTCCAAGCAGCAAGTGCTCTCCGACTTCCAGATCGCGAGCGATCATCGCCAGGGCACGGGTGCTGACAATGGCAGCACGGCGCTTTGCGAGATCGCCTTCGGGCAGATCCGGGAATTTTGCGTAGAGGTATTCCGCAACGCAGAAGCCAAGGATCGAGTCGCCGAGGAATTCAAGGCGTTCGTTCGTTGGAATGCCACCGTTCTCGTATGAATACGAGCGATGGGTGAATGCAAGACGAAACGTCTCGGAATCAATATCGATTCCGAGACGTTTCATAAGTTCTTCTTTAGAAGACATGTCTTAGACGTCTGCGACCTTGCGACCCTTGTACTCAAGGAACAATTCGGTACCAGCCGAGTCGGTGACAACCTTAGCCTGGTGAGGCAGGCTGTAGGTTACGCGACCGTTTTCAACGGTCTTCACCAAGCTCGGTGCGGTAGCCTTCCACTGAGAACGGCGGGCACGAGTATTCGCACGGGACATCTTCCGCTTTGGAACAGCCACGACTACTTCTCTTCTCTCTTGTCTGACGTTTTATTTGTTGCCGCATCCTCTGCGACATTGTCGGACAGCTGCGCTAGCGCTGCCCAACGTGGATCCAGAATCTCATGGTGATGCTCAGGGTCTTCGTTGAGGTTGATTCCGCATTCATTGCAGAGCCCCAAGCAATCTTCCCGGCAAACCGGCTGGAACGGCAGGGCGGTAACCACTGCGCTCCGTAATACCGGATCGATGTCAATCAAGTCACCGATTACCCAATACTGATCCACATCATCATCGTCTTCGAATTCTTCGCTCTCTTCATAGTAGAAGAGCTCCTGAATATCAGCCTCGTAGTCGTACTCGATGGAATCCAGGCATCGTCCACATTCCCCAGCAATTTGCGCTGTAGCGGTACCCGATACCAAAATTCCTTCATGCACGGCTTCAAGGCGAAGATCTAAGTCAAGCTCAGATCCTCCACGAATGCCGATGAGTGCATTTCCCACATCTGCGGGTGCCGGAACCTGCTCGTTGAGAATCTCCATTGAGCCCGGCGAACGGCCGAGATCCCTGGTTGAAAAAACCAGAGGCGAGTTGCGATCGAGTGCGCCATGTGACGATCGATCAGAACGCTTTTCGCTAATGATGACTCCTACTAAAACATAGTCCGACATTTCATCTTAGCTTGCCACAACCCAAGATCCCAAACTGAAACCAGTTATAGAACCCTCCCGTTGGTGTTGCACTCACCACAACATATCGTAGCGCGATTCAAAATGAAGTCCATGCACATCTGGCTCGAAGGGCCGAAAAGCTGTTTTTGACCGCCTGCCAGTGGGCTTACCTGTGCGAATTTAGGTCATAACCTTAAAATTACCTAGGTTCATGGGCGTTTCAAGGCATGTAAACAGCCCTTAACTAGATCTTGATCTTATGCTTGTGACAACGGTGCAGTTACTATCGGCAAAGGATCTGAGATGAAGCTATTGAATACCCTGCAAAGGGTGGCAAAGCGTGCCCGTCAAAGTCTTGCTGATAAGCAGCAGCGTCAATTCATCGAGCGTCATGCCACAGATCTAATCCACGCTCCAGTTGGCGAAGACCGCTATAAGGCCGCCTTGTATTTCGCAGACGAGATGGTCAACGCGTATCAAATCCGCCAGTGGTACGAACCGATGAAGCAGCTGTCCGATTTCATGCCAATAGCTGTCATCACTCGTCGCCCGGATACCGCTTTGGCTTTGCGCGATGAATGCCCGTTGCCTGTGTACTACGCCCCAACGGTTGAAGACCTTGAGCGCCTCGTTGATTCTCAAGACTTGCGCCTGATGTTCTATGTAAACCAGAACATTCAAAATTTCCAGATGTTGCGTTTCAATGAACCTAAGCATGTCTTTATCTGCCACGGTGAGAGTGAAAAGTCCTACATGTGGTCCAACCAGTTGAAGGCGTACGACTTCGTATTTTCCGCTGGTCAGGCTGCACGTGACCGCCTCACCTCGCAATTGCACAATTTCGATGTCCATGAACGAACTCGCCTCATTGGACGCCCGCAGATTGACGTTTCATACGTGGCTCCTTTTTCCCCAAACCCAGCCTTACCCACGGTGCTTTATGCGCCAACGTGGGAGGGCGACCGCCCGTCAATGCAGTACGGGTCTGTAGTTTCGCATGGCGAGCAACTGGTCGATGCACTCATCAGTGACGGCGGGTTCAATTTGATCTTCCGCCCGCACCCTCGGTCTGGCAAGAACTCTGCAGCCTATGGAAAGGCTGTAGAAAGAATTCGCCGGAAGCTGGCAGAGGCCAATGCTACTTCGAGCGCACAGCTGTTCTTTGACGACACCACTGATTGGGGTTGGCAATGGAGCACATCGGATTTTTGCGTCACCGACATCTCGGCAGTCGCATACGACTTCTTGGCAACGGGCAAGCCAATGTTTGTCACCCGACCAGCTTCTAGCGAAGCCACGGTTCAGGATTCACCGGCCTTGGCCAGAGTACCCTCTCTGAGCGCAGACGCCTCTGAAAATGCGCCATCGCTCATTCGTTCCGCTATCACGGAAAGTAATATGGACTTGCGCGAAGTCGTTGCATACTATTTTGGGGATGTGACTGCAGGCGCCAGCATGCGCCGATTCATCACCGAGTCCCTCAAGCTAGTTGTAGGGGATGTACAGGCAGAACAGCTACCGCTGAAAAAAGCTGCTTGATCCCAAGACCTCATTGGCGATTAGAAATATTGACTAGACTGCACCCTACGCAAGTACTGAGAACATGGGCCCCGAGAAATAAGTTCCGGCAAATTATTCATAGTCTTGCGTCGAATTTCGTGGTGAAGGAACTTTTATGAACGTAAATCGAACCGTCAATAGGGTCATCAATAAAATCCATACGAGCCTTGCTACCCGAAAACATCTGGAGTTCATTCGCGATCACGCTGCAGAGCTGCGCAAACTTCCTGGCGGTGCGGACAGGTACAAAGTTGCGTTGCACTTTCCCGATGCGATGGTCAATGCATATCAGGTCAGGCAATGGTACGAGCCGCTTCTCGCTTTAGCCGAGTTTGTTCCTGTAGTAATCATCGTGCGAAATCCTGACGCCGCCATGCATTTATTCAAAGAATGCCCTCTGCCGATTCACTTTGCGCCAAAAATTGAGGATGTTGAGCGACTAGTACAGTCCCAGGATCTGCGTGTGGTGTTCTATGTGAATCAAAATATCCGCAACTTCCAGATCATGCGTTTCAATTCTCCTGACCATGTATTCATTTGCCATGGTGAAAGCGAAAAAGCGTACATGTGGTCCAACCAGCTCAAGGCCTACGATTACGTTTTTTCAGCTGGCCAGGCTGCCCATGACCGCTTGCAAAAGCACTTGCGAAATTTCGACGCGTCAACGCGCTGCCGCTTAGTTGGCCGTCCACAAATTGATGTTCACTATGCGTCACCAATAGATTTAGACAACGAACTGCCGACGATACTCTACGCTCCAACGTGGGAAGGCGACAGGCCGTCTATGAATTACGGATCGGTGCTTTCTCATGGCGAACAGCTGATTGACGAGCTGACCAGAGACGGCGGATTCAACATTATTTTTCGTCCGCACCCACGTTCGGGCCAAAACTCAAAAGCTTACCGACAAGCTCTAGAACGAATAAAAATGCAACTGAGCACAACTAACGAAGACTCGCAAGCTCAGTTCATTTTCGACGATTCGGCCCACTGGGGTTGGCAATGGTCGGTTGCCGATGCCTGCGTCACCGATATTTCGGCCATTGCTTATGACTTTTTGGCCACCGGAAAACTACTGTACGTAACGAAACCGGTGTCGGAGGATGCCAGCCTCGTTGATTCTCCGGCGCTCGCACAAGTCCCAACGTTGAAGGCGAATGAAATAAAAGATTTCGCCAGCTCGGCACGCGATGCCTTAGCCGACCAAAGCTTGTGGCAACAGGAGCTGGTCAATTACTACTTTGGCGACATTACTCCAGGTGCCAGCATGCAAAGATTCATTTCCGAATCTCTTGCATTAGTCGAAAAGCATAGCGAAGCTGGCCGCTAGTCGGCTTTAACACGACGTGGTTCCGGACCTTTGAGAGGTCCGGCACCACGTCGTTTTGGCAGTTGGCCAAGCCCTCCTATTTAAAGAAACGCTCCACGACACGCTGTGACGCAAACCCGTCATCATGAGGAGCAAATTTCTTAATGAACTCCTCACGGTCCACGCCGGCTAGGGGTTCACCGGCCAAGGCCGAGGCTAGTGTCGTCCAAAGGTCACTTTGGTTTTCAACGATTGGCCCCGGCAGAGCACTTTCGTAATCCAAATAGAAACCGCGAAGGTTGTCTCGGTAGTTCTCCAAATCGTATGCGTAGAAGATTATTGGTCGACGCAACAACGAATAGTCAAAAAACACCGATGAATAATCCGTTATGAGCACATCGGATGCCAAGTACAGTTCCTGGATATCTGGATGCCGCGAAACATCGATAATGCGATGCCTCAGGTGTTCCGGAATACTAACTGCGTTCGATACCAACACATGCATACGCAGCAAGAGGACCGTGTCTTCGCCGAAGCGCATATCAAACTCATCCAAGTCCATTGGCAAATCAAACCTGAATTTGCCACGGCCTGAGGCAGCGTCGTCGCGGAACGTCGGAGCGTATAGGACGGTTTTGATCCCGGGCGGTATAGCGAGCTCATCGCGAATATTTTTCTCACGGTCCACAACGTCTTGGCTTGTCAGGATATCGTTTCGAGGATACCCAACCTCCACAGCTTCACCTGAGAAAGCATATGCAGATCGCATGATGTCGCTGGTGTACCTTGAGGGCGAAATGAGATGCGTCCATTGACGCGTTGCCCTTGTAACTCGCTCTAGGTACCCCTCGTCGCGACCATGAACTTCTCGAATGTCGAGGGCCATCTGCTTGAGTGGAGTTCCATGCCAAGTTTGCAAGAACACTCCCTTGGAACGACGCTGCACGTAATGCGGGAAGCTCTGGTTATTCACCCAGTACTTTGCCCTGGCTAGGTACCAGAAGTATTCGGGAGACAGTCGCTTGACTGTGGTGGTCAAGGGATCCGTGAATCGGTGTCTTCCTGAATAAACCCAGACCTTACGACGAGTATCGCCTTGTCGAATCAATTCCTCGTAAATGTATCGCGGTGAATCCCCATATTGTCGCCCAAGTCCTGACTCAAATACGATCAGGTCGTCGTCCATGGGAGCCAGCTTGTAGAGCTTGAATAGCTTGCGCATGACGTCGAAATAGCGCTTGTTTCGACGGAACCTGTTTTTCAACTTCACCGGTAATTCGGCGCGCCAGCCGATGCCAGAGTTTTTCCGCAACTCTGCTTTCTCAATTTCCTCTGTTACCCGTTGCGAATTATTTTGATCCCGATACGTCATAAAGACGTCTGCACGATTGCGGTATTTTTCCTCCATGCTCTTGCCGCGTTCCAAGGTTTGCGCAAGATCCTCCAACAACGTCTCAGCGTCAAAGGCAATACGCCCCGGCAATTCTTCATCAAGATTCAAGTGGGAACCTTTTGGACCGAGGAAGCGCGCGCGATCAAATTGGAAGTAGTGAACCGGCCTATGCAGGAAACTAAAGTCAAAATTCACCGATGAATAATCGGTAATCATAATCGCAGAAGTCTTAATAAGCTCCTGAACGTCAATCTCACCCTGGACTATCAATCGAGCAGGGGCGCCATCGAAGTGTTCCCTGAATTGCATCATATTAGGGTGCAAGCAAAAGACGACTTCTAATCCGTGCTTTTCAACAAGTGCCTGAAGCTCCGGCGAATTCAGCAAGTTTTTCCATTGATCTAGATACTCTGATTCAAGAAAAACTTCTTCATTCTGCAACCAGTCTCGCCACGTCGGAATTATCAGCAGCATGTTTTCGTTGATCGCAAAGTCGTTGGCAAGCAACGCGTCAAATCGGGACAGCCCCGTAACTTTGACTTCGTCCGGCGAGTACAGGAAATCATTGACAATGTATTGCTTTTCGCGTTCTGACGAGACCATGAAGAGGTCCGTGGCAAAACCAGGAGAGTTCTTTCCGTAGTTGGGAACCATCCATTTAGTCCCCATGACGCCATGCTGCAAAAATACTCGTGTGGCCCTGCAACGCGAGGAGAAGCTATGGTGCCTGGTTGGGAACAGGTAATCCGCGTGATGCGTCCCAATAAAACGCTGGCAACGAATAGCTAGTTCAAAATGCTCCTTGCTGCCATGGAATACGACGTGGTCCAAGGAGTCAAAATTCCGCAGATCCGGAGCATTCTCATCGATCACGTAGTAAGCATCAATGTCTTTACGCTCGCTTCGCAGATACTTAAATAAGTGCAGCCCGTTGTCCTGCGCTTTATAGGATAGTTCGCCAACGATCCATATTGGCTTGGAACCTAGGCTCTGGTCATCTGGGAAACTGCGTTGCTTGGACTCGGCAAGCACTGCGAACGCATCCTTGTCGAAAACTTCCAGAATGAGTGATGTCGATTTGGCCTTGAAGGTGAAATATGGAGATATGGCTAGTGTCTTGTCGCCTACCGTCAAAGTATCGGCACGCGTTGTAGACCGAACGCCAAAGGGAGTTCGTGTCACGCGTATTCGCGAGACATCACTGCTTGAATTGGATGACGCCAAAAGATAGAGATCGTAGTTATCTCCGCGGTCGATCTTGCTCCAGTCGACTGACTTGAAATCCACAGATGCAGACCAATTATAAATAGCACGTCCAAAGCGTTTTGCTGCAAGCTTTTCGTCAAAAGACAGCATAACTGGCGACTCAACGGAGAAGTCCGACTTACGCCCCACAAGGTGCAGAGTCACCTCAGTAAGGCGATCGCTCTGGGTTTCCAAAACGCCGCCCAATGACAACTTGCCATCTCGAACCTGGGTGATGTCAGTGCGAATGCGGTGATTAAACCTTAGTGGACGGTTCAGGCCCAAAGCCACTTCGGCCTTCTTGTTGATATATAGCCCTACGCTGCGTTCACCCGAAATGTATACCGGGTCGTCACCAAGCGTGGTTGATGCGAATCGCCCCAATATTCGATGAGCAATTACCGGGCCGCTGAGAGTGACCTCGCCGGCTTCAATTTGCCTCCGAACTTCTCTTCGGCGAACTAGTTCTCCGCCTTCAGACAGCTGCAACCACGCAATGCCAGATGGCAAAGCATCAAAATCCGCACTGAAAGTAAGAGCAAGGCGAACCGTACCGGAATACCGGTCATCTTCTAATGTGACCGAGTTGTCTTCGGCTTCGTCGTCATCAGCGTCAATATCAGTTTCAGTGAATTCAGGCTCTTCGTACTCAGATGAACGCTCGCGATACTCATGCCATTGTTCAAGAAGCGAGGCCAGATCCATTTCTGCGTGGATCTGGCGCAATTCACCGTCCGCTTTGTTGGCTAAAGCCGATGAAAGTGGCTCAACAGAAGAAACAATGTGGTTGCCGTGAAGTACGGATACCGATCGCACTCGATGCTCAACGCGCGCGTCGATATGAAGTGTTTCCCCACGAACAGAGAGATCCAGTTCTTGGTATCCCGGGTAATAGCGGTACTTCTTGCGCTTCAACCGACGGGTACGCAAACTTTGCATTGCAGACTGCGCTAGATCTTGCACAGATCGAATCTCAACTGGCACGAATAAATCCTTCATTATTTTAGCCGCTCTTTCCCGGATGACCTTTCAGGAGGAAGCTTGGCGTTCTTGCCCGAATAGCATGGGAAAGTCGCCAACAACATAGTGGTTTGACTACAGGCCCATGTGATCCACTGAACAAGATTACCCCTCGTCATCACTCGAACAGCGTTGAAATGCCACTGCTAACCTGAAAATAGTCTTGGAGTCGACTCCAGGGATACTTGATTAAACGGAGTAGCGATCCAATAGCTGCGGAAGTGAAATCATCATCAGCCTGGGCGGTAGTACAAGGTGCGAACTAGCTATGCCAGCCCCGGAAGCTCTGCAGCTTGCCCTGGCGTTCACTGATTAATTCTTGAATCACGTTTTGGAAGCGCGTCGTTGAATCGCCTCGATTAAGATCTCCAAAATAGAACTGCCGCATCTCAAGGCGCTGCTCCTTATGCACGTCATGCGTCAGCGCACTGGTTAGCAAGTCCTGAATATTTCTTACACTATCCGCGTCTACAACATGGCACGACTGCGCGACAGGAGCATCGCGGTGAAGAATTTCCCGGTTGGTACGACGATCGGAAATGACCAAGGGGTTGTCCGGGTGAAGATAAAGATAATCCAGGCCAACGCTTGAAACATCAGTAATCAGAGCATCAGTCGAGTCGAACATGGCCAAGATATTGCCCTGCTCAGAAATTACGTGTTTCGCCCCGGCATCATTCGCAGTCTTGAGCAGCTCAAGAACGCGTGCATGCGCTTGAGCAATACCTGGAGTAGTACTGGACTGAATGCGAGGGTGCGGTTTGTAAATGACCCGCCACAGTGGGTTTTCAAGCAGCGCCTCGACTATAGCGACACCATATTTATCCAACGAAGTATAGTTATTATCTTCGTTTTCGCCTTCCCACGTCGGCGCATACATTACATCCAATTTATCGCTTGGCGATAGCTCCAACTTGAAGTCAATATCAAGTTGGGGGCGCCCTGTCACAAGCAACTTGTTGTAATCAAAATCAATCAGCATGGTCTGATGCCGTTTGATAGCTGCCGGGCCAGCGACAAATACTTTGTCATAAGCCTTGGCCTTATTGGAGACCATCGAAAGCTTGTCGCTCTCGCCATGGTTCACGTGTACATGCACCAGTCGCGGGTGATCCAAGGACTGGAAATTACTGCGAGAGTTGTTAACGTAAATAACAAGTTTTAATTCATTGTCATCATAAACGTCCATGAGGTCCGAGAATCGTCGAACGAAAACCTTGGGAAGGGCAGTCAGCTTTCCGGCAGCCTTAAAGGCGCCGAGCGTGCGGAACACCAGTAGAACTTCTTCTTTTTGATGCAGCTCTTCAAGAACGGGCAGCCACTGGGCAACCTGATAAATCTTGTCGGCACCGTCTCCAAAGTACACGGCAACAGATCCAGGAAGCTGGATATTGGACACGCCAACGTTTGCTCCAACGGGTCGGTTGACAAAGCCCATGGCCCGATTAAGTCGCTTAGCTCCGGGCTGACGCCCAACCATGCGCAATAGGGACTTAATGCTGCCTTTGATTGAACTGCTGAAGTACTCGTTGGACATGAGATCTTTCAATAAGGTATTACAAATGCTTGCAGTCAGAAACTTCGCTTAGCTCAGTTCCTTGACAATCTGGCTCAGCGTATCCAAAGTGCTCTTCAAGGACTGGACATGGCGTTCATCAAATTCGCTCAGCACTCGCTTCATCTCAGTGGTTGAGATTCCCGAAGTACGCGGAAGGTAGACGACCTCTACTTCGTCACCGAGGTCATCGAATTTGCCCTTCCAGTCTTCACCAATTCCGAAGACCTTGGCGTCGTACTTCTTGATATCAAGGCGCTTCTGCTCCCAGTTCTCTTCCGGGATAGCAAGGTCAACGTACTCGATGGCCTGGACGATTTCAAGACGCTGTTCGAATGGCACTACCGGCTTTTTACCCTTGATCGCGTTGAATTCGTCGGTGGAGACACCAACGATCAAACGGTCGCCCTTAGCCTTCAAACGCTTCAAGATGTTCAGGTGCCCAATGTGGAACAAGTCGAAGGTTCCATAGGTCAACACGGTCTTAGTCATTTGAATTTCCTTCTGCAAAGTCTATTTCTGGCAATTGAATGGCCGCTCTAGCTGGTGTACTGGAAGAACAATGCAATCGCTGTTCTTTGTGGGTACACACTAATTATCGCGCCAGTAGTCCGATAAGCGTTAATCTTCTATTTACCTACCAGCTAGCCTAGCGGTAGTCCACTCGATCGGCTAAACCGATTCTGACCGACCGATATTCCGGCGATCATCCTTTCCGCTTGAACAGCAGCGGTCAAATAATCGGTGGACGTCCCGAAAGTGTCATTCGAAGCAGCGTTATCCAACGCAGCTTCGAGCGTGGTTCCCGGTACCACGGGCTTCCCTTCCAGCCCGCCTTCCAACCAGCCAAGTACTGGTTGACAGCGTTGGGTTTCTTGCGCATTCGCAGGCATTCAATGAGCATCCACGTTGTCGGGTAGATCCACGTGAACGGTGCAGGCAAATTCCTGCGAGCAAGCCAAACACGATTGCGGGCGTTAAGGCGATAGAACTCTTCATGCCGACGCGGGTCCACTACAGGGTGTCCGATACGCATGTCGCCGGCATACCAGACGTACGTTCCAGTGTCCCAAATACGCCAGGCCAGTTCGATGCCTTCGTGCGCATACCAGAACCCACCGGCCCAACCGCCGGTGAGGTCAAACAGCTCGCGGGTTGTCACGAGGCAGGTCTCTCCGACGTGGAAGACGCGGCTTGGTTCTTCCGCGGTGCGCTTCTTCAACCGGGGAATCCAGCGAGTCGGATTCTGATCACTGTGTTCAGGATCGGTGATGCGAGGCTGGAGTAGCCCCATCCTTGGGTACTTCTTAAAACGGTTTACGGCAGTAATTAAGAAATCGTCGTCCAGAAACCACGAATCGTCATCGAGGAAGCAAAGGTACTCCCCCTCGACTTGAGCCACGCCGGCATTTCTTCCGGCAGGAATGCCGAGGTTTTCAGGCAGGAAATGGGTCTTGATACCTTCAGGGATATCGGTTGGATCCCAACCGTTGCCAACAACTACCGCATTGATGACGACGTCCCGTTGCGCGAGCAGCGAATCCAACGCACGACGCAGTTCTACCGGGCGGTTGCCCATGGTCAATACGACAACGCCGATTGTTGGAGCGAGTCGATTATCCATGCTCTGCCCTTTCCGTTTGTTTAGTTGCGATAGCGAAGCTTTACGCTTTCAACCGCGAAGACACCATATTTGATAAGAAGTGCCCGATATTCACCAATACGCAGGCGGGAAGCAGAATCCATATCATCCACTTTTCCGCCAGCCCTGGCGTCCCTGCAATGGCCGAAATGATGGAGCACAGGAGAATGAGCAAGCTCAGCTCCACAGCATGCAGCAAACGGTGGAATGGAAGGAATCGCGCCATCGCGCGTAAACGTCCAATAGCAGTCGCGGTAGAGACAGCTCGCGCGGCAGCAGTATCCGGAAGCTTCGGCAAACCAGCCATGCCCCGAGCAGCGTGGACCATCAGGGACTGCGAACGATTGAGCACCAGCAGGACAGACAAGCAAGCACCCATGAACAGGACAGGCCATGCCTGTGCACTCACCGCGCCGTCGACCGAGAGTTCTTTGAACACCCGGTAACCCAGCGCAATGGGAATCAAGGCTTCCGTCGTATGGTGCCCCACCATATCGATGAAGATTCCACGTGGCGACTGGGAGGCGCGCCACCGCGCCACCTCGCCATCAGAGCAATCGAAATACAGCTGTACTTGAGACAAGACAACCGCGAGAACAGGACCCCAAATACCCGGTATGAGTAGCGCAAGCGACATGCACCAGCCGGCAAGGATCATCAAACCGGTGACTCCATTAGCCGTGATGCGTGTTCTGACCAAAACTGCCGTCAGGTAAATGGAGATATGCCGAAGATAGAGTTCGGCGGTCCAGTGTTCAGCGTTCTTCCGAGCTTTCACCTCAGGTGGCTGGCAGACAGCTCGGAGCTGATCCAGTGTCGGATTCTTTGGGCGGTCGACAGTCACTTGACCCGGCCTTTATCCAAAGTTCCGCCGGCGCCAAAGATGCGCCCCTTGAGGTAGCCGGCGGCCCACGGAAGATGTATTGATTGGAACGCGCCAGCGGTAAGGAGTTTCTCCTTGAGCCCTTCGCCCTTGGAAGCAAAGCCCGCAGCCATCGTTGCCGCCACATAGACCAGCGGCGCCGAAGCGGCAACATTGATCAGGGACTGAAGGGCACGGGGTGCGCGATGCTTGGTCAAGGGCGCAACGATCAAGGCAATCGACCCGAGACCCACTCCGGCAAGAAGCAGGGGCGGAATATCATGCCGCAGCGATTTTCCTTCCGGGAATCGACGTGCGATTTCACCGCGCCACGTGCCAGAAGCATAGGACTGCCGTGCCAAGGCCTTGAAGTTCTCGCGCGGGTAGTAACCGACCTTCAGTTCAGGGTCGAACCACACCTTGTGGCCAGCCTGGCGAATACGAAGGCAGAGTTCCCAGTCTTGGGCACGCCACATGTTCTCGTCGTAAAAGCCGACCTCGTCGAACACTTCGCGGCGAAAGATTCCTAGATAAGCGGACTCAGCTTCGCCTTCGGGAGCACCAGAATGATACGCGGGGCCACCAAAACCGAATTTGGAGTGGTACGCCGCCGCGATGGCCCGTTGTACTGTTGTACGGCCCCGAGCGTCCATCAGCCCGCCAACGTCGTGGGCGCCGACGCGATACAGCGTCTCGACCCCACGACGGGTGTAGTTGGATGGAAGCTCGCTGTGCGCATCTACGCGCATGATGATCGGATGTATTGACTCCTTGATTGCCAAATTCAGCGCAATCGGCGTACGGCCTTTCGGGTTGTCAACCAGGGTGATGCGGGAGTCCGCTTCAGCCAGGCGGCGCGCAACAGTATCGGTGTCGTCGGTACTTGGACCGAGCGCAATAACCAGCTCCTTCTCTCCGTCATAGTCCTGGGTGAGAATCGAGTTGACAGCCTCTTCCAGGTAGTCGGCCTCGTTCAGCACTGGCATGACGTAGGATACGCCGGGGAATTCAGTCATTCGTCTCTTACTTCTTGTGCTTCTGGTAGGCCTTGATCACGGTGTCCGGGTCGCCGTCCATTTTCTGGACACCCTTTTCAATCCAGATGCACCGATTGCAGGTTTCCTTGATTGAATTCATTGAGTGCGAAACCAGGAACACGGTGCCGGCATTCTCGCGAATTTCACGGATCTTGGCTTCACTGCGCTTGCGGAACTTCGCGTCGCCCACTGCCAAGGCTTCATCGACAATAAGGATGTCGTGTTCCTTGGAAGCTGCGATGGCGAATTTCAGACGTGCAGCCATTCCTGAGGAGTAAGTCCGCATGGGCAGGTCGATAAATTCTTCCAGCTCGGCAAACTTGGTGATTTCCTCACGCATATGTTCGACTTGCTCGCGGTTGTATCCCAAAGCCAGGCCGCCCAAGGTGATGTTCTTGTCGCCAGAGAGGTCCGGAATCAGGGCAGCGCCGACACCCAGAAGGCTCGGGCGCGAACGCGCATAGACCGATCCAGCCGCAGGAGGCGTCAGTCCGGTGATTGCACGCAAAAGCGTCGACTTACCCGAGCCGTTGGAACCGATGATGCCGATGGATTCATTTTCGTAGGCAACGAAGGAAACGCCCTTAAGGGCATGTACCGTGCGCACGCCACGCATCTTTGGCTGCAATAGCCTCCGCGCGCCTGCATTGCCCAACGCTTTGCCACTGGAGAACACCTGGTATTTAACATGCAGGTTGTCCACCATGACGACCGGCGTACGGGATTCATCAACGGTCAGCGTGGAAGACTTGATGTCTTCCGGCTTAACGACATCGATGAAGGACGTATCGTCAGAAAAAATCGGTGCGGGTTCATACTCCGGGTGCAGCTCCGGGTTGATCAGATCATCAAAACTAATTGGCACGGCCGTAACGCTCCTCAGCCTTCCAGAAGAAAATAAGTCCCACGACAAGAATCGCGAGCGACCAAACACTCACAACAACCCAACCCATCGGATCGTACTCAGTGTTATCCATGATCATCCCGCGCGCTAGCTGCAGAGTCTGATACAACGGGTGGAAATCAAAGACGGTAACCAACCATGGCCAGTGGCTGAGGATGCGATCCACGCTGAAGAGAACACCGGAGGTGTAGAAGAGCATGCGTGTAACCAGTGGAAGAATCTGCGTGAAGTCCCGCACGTGAACAGTGATCCTGGCACAAATGAGTGCAACACCCATGTTAAAAACACTGAATAGTGCGATGAGCGGAATGATCCCGAACCATGACCACTTTGGCGTCGTGCCCAGAATCATCGAATATATGAACATGATGCCCACCATTGGCATCAGCGTCAACAAGTTCTGGGTAATCTGTGCAACCGGCAAGCTGAGGCGCGGAAAGGAAAGGGATTGAACCAAGGCAGAGTTGCCAGTGATCGACTTTGCCCCGCCGTTCATCGAGCTGGTGAAAAACTCAAAAAGGAAGACGCCAATCACCACGAAAACCGGGAAATCTGCAGCTTTTTTGTCACCTTGCAAGACTCCAAAAATCACGCCGTACATGATTGCGTTCATGGTTGGCTTGAGAATCACCCAGAGCATTCCCAAACGGTTTTGCTGATTCTGCTTCTGAACTCGAGCCTTCGCTAATTCATAAATGAACTCACGACGCTCCCAAGTTTGCCTCAGATAGTCGCCCAACGACGGACGCGCACCTACACGGTGCAAGCCGAACTTGTCGGCCTCCTCTGCAACTGTCATGCTCAAAAGTCCTCATTCTCGAATGCCAACTGTCGCTTGGTTAGCAAGCACAGATGTTCAAAGTCTAGTAGATAGGATCCGTCATCCACGTGATTCGACAGGTGCATCCACGCATTTGTCACACCGATCACAGGGCTTACTCTGTTTCGGGAGGATTCTCTTCCAGGTACTTTTGCATCGTGTCTGTCCGCAGCGCTTCACCAATTTGGGCAATCGCCAATTCGCTAGCCAATTCAATGGACTGGCCGTCAGCGGTCGTCGAGGTACCGGCGGTGGGCATGGTGAACATTGCCATGTTCTGAGTATCGACATTTTTGAGCTGCATTCCGAGCCCGACGAGGGTGGCCGCATCGAAGTCTTCGTCGAATGTCAGATATGGCGACACGGTGTCGACAATGTCGTAAAGCTTCACTGGGTTGGTGAGGGTGTCAGAAGAAAGAAGTTTATTTGCAGCGGCGGCGATGAACTTACGCTGGTTTGCCACTCGCTGATAATCGCCATTGGTAAACGACTTGCGCTCGCGAACGAAGCGCAGTGCGCGGTCGCCTTCGAGATCAATTTTTCCTGCCGGATAAAAATAGTCGGTGTCGTTAGCAGTGAACGGGATGTCGTTCTCGACGGTGACTCCCCCGAGTGCAGTTGATAGTTCCTTGAATCCCTCAAAATCAACCATGGCGACATGATCGATTTTGGTGTCAAAGAGGCCTTCAACCGTCCGCATTAACAGCGGAACCCCACCCAGCGATACGGCAGCGTTCAACTTGTTCTTTCCGTATCCAGGAATATCTACGTACATGTCGCGAACCATGGACATGACGTAGACCTGTGAGCGGTCTTCTGGGATATGCACCAGCATCATCGAATCGCTGCGCTGTTCCACGGCTCCGCTCAGTGCGGCAGAACCGTCACTGTCATCCGCTGCATGGTCAACACCGAGCATCAGAATGTTCATCGACTTATCGTCGGGGTCTTTCACTGGGCGCGCTTCCTGATCAGCGTCAGAGAATCCAAGGGCCAGCGAGTTGGATTTGGAATTGAACTGCCGCTGGAGGTCAAAGACGAAATACCCAGCGCCAAGTACGCAAACCAGCATTGCCGCCACCACGGCGACAACTATGTTTCTCGTTCGCTTCTTCCTCTTTCGCTCAACTTCATTACGCGCGCTTCGAGACGCAAATAAGAATTCTTCAGGTTCTTCGTGTTTCAAATCATCTCCACCCGGGCTACCAAACTGAAGCCAACGGACTATCCGGGAGACTTCACGCAAAGAGCAAGCATACATAGGCTACTTGTGATTATGCTGAGTGCATTGACCGGAAACCAGAGTGATAAGCGCCACGCGATTAGAGGCATAGAAAATTAGGTTAGATGGTGCCGCTAAATTCGGTGAATATATTCAGAAATCTTTTCCCTCGTAAAATCCGCAATTGAATCAGAATCGATAAGTGGGAGCACATTTTCTCCGGAGCCATGCGAGGGGCAACCACCCGGCTTGCTAACCCGGATCTGCAGTTTCCACTTCGCGCGGTCCGCTAAGAGGAGCATCTACTGCGGCCGACAGTGGCGAGTATAGTAACCGGAGCATGGCTTCAGAGATCCACGTCGCAGATTCTTGGTCTGCTTGGTCAGTCGCCATTTTCAAACTTCGACGAGTTGGATTCAAGAATATGCAGTCTGACTCTTCAGCGATGGGACTCACACCTAGGACTTCACAGCCGGCCACGGATTAGCAGGTCCACCCGTTAAACTTTGAGCAATCGACAAACACCCATACATCTTGAAGCGAGATCCGAACGTGCCTGACGTAAATAGGGATAGAAAAATGTCAATCCGACAAAAAGCAGCATTTGCACTTGTGCTGTTCGTTGTATTGGCTGTCGCCCTTATTCCCGCTATCCAAGGCATCGTCTCGGCTAACAGCCACGCTGTCGATGCAACTCCGAGCGCATCACCCACACATCCTTCCGGGGCAAATAATTTTGACCGGGTGCTGTTTGCAGGGGACTCGATCAGTGTTGGCCGCGACGCACGGCTACTACCTCAAAGCTTCCGCGCCATCACGTCACGGAGGCTCAGGACGACCGGAACCCAGTCCATCACAACCGTGGCCAAATCTGGAGCGAAGTTGAATTACATCGCCCATAGCAAAGCCATGCCCAAGGACCTTGATCTCGCAATCATCGAGCTGGGCACAAATGACGCCGGTGGCAATACACCGACCGTTGCCTTTCGCAAGGAGTACCAGAATTATCTGAAAAGGATCAAGGCCCACTCCCCTTCAGTAGAATTCGTCTGCTTGGGAATCTGGTACCGTCCAGAAACTAAAATCGCGCAGGATCTGGATACCGTCATCAAAGAAACCTGCGCACAAAACAGTGGAATCTTCATTCCGTTGTCAGACCTTTACACAAATACCCAGAATCGCGGGCCACGAGGAACGAAGACGTGGAAGGGGAAGTCCGACTTGTTCCACCCCAACACGCAAGGGCATTTGGCTATAGCCAAAAAAATCATCAAGGAATTATCCTTGCCCGCATCCTAAATTAAGGGCGGGCACAATTCTGATGTCACCAGAGGGCATCCCGCTCGCGTAGGACCCGACACACCGATTCTTGAAGATGATCGAAGATGATCTCAATCCAGAGCAGAACGACTCGTTTCGAGACAACAATGGCGACCTAGTCCTAGAACTAGGTCGCCATCACTTAATAAAAACCGCAAAAACAGCTTGGGGACAAAGGCTGCCAGAACGTCCGGCGAAGCAGTCCGCGCCTAATTAATCGTCGATCTTAGCAACGAAATCTTTCAGCCAAGCCTTCAGGCCGGCGCCAAGATCCTCGTGATCTACTGCGAGGGTGATGTTGGCCTGCAGGTAGCTGAGCTTGTCGCCCGTGTCGTAGCGGCGACCGCGGAATATAACTGCGTGAACGCCGGAGCCTTCCCCTTCAGCGGAAGCCAATACTTGCAAAGCGTCAGTGAGCTGAATTTCGTTGCCACGACCTGGGGCGGTGTGCTCCAGAACTTCAAAGACGCGCGGGTGAAGCAAGTAGCGGCCGATAATTGCCAAATTGCTAGGCGCCTCGTCTACGGCAGGCTTTTCTACCAGACCATTGACCTTGACGAATTCTTCGCCTTCGACAGCTGAAACATCAGCGCAACCATAGGCGCTGATCTGCTGCGGCTCCACCTCCATCAATGCGATGACCGAGCCACCCGTCTTCCGCTGCACGTCGGCCATGATTGAAAGAAGCTCATCGCGCTCGTCTATCAGGTCGTCACCGAGCAACACTGCAAATGGCTCGTTTCCGACGTGCTGCTTGGCGCAAAGGACTGCGTGACCGAGCCCCTTGGGATCTCCCTGGCGAACGTAGTGAATATCGCCGAGGTGAGTAGCTTCGTGGATTGCGTCCAGTTTCTTCTTGTCACCCTTGGCTTCCAGCGAGTACTCCAGCGAAGGAACACGGTCAAAGTGGTCTTCCAATGCTCGCTTGCTACGACCCGTAACCATCAGCAAGTCAGTGAATCCTGCCTTTACTGCCTCGGACACGACGTACTGAATTGCAGGTTTATCGACTACCGGCAGCATTTCTTTCGGCATTGCCTTAGTAGCTGGCAGGAATCGAGTTCCGAGTCCTGCGGCTGGAATGACTGCCTTGGTGATGGCCCGTTGATTCATATTAGGAAAACCGTCCGAGTTGGTTTGAGGGAACTTTCAAGGGTCTCATCTTATATCTACCCTGTGTAATTACAAATTACATTGAGATGCGATCAGCGCAGCAGCCGTTTCATGACGGCGCGCGGAAAGTACTCCGCGACATCTCCGCCCAGCGATTGCACTTCCTTGAGAAGCGACGACGACAAGTGCGTATACCGGGAATCAGCCTGCAGAAATACGGTTTCGACACCGGTCAAGTGCCGATTCATCGTGGCCATTGGGATTTCGTAGGCATAGTCGACCGTGCTTCGAAGCCCCTTCACGATTGCCTCGGCTCCGTGCTCTTTGCAAAACTCGGCCAATAGTCCTTGGTCCATCGGAATTGCGCTGACGCCGCGCAGTCCGCCCACGGTTTCCTCGACCATGGCCACTCTCTCATCTTCGCTAAAGCGGTATTTCTTCGAGTAGTTGGTGGATACCGCTACGATCACCTCGTCAAAAAGGCTGGCCGCGCGCGCGATGATTTCGACATGACCATTGTGAATAGGGTCAAAGGAACCGGGACATACTGCTCTTCGCATGAATTGAACTTATCAAGGATTGGCGCCGATTGTTGGAACTTCGGTGAATGTCCCGTAACGATTCGTCGACTCAATGAATAACATTTAACTGTGGCACGTCCATAATGAACCTATGAGCATTTCCATGACTCCTTGGCAGAGAACAGCACACGGCGCGAATTTGCTAGACGCATCCGGCCAGCCCGGGGTGACCATCTTTGAAGAGATTACCGCTCTTGCCAATCAGCATGAAGCCATCAACCTGGGTCAAGGATTTCCGGATACGGAGGGCCCAGCCGAGATTCGGCAAATCGCCGTTGACGCAATACTTTCCGGCGCAAATCAATATGCGCCCGGTTCCGGAATCCTCCAACTGCGCCAAGCCATCTCGGAGCACCAGAACCGTTTCTACTCATTGGATATTGATCCCGAGACCGAAGTAGTCGTCTCCACCGGCGCAACCGAAGCCATCGCGGCGGCGTTGCTGGCCTTCTTGGAACCCGGCGATGAAGTGGTGACCTTCGAACCGTACTATGACTCTTATGCAGCAATGATCGGCTTGGCCAATGCGCAACACAAAGTCGTTCAGTTGAAAGCTCCGGCTTTTGAGCCGAGCATAGAGGAACTGCGTCAAGCCGTCACAGACAAAACGCGGGTCATACTCATCAACAATCCGCATAACCCAACAGGAACGGTGTTCTCAACACAGGTCCTCAATGAAGTCATTGCCCTGGCGCACAGGCATGACTGCATCATTGTTGCCGACGAAGTCTATGAACATCTGACGTTCGGTACCAAACATGTGCCAATCGCCAGCTTGCCCGGCGGCTTCGAACGCACAATTACAATATCTTCCGCCGGCAAGTCGTTTTCATTTACCGGCTGGAAAGTCGGTTGGGCAACCGGTCCAAAGAACTTGATCACCGCGGTTCGCACCGTAAAGCAATTCCTCACGTATTCTTCAGGCCCGGCTTTTCAACCTGCTGTCGCCAAGGCCCTGGACCTGCCGGTGGCCTTCTTCGAAGGTTTCGCCTCTGAACTGGCAGATGGCGCGCAAATTCTTGCCGACGGACTTGAAAACGCGGGTATTCCGGTGATCAGGCCCAAAGGCACGTACTTTCTTGTGGCAGATATCAATAGCTTCAGGCATAGCGACGCCATTGAGGTCGCTCGCAAAATGCCGGCATCGGTGGGAGTTGCTGCTATTCCCTTGTCAGTTTTCGTGCATCCAGAAAACGTATCCAGCTACCAAGGGTTGCTGCGCTTCGCATTCTGCAAGAAACCCGAGGTCCTCTCCGCTGCGGTTGGGAAACTGCAGCTGCTTCCCGAGGTCCTGAACCGATGAGCAATAAGACACCAAAACGCTGGCTGGGATTCGTGCAGGAACATGCCACGATCTACGATGACGACCTGATCCCTGGTTCAAAAATCCTGGCTATTGGCGATGCCCCGCAATCACACGTCAATTTGGCGCACCCTGAGGATGTCTTCTACGAATATTTGGCACGCATTGCCAATCACCTGCAGGTATTGCGCAGTCCCGAAAAGCCATTGAGGATGCTTCATCTTGGTGCAGGAGCACTAACTTTGGCGCGCTGGGCCAGCATTGCTTACCCAGCGAGCAGCCACGTGGCGGTCGATATTGAACGAGAACTTCTCGATTTTGTCATCACGCAATTGCCCCTGCCTGCCAACTGCAAGCTCACACCACTCGTGGCCGATGCCCGATCGGTTTTGGCTGAGGAACTTGCCGGAGAAAAATTCGATGTAATCGTTCTCGACATCTTCTCCGGGCCGGAGGCGCCCGAGCATCTAACAGTCCCCGAGTACTACACCGAACTCAGGGAATCACTGGTTGCCGACGGGTTGCTCTTCGTCAACGTCGGCGACGATCCCCCCTTGCGATTCACAAAATCACAAGTTGCAGCGGCACGCTCTGCTTTTAACTTTGTGATGCTCAGTTCAACCCCGGAGATGTTTACGCAAAGATACCCGGGCAATCTCATCCTCACCGCTTCAAGGCAAGAGATTTCCGAGGATCTGGTCCAGCGTTGCCAAGACGCCGGACCCTATCCTGCAGAAGTTCGCTCTGGCCTAGACCTCGACAGGTTCAGCAAACCATAGGTGAGTTTCTCCGTACTTCTTGTCGGAGAAATTCACCAACTGGCTTGGCCATTGCGGTTCTGGGGAACGGCTCGAACGTTCAATGACGATGGTCGCGTCTTCGGCCAGGATTTTTGAGATTTTCTGCAAAGTTACCGCGAGCTCAGATTCGGTCAGCGGATACGGCGGATCCAGCAGGACCAAGTCGAAGGTTCGGCTGGGCAGACCAGAAGCAGCATTCACATAGCTGTCCAATACGGCATCAACCGAGCCTCGTTGAACAGAAACCGTTGTCGTTTTCAGCACCTTATTGACTAGTGCCGCGTTTTGCTGGCAGACGCTGGCCGCTTTGGGCGCCTTCTCAACGAGAACTACCTGTCGTGCTCCCCGGCTAGCGGATTCAATTCCCAATGCGCCCGAACCCGCGAAGAGGTCCAGGACCCGTGCCCCGGCAAGAAGGTCCCAGCTTTCAAGGCGGGAAAAAAGCGCCTCCTTGACCCGATCCGTTGTTGGTCGAGTCGCGTCCCCGGGAACCGATTTCAGCGGCTGACCGCCAGCTGCACCAGCAATAATTCGGCTCATTCCACTCTCCCCTGCTAATTCTTGTTCAAGAATTCTTTGGTTGACTCGTCGGCCCATGCTCCGGCTATTTCCACAAGACGCGGATACTTTTCTTCCCAATCCGGCATCTTCATCAGCGCATCGACATGGTTGCGCGCTTGCTCGATGAGCGTACGGTCCTTGATGATGCTCAGTTCCTTCAGGGACGATTGTCTGCCTGACTGCTGGACGCCCAGGATGTTCCCTTCCCGCCGTTCTGCCAGGTCTGCCTCCGCCAGTTCAAAACCATCCATCGTGGACTCAATCGTTTTCAAGCGCAAGACGGAAGCATGGTCAGCATCGAGCCAGGTCGACATCAGGCAGGTACCCGGCAACCCGCCTCGTCCTACACGCCCGCGCAGCTGATGGAGCTGCGAGATCCCGAATCTCTCTGCGTCCATGATGACCATCAGTGTCGCGTTGTGCACGTCAACGCCAACCTCAATTACCGTTGTCGAAACGAGTATGTCAATTTCGCCTCGGGCAAAGGAATCCATGACTTGTTGTTTCTGCACGGAATCAAGTTGCGAATGCAAGGCCTCTATGCGGATACCAGCAAACTCGGGCATGCCAGCCAACTGCTCTGTCATCGCCTCGACGCTCATGGTTTGGCCAGATGGCTCATCATAGGTTGAAAGAAGCACGCCTTGCTCTGCAGCAGTATCCGTAATCCGCGGGCACACCACATAGACCTGATGTCCCTTGGAGACTTCTTCGGTCATCCGCGAATATAACCGCTGGCGATACCCGGAAAGCTGCATGGGAACAATATGCGTTTGAATCGGGGCACGGCCAGCGGGCAGGCGCTTGATAGTTGATGTATCCAAATCGCCGAAGACCGTCATGGCGACCGTTCGAGGGATCGGGGTCGCAGTCATCACCAGCGTATGCGGGAGGGCATCGCCTGATTTTGCCCGCAAGGCATCGCGCTGTTCCACCCCGAATCGGTGCTGTTCATCAACAACGACCAGCCCAAGTTCGGCAAATTGGACTTGGTCACCCAATAGGGCATGCGTACCGATAATGAGGCCGGTTTCCCCGCTAGCTATGCCCAGCAGTGCCTCGCGTCGTTGAGCTGTTTTTGCCGAACCCGTCAGCAGCGCAACTCCGGTGCCTTCGCCTTCGCCGAATAGGCCTGGCTCCGCCAGCGCACCGAGCATTTTCTTGATGGATGCAAAGTGCTGTGCGGCGAGCACTTCGGTGGGGGCCAAGAGGGCTGCCTGGCCGCCGGCATCAATGACCTGGAGTATCGCTCGCAACGCAACGATGGTCTTTCCCGAACCCACTTCACCTTGCAGCAGGCGATGCATCGGGTGGGCCTGTGACAAATCAGCAGCGATTTGATCCCCGACTTGGAGCTGATCCACGGTCAGGTCGAAGGGCAGCTGGCTTTCGAATCTCTCGGCCAGCCTCCCGGCAACCCGGGGACGGGCAATCGCTGGCTGTGTGCCCAGCTGGCGGCTGCGCTCAGCCAGTGAAAGCTGGAGAATGAATGCTTCTTCAAAAGCAAATCGCTGCCTCGCGATGTAGGCGTGCTTGATCTCACGAGGTGCATGGCGTTCTAAAAAGGCCCTGTGGCGTTCGGGATAACGATGGGAGCCCAGGACTTCCTCGGGAAGGAACTCAGGCAGGTTGTCTTCTGAAAGGTGTGGGAGCAACAGACCCATCAAATCGCGGATCCGCTTATTCGGCATCTTCGCTGAAGCCGGATAAATCGGGATTGGACGAGGATCAGCTTGCGAGGCTTCGTCAAGAACAGCATAGTCCGGCTGGCTCAACTGGAGGTGGTCCTGGTACCAGCCCACTTTTCCGCTGAACATGGCGATCGTTCCAACGGTCAAGTCCGTGCGTGCCTGGTAGCCGTTGAAGAACGTCATTTTCAGTTCTTGCCCGCCTGAGCTGAGCTCATCGCTGACCGTCACCTCGAAAATGAATCCGCGGCGGGAGTGCATCTGTCGCTGGCTGACGTCGACTACTTGCGCGACGACGGTGACATGTTCATCGAAAGGCAGCTCCGCTATGGGGGTAAGTTCGCCCACCTCAACGTAGCGACGCGGAAAGTGCCAGAGGAAATCCCCCACCGTTGTGTAGCCAAAAACCTTTTCCAAGGCCTGGGCATTCTTGCTGCCCAGGTAGCTGGCAAGCTCTGAATCCTCGAATTGCACAGAAGACTGATTAGTCATCGTGAGTGCAGAGGTCGGTTACGCTGACATTCACCGGTTCACCATACTTGCCAATGAGTTCAAGCGCGGGCTGGGCTTCATCGACATGCACGTGCACACGCCATCGATATGTATCTTCTTCCAGCTGATTCACCGGAGACATGATCACCGAGTTGCCCATGGCATCCAGCTGGCCGCGCAAGGTCGCTGCGCCCAGCGCGTCCAGCGAAACGGTGCACATTACTTCTACGCCCGATTCTGCCTCGCGATTCAGATGCACATGGGGGTCTTGGATCTTATAGCCGTGGAAATCCTCATAAGAGGTAAAGTCGGTGTCCGCGTTGCGGATTGCAGCGCATAATTCATCAATGATGATCAGCATGCCCACGGCACCGGCGTCTACAACACCTGCTTCAAGCAACGGCGCAAGCTCAGTTTCGGTACCTTTGACCGCAAGCTGCGCGGCCTGCTTCATCTGAACCAATAGCGTGTCCAGTGCGGCACGGCTTTCATGGTCGGTTTTGATATGGGCCAGCGTAGACCCAGCGGCCAAAGCGATCGCATTGATCACCGAAAGCATGGTGCCCTCCACCGGTTCACTCAACGCGGACCAGGAACGGACTTTTGCCCGCTCCAGGCCGAGGGCAAGCAATGGAGCCGTCAAGCGCTCGTGCCCAATCCACGGTTCGCTCAGGCCGCTGAGGAATACGGCGAAAAGGGTGCCGGAGTTGCCGCGCGCTGATTCCATTGAGGCTCGCGCGGCAACTTCGAGAAAACCACCGATGTCGTCACTTTCCAATTCACTGACAGCATCATGGCCCGCCCGCGCGGTGAGGTAGAGATTGCTCCCTGTATCGCCGTCGGCCACCGGGAAAACATTGATGGCATTGAGCCGGTCAGAATGGTTCCCGAGACTCTTGACGCTCCTCGCAAGCCATTCGTTAATGGCACGCACGGAAGTATCGAGCTTCTGGGGGGTCATGGAAAGTTGGTCCTTAAGTGGTATTACTGTGACAGGTCTGTTGACGCTACGAACTCGTCCACAGTGTCATTCTGAAGCGCCTCGCCGAACTTGTTGATGGTTTCCATATCTGGAATCACAATCGACTGGCCATCAGCGGAACGCCCCGGGCCATTGTTCGGAAGGGTGAAGAACGTCATGTCGTCAGAGCGGATATTAAGCATTGACGAGGCGATTCCCGCAATCTTAGCCGAATCCAAGGTGTCATCAACTGCGACATACGGCGCGATCTCGCTAACAACATTCTGGATCTTTGACGGGCTCGTCAAAGTTTCCTTCGACAGTATTTGACCGATCAGGGCCTTGACGAACAGCTGCTGGTTTTTCACGCGGCGGTAATCGCTGCCGCCGGCGCCGGTGAAGGCCTTGCGCTCGCGAACAAAGGCCAGGGCGTTATCGCCATCGAGCTTTTGAACGCCCTCCGGGAAGTAATATCCCTTGGCGTGTACCGGAGTGAAAGCGATCGGATTATCGATCGTCACGCCGCCAACGGCGTCAGTCAGTCCCTTGAATCCTTCGAAGTCAATCGAAGCCACATGGTTGATGCGGATGCCAAAAAGCCCCTCGAGGGTCTCTACGGCCTTCGGCACGCCACCACTGGCAAATGCACGGTTGATCTTGGCCGTTCCAACGCCCGGAATGTCCAGCCAGGTATCGCGCATGATCGAAGTGACAAACACGTTCTTTCGATCTGACGGGATGTGAACCAGCATCATCGTGTCGGAACGGCCGCCGTTGGGAAGCGTTGCAAAATCATCGCCTTGCTCATCTTCGGAGCGCTCTTCACGAGTGTCCGTTCCGAGCAAAAGAATATTGATAGCATCCTTGGATTCGTCCTTGACCTCGGGACGAGTTTCCTCAGCCGGGAAAGCATCAGCAAGCTTGTTGCTGTTTTCATCAAAGGTGCGCGCCAGGTTCCAGGCGTAGAGCCCGGCAACCAGCGCTGCGATCACCATTACGGATAGAACACTTAAAAGTACTACACGCCCAGTGCGCTTCTTCTTTGTATGCTGCCTTGCTGGCTGCTCTTCGAAGGACATATGCTACCTTTCACAGTTTCAACTCAATACATCTTATCTTTCAGATAGCCGATGTACGCTTATAACGTGTCTAAAATCAGTGTCACAGCCCGACTGTCACCAAAACTTAATCCAAAAGCAGGCCAATTAGTCCGCAGCGCCATAGTTGGAGCGCTATTTTTGCCTCTTCTCACCGCATGCTCATCTGTGGCAGCTGTGGATGCGGCTCCGGATGCTTCCAATCCACTCTGCGCAGACATGATGGTAGTTCTTCCAGACGTTATCGGTGATGCTGATCGCCGCACCACTACGTCACAGTCGACCTCCGCGTGGGGCGATCCATCCAAAGTGGTTTTGCGTTGTGGTGTTCAAGTGCCGACACCCACCTCTGACCCATGTGTTTCGGTCAATGATGTTGATTGGGTTGCCCACGAAGACGACAAGACCGGAATATGGACGCTGACGACGTACGGCCGTACCCCGGCGACCGAAGTAGTCCTTGATCCGAATGTCATTCCTTCAAGCACAGTGCTCGCGTCACTCGCTGATGCCGCAGCAAAAATTCCGGCGCAGAAGGCCTGCGTCAGCGTGGATAAATCAGAGCAGCTGTAGTCAACAGGCTGTATACGCAACTAATAATGGTGTGGTGCTCCGAATGGAGCACCACACCATTATTAGTTGGCTATCGAAAACTTACCGCAGCCCGACGTTTCGTTCAGTTGCCAGGGCAATGAGCTCATTGATCAGCTCACGGTAGTCAATGCCGGTCTTGCCCCACATCTGCGGGTACATGCTTGAGGGCGTAAAGCCTGGCATGGTGTTGATTTCGTTGATGATCCATTGGCCATCCGGCGTATAGAAGAAATCAACACGCGAAAGGCCCTCGGCATCCAAGGAGTCAAAAGCCTTGACTGCAAGCTCGCGAATTTCCGCGGTGGCCTCTTCGCTGAGTTCTGCAGGACAGCTCAATTGCGCAGCGGCGCCATCTACATATTTGGCCTCAAAATCATAGAATGTGTGGCCGTTATCCGCTACGACAATCTCGCCTGGCAAAGACGCTCGCGCGGCAGAACTGCCACGGCCTTCCAGCACTCCGCATTCGATTTCACGACCGGCAATTCCCTGCTCGACAATCACCTTGGGATCTTCGGCGCGTGCAAGCTCCACTGCAGCTCGAAGCCCAGAAGGAACGTCGACCTTGGTGATGCCGACAGACGAACCGGCACGGGCTGGCTTCACGAACAGCGGGTATTCCAAATGCTGGCAACGGGCCAGGGCCGCCTCGCTGTCCCGTAGCCACTGCTTGTTGGTGATAACTTCATACGGGCCGACGTTGAATCCGGCCTGTTCAAAAATCACCTTCATGAAGTGCTTGTCCATGCCCATGGCGCTGGCGGCGATGCCCGAGCCGACATAAGGCACTCCAGCGGTTTCCAACATGCCCTGGATCGAACCGTCCTCGCCGAAGGGACCGTGAAGCAGCGGGAAGACAACATCCACTTCTGAAATTTCAGAAATCTTTGCGTTCCCGAAGGCCTGGAGCGACGTCTTATTCGGTTCGGGAGACAGCTGTACAGGGTGGTCAATGGAAGAAATCTCGGGCAGCTGTCCGGAGTCCAGTGCCCATCCTTCCGGATCCTTGTCCAACAGGGTCCATCCTCCATCGCGGGTGATACCCACGGGAATGACGTCAAAGCGTTCACGGTCAATGGCGTGCATAACGCCGGCCGCGGTGACGCAGGATACCGAGTGCTCAGAAGAGCGTCCTCCAAAGAGGAGCAGGACACGAAGCTTGCGATCGGTCATCAGTTCAGTTCCCCTTCGGATTTCAGTTCACGTGACAGCAGGCGCGCTGCCATGTTTTCAACGCTCAATGAGCCTTCAAGCACCATGACAACTGCTTCGGTAATTGGCATTTCGACTTCATGGGCACGAGCCAGATCGAAGACTGCACGGGCCGACTTGATGCCTTCGGCAGTTTGGGACATGCGGTCGTTGACTTCATCCAGGAAAAGTCCCTGCCCCAGCAACCGTCCAGCGGTGTTGTTGCGCGAGAGCGAAGAAGAGCAAGTTGCCACCAGGTCGCCGAGGCCCGACAGGCCAGCCAAGGTATCCAAACGCCCGCCAAGCGAGAGCACAAGCCTGGTGGTCTCGGCCAAGCCACGGGTGATCACCGTGGACTTCGTGTTGTCTCCCATGCCCATGCCATCGCACATGCCAACAGCGAGGGCGATGATGTTCTTGACGATGCCGCCAAGCTCCACGCCCAACACGTCATCGTTGGTGTAAGGGCGGAAATATGGTGCAGAGCAAAGCTCAGCGATCCACTGTGCAGTTTCCGGATCGGTGCAGGCAACCACCGAAGCCGTTGGCTGCTCGCGGGCGATTTCCATGGCGAGGTTCGGTCCGGACAGCACCGCTACGCGTTCCTCAGGGAACTGGGTAACTTCGGCAATCACTTCACTCATGCGCTGATCGGTACCGCGTTCAAGGCCCTTCATCAGCGAGAGCAGCACGGCTTCTGGCTCAAAGTACTTCTTGAAAACGGCCAATTCGCGGCGCAGCGACTGAGATGGGATAGCCAGCACGACCAGGTCCGCGCCCACCAGGACTTCGCGCTGGTTTGAGGAAGCCGAAATGTTGGCCGGAAGCTTGGTCTCGCGAAGGTACCGGGAATTGGTGTGGCGTTCATTGATCTCGTGGGCTGCGTCATCCCGGCGCGCCCAGATCTGCACTGGAATGCCCTGGTCCGCAACGGAGTCAGCCAATACCTTGGCAAAGGTGGTACCCCAGCTGCCGGCACCCATCACGGCGATCTTACGTGGAAGCGGCTTTGTCATTATCAGTCCTCTAGAAAGTGATGATGTGGAGTAATGATTAATTATCCGGTTTTTCGAAGCTGCGGCCAGTTTGCGCCTGACCGTGTTCGCTGGGGTCCCAGCGCTTGGCTGGCGGTTCTTCTTCACGCAATTCAGCCTGCAAACCAGTGATCGCATCCATGATGCGGTTGGTGGCCTCCTGGAGCACGGTGCGAGTTCGAGGTCCTTCCCGCAAGTCATCCAAGTTTACCGGCGCCCCAACAGATACGGTCACGTGCTTGCGCGGGAAGAGATACATCTTCTTGGAATATCTCGGCAATAGCTCCTGATCGCCCCAATGGGCCATGGGCACAACCGGTGCGCCAGTCTGCAAGGCAAGACGTGCGGCACCGGTGCGGCCAATCATTGGCCAAAGGTTTGGATCCCTGGTGAGCGTGCCTTCGGGATAGATCACGATTACTCCACCGGCATCCAGGACCTTCTGGGCCTGCTTCAGGGATTCAGCAGCGCTAGCTGAGCTCCGGGAAACCGGAACCTGCCCGGTGGTGCGCAAGAACCAGCCGAGTACCGGCGGCTTGAAGAGCGACTCCTTGGCAAGCCAACGGGGAAGCCTGCCATTGCTGTAAATCGCGTGTCCAACTACCAGCGGATCAATTTCAGTCAGGTGATTGGGGCAGACGATGTAGCCACCTTGCGGAAGGTTTTCAAAACCCTTCCATGACCTGCCAATCAGCCCGTTCATCACTGGCCGGACAATTCCTGCCAGGACTGAAAAGACTCGCTTGGTTTTTGCAGACTCCCCCGGAGCCAGGATCTTAACCACGGACAAGATCCCCTTTTTTAGTTGCTCAACTCAACATTGGCGCCCAAGCTCTGCAGCTTGTCCATGAAGTGCTCGTATCCGCGGTTGATGATTTCAATACCGGTGACACGGCTGGTTCCCTCGGCAGCTAGTGCTGCAATCAGGTGGGAGAATCCGCCACGGAGGTCTGGAACGTCAATGTCAGCGCCGGTGAGCTTGGCAGGGCCTACGACAACAGCGGAGTGCTTGAAGTTGCGCTGGCCAAAACGGCAAGGAGTGGAACCGAGGCAGTCGGTGTGCACCTGGACCGTGGAGCCCATGCGCACCAGTGCGTCAGTGAATCCGAAACGGTTCTCGTAGACGGTTTCGTGGATCACGGATACGCCCTTGGCCTGGGTCAGCGCGACAACCAGCGGCTGCTGCCAGTCAGTCATGAAGCCCGGGTGAACGTCGGTTTCCAGGATCAGCGGGTTGAGGTCTCCGCCTGGGTGGTAGAAGCGAATGCCGTTGGACTTGACCTCGAATTCGCCACCGATCTGGCGGTAGACGTGAAGGAAGGCAGTCAAGTCGCGCTGCTGCGCATCCTGCACGAAGATATCTCCCTTGGTGACCAGTGCCGCTGAAGCCCATGACGCGGCCTCATTGCGGTCTGGCAGGGCGGTGTGGTCAAAACCGGTGAGCTGGTCAACGCCCTGAATGCGGATGACGCGGTCACGGTGCACGGAGATGATGGCGCCCATCTTCTGCAGCAGCGAGATGAGGTCCAGGATTTCCGGCTCAATGGCTGCGTTGCTGACTTCCGTGACGCCCTTGGCGCGAACGGCCGAGAGCAGTACCTGTTCGGTGGTGCCGACGCTTGGGTACTGCAAGGAGAGCTTGGCACCGGTCAATCCGTTGGGAGCAGAGATGCGGATGCCGTCTGGAGCCTTGTCCACCACTGCGCCGAATTCGCGCAGGACCTCCAGGTGGAAGTCGATTGGACGGTCGCCAATGCGGCAGCCACCAAGATCAGGGATGAACGCTTCGCCCAGCGAGTGGATCAGCGGTCCGCAGAAAAGAATGGGAATGCGAGAGTCGCCTGCATGGGCATCAATGGCCTGGTTGGAGGCTGTCTTGACTTCGGTTGGATCCATGGTGAGATCACCGGTGGTTGGGTCCTGGTCAACCTTGACACCATGTATTTCAAGCAAGCTTCGTACTACGACGACGTCTTTGATTTCCGGCACATTGCGCAGAACCGAAGGAGTGCCACCAAGCAGAGCTGCGACCATGGCTTTTGGCACTAGGTTCTTTGCTCCGCCGACTCGTACGGTGCCCTCAAGTGGAACACCACCATGGATCGTCAAGATCTTACCCATGTATGAATTACCTCATCGCGTAGTCGTTATCGCCCGCCGAAGCTTCTGAGCTTTCGAACTGGCAGGACTAAGCAAGCATACCGCTTATATACCCGCTGGTATGTTCAGTTCATCCCGTGGCGCACACATTGTGAGCATGCTTTCAGCCACGTCACGACACTGAGCGGCGCGTGCGTCCCAGGAAGAGCAGAAGGCCCGCTCTCCCGCTATAAGAACGGAGAAGAGCGGGCCTATTATTCCAGCTTGGAGAAGAATCTCTTAATCAGCAGTCAGCGCAGGCAGTGTCTGGGGCTTGTGTGCCGGACGCCGGGCTTCGTAGGCCGTGATGGCCTCTTCCTGCTGCAGGGTCAGGCCAATATCATCCAGGCCCTCCATCAAGCGCCAGCGGGTGTAGTCGTCGATCTGGAAGGGTGCCGAAATCGAACCGCAGGCAACGGTGCGGGATTCAAGATCCACGGTCACGGTCGTGCCTGGATTGTTTTCCAGCTCTTTCCAGATCAATTCGATGTCGCTTTGCGCAACCTCGGCTGCCACCAATCCCTGCTTGCCGGAGTTGCCACGGAAGATGTCGGCAAATCGGGCTGAAATCACGGCTTTGAAGCCGTAATCCTTCAGTGCCCAGACAGCGTGTTCGCGCGATGAGCCAGTACCGAAGTCAGGTCCCGCGACCAGCACGGATCCGGCATTGAACGGCTCCTTGTTGAGGATGAAGTTCTCGTCGCGGCGCCAGCCGGCAAACAAGGCGTCCTCGAAGCCGGTGCGGGTGATGCGCTTGAGGTACACGGCAGGAATGATCTGATCCGTGTCCACGTTGCTCTGCCGCAGCGGAACACCAATGCCGGTGTGGGTAATAATCTTTTCCATCGTGGTAATCCTTTCTAGACTGCGGCCGGAGTGTTGGCCAGGTCGCTTGGCGAGGACAGGGTTCCACGCACTGCGGTTGCTGCCGCGACCAGTGGTGAAACCAGGTGGGTGCGCCCGCCCTTGCCCTGTCGGCCTTCAAAGTTGCGGTTGGAGGTCGATGCGCAGCGCTCCCGCTCGTCCAGCTGGTCGGGATTCATTCCCAAGCACATGGAGCAACCGGCAAATCGCCATTCGGCCCCGAAGTCCTTGAACACCTGGTCCAGCCCTTCAGCTTCCGCTTCCAGGCGGACACGCGCGGATCCTGGCACAACAATCATCCGGATCGCCGGATCCTTGACCTTGCCCTTGATGACTTCTGCTGCGGCGCGCAAGTCTTCCATTCGGGAGTTGGTGCAAGAACCCAAGAAGACCGTATCCACACGGATATCCTTCATCGGGGTACCGCCGGTTAGTCCCATGTAGTTCAGCGCACGCTCACAGGCCTTGCGGTCATTCTCGTCTTCGAAGTCTTCGGGCGAAGGAACGCTCTGGGACAGCGAGACTCCCTGGCCCGGGTTGGTCCCCCAGGTGACAAATGGCTCGAGTTCATCAGCGTTCAAGAACACTTCTGCGTCAAACTGGGCGCCTTCGTCGGAGTGCAGCTTTTTCCAGTCTTCGACTGCCGCGTCCCAATCCTCGCCCTTTGGCGCGTGCGGGCGGCCCTTGACGTACTCAAAGGTCGTCTCATCCGGGGCGATCATTCCGGCGCGGGCGCCTGCCTCAATGGACATGTTGCAGATGGTCATGCGCGCGTCCATGGACAGCGAGCGGATTGCCGAACCCCGGTATTCCAGCACATAGCCCTGGCCGCCGCCGGTGCCGATCTTGGCGATGACGGCCAGGATGATGTCCTTGGACGTCACTCCCGGCTTCAGCGTGCCTTCGACGTTGATGGCCATGGTCTTGAATGGCTTCAGGCTCAAGGACTGGGTGGCCATGACGTGCTCAACCTCTGAGGTGCCGATGCCGAAGGCCAAGGCGCCGAAGGCTCCGTGCGTTGAGGTGTGCGAGTCACCGCAGACCACGGTCATGCCCGGCTGGGTCAGGCCCAGCTGCGGACCGACCACGTGGACGATGCCCTGTTCCTTGTCGCCCAGGGAGTGCAGGCGAACACCGAATTCCTTGCAGTTTTCACGCAGAGTATTAATCTGGGTGCGGCTGGTCAAGTCGGCAATGGGCTTGTCGATTTCGAGCGTGGGAGTGTTGTGGTCTTCCGTCGCGATGGTCAGGTCTGGTCGGCGCAACTGTCGACCGGCCAGGCGCAGGCCTTCGAAGGCCTGCGGGGAGGTCACCTCGTGTAGGAGGTGAAGGTCAATGTAAATCAAGTCCGGCTGGCGGGACTCTCCATTTCCTTCACCTTGGCGCACAACATGTGCGCTCCAAACTTTTTCTGCCAATGTCTGGGGCGACTGCATGGCGGACATGCGACACACTCCTCAAGCTACGTAAATTGTGGTAGTTCAACTTTGACACTTCACAGATAGTCATTTCCAGTATGCGGACTTGAATCTCAAATAATGAGACGTGATACTGGAACCATGACAATAGGTAGCGGTGTAGGTGTTCTCGATAAAGCGGCAGCCATTCTCAATGCACTGGAAAACGGTCCAACATCCCTGTCACAGCTGGTGGAGTTGACCGATATTTCGCGCCCTACGGTGCACCGCATCGCGCAGTCCCTCGTTCACCACGGGCTGGTAGGCAGGGATATGCATGGCCGCTTTGAACTCGGAAACCGTCTCGTGGAATTGGCAAGCGCTGCCGGCGAGGACCGGTTGGTCAGCGCGGCAGGACCGATCCTCATCAAGCTGCGCGACCTCACCGGCGAGAGCACCCAGATTTTCCGCAAGCAAGGCGACTTCCGCGTCTGCATTGCCAGCGCGGAGCGCCCCATTGGCTTGCGCGACACCATTCCTGTTGGGACCCAGCTGTCAATGAAGGCGGGTTCCGCTGCTCAGGTCCTTCTGGCATGGGAAGACAATGAGCGGATGGTCGAAGGGCTGCACCACGCACGCTTCACTCCAACGATCTTGGCCGGCGTGCGCCGTCGTGGATGGGCCCAGTCTCTGGGAGAACGTGAGCCTGGCGTCGCTTCTGTCTCCGCTCCAGTTCGTGGACAGTCTGGCCGCGTCATCGCAGCGCTCTCATTATCCGGACCCATTGAACGCCTCACCCGGCAGCCCGGAAAGATCCATCATGAAGCCGTCACCAGCGCAGCCCATGAACTATCCGAGCTGCTTCGGGTCCAGAACGATCACGCCTAGAAAGCGCGCTGCAACGTCAGCAATCGGCTAGCTGAAGTGGTCAAAGCCGGCGTTTGCCGTCACGGTTTTCCCATCAACGGTGACTAGGGAGCGTCGGCCGCTGCGTGCCTTGGTGACACCGAGAACGGTGAATTCTTCAGGTACCTCGGCATCTGCCGGGAAAGCAGCAAGAAGTCCGAAGTCTTCACCGCCGTGGAGCACCCAATCCATCGGATCGGTCTTGGTCAGCTGTGCGGCGGGGGCTAGCCGCGCTGCAAATTTCTGCAATACCTGGCGCTCGAAATCGATGCTGACACCGCTGCTCTTGGCCAGTCGCGCTGTATCGCGCACGAGGCCATCAGAGATGTCCATCATGGCGTGGGCACCTGCTTCTGCGGCACGAGGGCCAGAACCAAGAGGCGGGACCGGCTTGCATTGCGCTTCAGCTATACGGCGCACCGCCCTGCTCCACGTGCTTGCACTGCTGCCATGCTCCAAAACCGACAGGCCAGCTCCGGCATCACCCAGACGCCCCGCCACCGCGATCACGTCGCCTGGTTTGGCACCGCTGCGCAGAATCTTTCCATGCGCGGTTTCTCCCAGTACGGTAGTCGTCACCGAGATTTCCGTTGATTTTCCGAGATCTCCGCCGAGAATAGTCAGCTCCTTGGCCCCCAGCGCATTGATTGCGTCGGCAATCCCCTGGGCGAAATCCTTGACCCATTCAAGAGACGTTGTTGGAGGCAGCGACAAGGAAATCACCGCACCGGTGGAACGGCCACCCATCGCGTTGATGTCCGAAACGTTCTGCGCAATGGATTTCCAGCCAATGTCGTAAGCGCGGTGTTCAAGACCGCTTGGCCAGATCAACTTGAAGTCCTGGTTTTCGACAAGAGTATCGACTGAAACCAGGATCTCTGTTCCTTGGACATTCAGTGCGCCAGCATCATCGCCTGGACCGAGGTTTGCCGTGCGCGAGTCAAGGAGCGGAAGAATAGTATCAAGTATTCCTTGTTCGCCAAGGTCTCCGACGGTTGCTTCAGGCTGATTAATAGTCACAGAGTTCTATTCGGCTTTCTTTGCTGCTGAGGTAATAATGGCGGCATAGCTGTTGTAGGTATTCAGATAGTGGTCGACGGGTTCAACCACCGCAGCGCGAACCTGCCCAGATACTGAACGTTCTATATTTCTTAATGCCTTCCTACGCTTAACTTTAGCCACTATTCGATTGACGAATGAACACGCAATTCCCAGCACGATACCCAGCAACACCCCGATGGCAAAAACAAGCGTGGGAGCAGCTATGCCTTCGACACGAGGTGCTGCGGGAAGGTCGAATTGGAAGTAGCCGGCCACAGGGTAGGCAGCCAGCCACAGTGCCCCGGCCAGCGCTGCCAGCAAAGAGACCCACTGGACAAATTTGACTGCCGGCCACCACCAGGACGACTTTTCCACGCCCAAGGCCGTGCCAGCGATGGCGGCATCCACGGCACCGTCCAGATGCTGCACGTTGCTGCCAACTTCTTCCCGGACCGGTTCTATCCAGCTGTCGGGCAGTTCCTGCGTGGCTTCCTGCACGTAGTTGTCGATGGCATGGTCGATGGCCGCGGATTCGGCAACAGAAAGTTCAGGGCGCGAGGTGATGGACAGTTCGGCTGCCTCCCGCTTTCTTCCCAAGTTCATTCGCTGTAGCGGATCGTTGCGCAATCGAATCAGCCAGGTAGTCACGGGCCATCCCGTGCGTCGCGCGGCGCGGAGCTTGTAGGAAGTCTCTACGGCATCTGCAATATATTGCGCCCCATGGGCATTGGCTATAGCCCGCTCCAGCTCGGACTGCTGCATCTGATCCGGCAGACGCACTTTTTCAGCATTCAGCTCGGCTTTGAGATGGTGAACCACTTGATCAACGTCTGCCCGCAACCTGCGGGTAGATATCGCCTTGTTTTTCGCGGCCGTAGCAATTTGCAGTTGGACTTCCGCCAGCCCTTCTCCCGTGGAAGCCGAAGCGCACACCACCGGAAGTCGTTCCAGCCCCGAGGAAGCCAGGATCTCGCGCAAAGAATTAACGATGCTATTTCTATCGGACGCGGCCACTCGATCTATCTGATTCAGAACAATCAATATGTTCCCCTGCTGGCTGCGCAAGGAGTTCAAATATCCATGATGAATAGACGCGTCAGCATATTTTTGAGGATCGAGAACCCAGACGAGGAAATCAACTTGGCCAACAAGCCGGGTAGCAATCTGGTGGTGTTCCACCCGCGTCGAGTCCATGTCCGGCAAATCCAAGAGCAGCAAACCAGAATCAAAGTCCTTTTTCGAAGACCCTCGCTTCGGTTCCGCTGATGCCTCGATGACATGGCGGTCGTTGACTTCGAGCCAATCCAGAAGTTCATTGGCGCCCGCCGTATCCCAAATCGCGGCCACAGTGTTCGTGGTCGTTGGGCGTATCACCCCTGTGGATGCCAGTTCACGCCCAACCAAGGCGTTGAATAGCGTCGACTTTCCGCTTCCCGTGGCGCCAAAAAGCCCGACAACCACGTGTTCCGAAGACAGTTTTCGCCGAGATTCGGATTTTCTGATGACCGATGCTGCCAAGTCGATGCTTTCTGAATCCAAATATGGCTCAGCAAGCTGCATGGCTTCAACAACACTGTCAATCTGTTGGTTCAGGCCATTAACAGCACGGACGACTTTTCGTTCTGTCACTTCTTGGCCCCTTTGCTATTCAGTCCTTCGGTGACGCGGCTCAATGCCTGAGCAATCTCGGGTTGGGCCGCACGGCCAATTCCGTTGGCATAAGGCTCGGAGCTCTTCGCAATCAACCCCTGGGCACGCGTATCCAGCATTTTCCGGGCTCTCATCGCCATTCTGCGCACTGCGTCCTCGCCGAATATCGCTTCCAAAAGCTTCTGCCCAACGACCGCGGATCCACCAGCGATGCCAATTTCCAGACCAGTTAGCCCTGCGGTAGAGGCGAAGACGACAACCATCAAGATGACCGCGACTCCGTTGATTCCGAAGGCAGCCATGCGGGCGGTTTTGCGTTTGCCAGCGCCTTCTTCGCGGATCATCTCAAGAATATCTTTCTGCCACAGACGGATACTCTCTGCAGCTTGCTCGCTGAGATCATTGGAAGGCCGCGGTGCCTCTAGCCCGTCTCGGAGCACCTGCCCGAGCGGAGTATTCTTCCACGACCTGTCCACGTCATGGCAAGCCTTGGTGATCTCTGCGATAAAGACTGTATGCAATCCTGACTCGATTGCCTGTTCCACGCGATGCGTGGCTGGCGGCCGCCCCGAGAAGAACGCTCCGACTCGATCTCTCACCCGGCCGATTGCGCCCTCAATGCCCCGAAGGAGTTCTCCAGCGCCAACAAAATCCTGCCAACGCGACAAGATTTCCCCACGGAGCAACGAGCCATCATTGAGTGCGGCATTAATCCGTTCCTGGGCTTGTGCAAACCTCTCATTGGTCAGCCGTCGCAAGTCGTCGAGTTGTGCTTCTTGATCTTGCAATTCAGCCAGTAGCTCGCCTACGTCGGCAGTAGTGCGCTTCAATGCTCCTGCAAGAGTTTGCGCTGCCACCTGCTGGCGCTTGGATGAATCCGCGGCCAAGGCATTAAGCCAGGCCATGAGCGGCTCGAGGTGCTCCCCCGGCAATATGTCTTGTTCATTGAGCTGTGTCTCATTGACGACATGCAATAAAGCGGGATCCAAGTTCTTTTCAATCAGTAAACGGCGCAGATCTGGGACTATGTCGCGCTCGGCATCTGGAGGAACCCGATTGAGGACTACGCATACAGTAATGTCCCGAACGCCCGCGTCCGTGAGCAGCTCCCATGGCAGAGCATCTGCGTAGCGATTGGCTGTTGTCACGAAAATCCATAAATCGGCGGCGTTGAGCAGTTGTCCTGCTAGAGCCCTATTATCGTCTGAAACAGAATCGATATCTGGCGCATCAAGGATTGCCAGCCCTTGGGGAACGTTTCCATGTGGTTTCATGACCAGAGCATCGTGACGGGAAGAATCTCCGGCTACTGCAAACCCGCCGCCGGAAACGCGAGTGAGTTCGGGCAGAACGCGGTCGGATTCAAAGAATGGTTGGTCCACGGGATTAAAGGCGAGAACCGGCGTTCTGGTTGTCGGCCTGACAGCACCCGAAATGCTGATTTGCTCACCGACCAACGAGTTAACGAGAGTGGACTTGCCGGATCCAGTTGATCCGCCTATCACCGCTAGCAGCGGTGCGCCGAGGTTGGAGACTCTTGGTATCAGATAGTCTGATATTTGATGCACTGTCTTCTCGCGCAACTGATCACTTTCAGAGGTTGCAGAAGACGAGTTGCCGACAAAAACTAGATCACTGAGAATGCCACGCAATTCGATGAGGCTCTTGATGGTGGTGATGCTGATTTGCCCGTCACCAGCAGCCTCGCTCAATGCAGGCTTGATTTGATCTGAGTTCGACTCCATGTGCACCATCTTGCCTTATGGCGACGGTGATTGCTGAGAGATAGAGGCACATTTTCCATGCAAAAGAAAAACCACGGATCTCTCCGTGGTTTTTCATATGGTGACCCCAACGGGATTCGAACCCGTGTTGCCGCCGTGAGAGGGCGGAGTACTAGGCCGCTATACGATGGGGCCGTATGCTGAAGATAAATCTTCAGCTCACCAAATTGCTTTGGTGAAGCGCTGGGATACCAGGACTCGAACCTAGAATGACGGAACCAGAAACCGTTGTGTTGCCAATTACACCATATCCCATTGTGACTTGGGAGTTTAGGAATCCTGTCAAGCATTATTCCAGGCCACTTCCGTAGCACGAGATAAAACTATACCGTCCAGCCAAGAACTACACAAATCGAGGGGCCGGCACATGGCTACTCCCAATTTCCGCGCAGAATCGCTGGAAAATAGCTTTTTGGCCTTGCAGGGGTTCCGCTTCCGCCGCAAATTGCCACTGTGAATTGACGCACCCCAGCATTCAGCCTGAATCGCGGCTGCTTCACTTGAACTCCCCCGCACAAACGCTCACTAGCCGGCAAAAGCAAGAGCACCTTGGATGCCAACATCATTCAATGTTGCAAACATCCAAGGTGCTCTGCATGTACCGCTAGTGCTAGGGAATGACCCTACCGGGATTCGCCAAAAGCACGAAGACGGTTCAAGCTCGACTCGCGGCCCAGGATTTCCATGGACTCGAAGAGCGGTGGCGATACGCGCTTACCCGAAATTGCGACACGGGCAGGGCCGAAAGCCTGGCGCGGCTTGAGCTCCAACTCGTCAACCAACTTGGTGCGAAGCGCTGCCTGGATGGTCTCTGCGTTCCAGTCCGACAAGCCTTCCAGCGCCTGAACCGACGCATCAACCACCTCTGCGAGGTTCGCCGGCATGCCCTTGAGGGCGTTGTCAGCGATGACAATCTCATCGTCCGACTTGAAGAGGAACTCCAGCATGTCGGTAGCTTCGCCCAAGAGCGCGATACGTTCCTGGACCAGTGGAGCTGCCTGATCAAGGATTTCATTTTCGCGAGCGGTCAGCTCGTCACCAACGAGTTCAGCGGCCTGGAGATATGGGACCAAGCGATCCCGGAAGTCCTTCGGCTCCAGCATGCGCACATGCGTACCGTTGATGGCTTCTGCCTTTTTGACATCAAATCGTGCCGGGTTGGACAGGACATCGGTAACGTCAAAGGCTTCAACGAGTTGCTCGCTGGAGAAGATGTCTTCATCGGCGCTCAATGACCAGCCGAGCAATGCCAGATAGTTGAGCAGGCCCTCTGGGATGAACCCGTTGTCGCGGTGCAAGAACAAGCTTGATTCTGGATCACGCTTGGAAAGCTTCTTGTTCCCCTGGCCCATCACGTATGGCAAGTGGCCGAAGCGCGGCATGTACTTTGCAACACCGATATCGTGCAGGAGCGCATACAAGACAACTTGGCGTGGCGTGGAAGACAGCAGGTCTTCACCGCGAAGCACATGGGTGATGCCCATCAAGGCGTCGTCAACGGGGTTGACCAGCGTGTACAGGGGCTGTCCGTTGGCGCGAACGACGACATAGTCCGGCACGCTGCCTGCCTTGAACGTGATCTCGCCACGGACCAGGTCATTGAACGTGACGTCGTGATCCGGCATGCGAACACGCAGCACAGGCTCGCGGCCTTCTGCCTTGAACGCTGCCTTCTGCTCGTCAGTGAGCTCGCGGTCAAAGTTGTCATAGCCAAGTTTTGGATCCCGGCCGGCAGCCTTGTGGCGCGCTTCGATTTCCTCGGGGGTCGAATATGACTCGTAGAGGTGTCCGGCCGCGCGGAGCTTGGCAATGACGTCTTGGTAGATCTCGCCTCGCTGAGACTGGCGGTAAGGCTCGTGCGGCCCACCGACATTAACGCCTTCATCCCAGTCGATGCCCAACCAGTTCAAGGCGTCCAGCACCTGGTTGTAGCTTTCCTCCGAGTCGCGCTTCGCATCCGTATCTTCGATGCGGAAAATCATCTTGCCGCCCGTGTGACGAGCGTAAGCCCAGTTGAACAGGGCCGTACGGATCAATCCAACGTGTGGAGTTCCAGTGGGTGATGGGCAAAAGCGAACGCGTACCGGGGTATCTTCGGTTACTTCGGGAATCAGCGATAGATCAGTCATGATGACTTCATTCTATGCCTTTCGCGCCGAAAGTCGCATTTAAACCGCAAGGCTCCCGATCACATAAATGATCGAGAGCCAGTGCGGTTCCACCAAAATGATGATGGCAAGTTGGTGTTAATAACTATTGTACCCAGATAAAGATTAGTTCAACTAACTCAGCGCCGGAATACGCTTCGCAATGAACCGATTCCTTCGACGTCGATTTCAACGACATCCCCAGCATTGACCAGCCCAACCCCTGCAGGTGTTCCAGTCATAATCACATCGCCTGGCAACAGCGTGAAGGCTTCCGAAGCTCGCGCCACCAGTTCATTGACTGGCCAAATCATTTCGTTGGTGGAGCCATCTTGCTTAACTTCACCGTTGACTCGGGTAACAATGCCGACGTCGTCTGGATCCGGCAATTCAGTTTCAATCCACGGACCCAGCGGGCAGGATCCGTCGAACCCCTTGGCGCGGGCCCACTGCAGATCGCTGCGTTGCGCATCGCGCGCGGTGAGGTCATTGGCTACGGTGTAGCCGAAGATGACGTCTTGGGCCTTGTCGGCAGGGACATCCTTGCAAATACGCCCAATGACGACAGCTAGTTCACCCTCGAAGGAAACCTCATCAGAGAACGCTGGAAGGGTGACAGGATCCCCATGGCCAACCACCGAGGTATTGGGCTTCAAGAACATGATGGGTTCCTGCGGAACTTCATTGCCCAGTTCCTTGGCGTGTTCACGGTAGGTGCGCCCGAACCCGACCACCTTTGAACGTGGAATGATTGGCGCCACCAGGCGAACATCATCCAGGCTGTGGGTCGCCCCTGTGGTTTTGATTCCCTGGAAGAACGGGTCTCCTGTCAGGACGTGGATGTCGTTGCCATCAACGACTCCGTACAGCGGATCACCGTCTACTACAAATCTTGCAATTTTCATTCGGTTTTCTCTTGTCTAGTCTTGTTTAGCGATCGTGGCGCGGCTTCCACGGATAAACTCGTTGATTTCTTCTTCAGAAATTCCGTCAAGATCATAATCCGGATATCCAGCGGGGTTCTTCGACTGCCATTCCCACATATCCCGAGCCATTTCCTCGACTCCTCGTTCGGCCTTCCAGCCGAGCTCCAAACGGGCTGTTGTCGGATCACCGTAGTACTCGGCGATATCGCCCGGGCGACGCTCTACCAACTTGTATGGAAGCTGCCGGCCACAGGCCCGCGAGAACGCGCCAATGACATCCAGGACGCTCGTTCCGCTTCCGGTTCCGAGATTCCAGACGTACTGGCCGGTGTGGGTGTTCAAGAAGTCCAATGCATCCAGGTGGCCCTGGGCAAGGTCCATGACGTGAATGTAGTCCCGCACGCCAGTTCCATCGTAGGTTGGGTAATCATTGCCGAAGACCTGAACTTCGCTGCGGCGGCCGACCGCTACCTGTGCAATAAACGGCATGAGGTTGTTCGGGATACCCTGCGGATCTTCACCGATGTTTCCCGAAGGATGAGCGCCAACTGGATTGAAGTAGCGCAAGGTGGCGATGGACCAGGAGGAGTCGGAAACCGCAAGGTCCTCGAGGATTTGCTCGATATGCAGCTTGGTTCGCCCGTAGGGGTTTGATGCGGCACGCTGTGCATCTTCAACCAGTGGCAACTGGGTGGACTCGGCGTAGACCGTTGCTGATGAGCTGAAAACCAGTCGCTTTACGCCAGCTTTTTCCATCGCTGATACCAGGTTCAAGGTGCCAACAACATTGTTCTGGTAGTAGGAAATCGGCTTTTCAACGGACTCTCCTACGGCCTTCAAACCGCCAAAGTGGATGACTGCGTCCGGCTTGGTCTGGCTCAGGACGGCATCCAGCCGGTCGCTATCCAGCAAGTCGCCAATGAAAAGCTCGGGAGCCGAATTGGACATGTCGCGTACGCGCCTCAGGGATTCGGGCGATGAATTGCTCAGATTGTCGAAGACAGAAACCTTGTGGCCCGCTTCGAGCAGCAAGAGCACGGCGTGTGATCCTATGTAGCCTGCACCGCCAGTTACCAGTACGTGCATTTCATTCCTTTTCGCATACAACAATGGCCCCGGGGCTTTAGCCCCGAGACCATCGTAGTCGTTTGGATTGGCGTCTAGGCCAAACGCTCCAGCCAGCCGTGTCGATCTTCGACGGTGCCCAGCTGGATGCCCAGCAGTTCCTCGCGGATGGACATCGTCACTTCACCGGCAGGAGCGTTCTCGTCTCCGATGAGTTCATCGCCATTCTTGAGCAGGCCGATTGGAGTGATTACTGCGGCGGTACCGCAGGCAAATACTTCCGTGATATCACCGGAAGCAACGCCATCACGCCATTCGTCGAGGGTGATCTTTCGTTCTTCCACCGTGATGCCGCGGTCCTTGGCCAGCTGGATCACCGATGAACGGGTAACACCTTCAAGGATGGTTCCGGTCAGCGCAGGAGTGACCAGCTTGTTGTCCTTGGTGACAAAGAAAACATTCATGCCGCCCAGTTCTTCAACAGCGTTGTCATTGAAGGCGTCGAGGAAGAGTACCTGCTTGCAGCCGTTTTCCTCGGCTTCCAGCTGCGCTACGAGTGACGCTGCGTAGTTGCCGCCGCACTTGGCAGAACCGGTGCCGCCGCGGCCGGCGCGGGCGTAGTTCTTCGATACCCAAATGGCTACCGGCTTGAGCTCTCCACCGAAGTAGTTGCCCGCTGGCGAGGCGATGACGCGATAGGAAACTTCGCGCGCCGCACGCACTCCGAGGAAAGCTTCGGTGGCAATCATGAATGGCCGCAGGTACAGCGCTTCACCCTCGCCGCTGGGAACCCAATCGATGTCGGTGGCTACCAGCTTCTTCAGTGACTCGACAAAAACATCTTCGTCCAGCTGGGGCAGGGCCAGTCGCTGGGCGGACTTGTTCAAGCGGGCTGCGTTTGCGCGCGGACGGAAGGTCCACACCGAGCCGTCCTCATGGCGGTAGGCTTTGAGGCCTTCAAAGATTTCCTGGCCATAGTGCAACACCGAGGCAGCTGGATCCATCGCAATGGGACCATAAGGCTCAATGCGGGCATCATGCCATTCCCCGCCATGGCCGTCCTCATTGGCGCTCCAGTCAACGACGGAGGTGTGGTCAGTAAAGAAGTCCCCGAAACCAGGGTTGGCCAAAACGCTGGCGCGCTCTTGATCGCTCTTGCGACTCGTTGAAAGATTTTCGGTGAATTCCATCTACCTTGGACTTCCTAGCTCAATAAACAAAGAACGGGTGCTCCACGCCAAAGCGGAACACCCGTTCGTGGAATTGCTGCCGATTAGAAGCTAATCGGAAACGTCACTTTCAGCTTATGCCAGTAAAGCGACAATTGCATCGCCGATTTCACTGGTGGTGCGATTATCGGTCAATTCTTGACGTGAAGTGATCTCTTTTTCAACAGCTTGCTCAACAGCGCGTGCTTCTTCTGACATTCCGAGATGATCCAGCATCAGCGCTACCGAGAGGATGGCCGCCGTTGGGTCTGCCTTCTGCTGCCCGGCAATATCAGGGGCAGAACCATGCACCGGCTCAAACATCGATGGGTAGGTGCGGTCCATGTTGATGTTGCCACTCGCTGCCAAGCCGATGCCACCGGTAATTGCTCCAGCCTGGTCGGTCAGGATGTCGCCGAAGAGGTTGTCCGTAACGATGACATCAAAGCGGGATGGATCGGTAGTCAGGAAGATAGTGGCCGCATCTACGTGCAGGTAATCATGGGTCACTTCTGGGAATTCGACTGCGACAGCTTCGACAGTGCGCTTCCACAGGTGTCCGGCATGCACCAGGACGTTGTGCTTGTGAACCAACGTCACATGCTTTCGTTCGCGCTCGGAGGCCCGGCGGAAAGCATCTCGCACCACGCGTTCTACTCCATAGGCCGTGTTGACTGATACCTCGGTCGCGATTTCATGCGCGGTTCCGGTTCGGACCGAACCGCCGTTGCCAACATATGGGCCTTCGGTGCCTTCGCGCACCACAATGAAATCAATAGCCCCGGGGTTGGAAAGAGGGCTTTCAATGCCGGCGTAGAGCTTGGACGGGCGCAGATTCACGAAATGGTCCAAGGAGAAACGCAACTTCAAAAGCATTTCGCGTTCAATGATCCCTGACGGAATTCGGGTATCCCCTGGCGCTGCCCCCACTGCGCCAAAAAGAATCGCGTCGTGCTGCTTGATAGCCGAGAGGGTCTCCTCCGGCAACGTCTCGCCAGTTTCCAACCAGTGTTCAGCGCCAAGCTTGTAGTAAGTGAGCTTGAGTTCTTGCTTGCCACCATTGGTGACGAACTTCAGTACCTTGACCGCTTCAGTTACAACTTCAGGGCCAATACCGTCGCCTGGAATGACCGCAATATCAATTTCATTTGCCATGCTTCAACTTTAGCGATCTTAGTCCAACATGTGAGAGTTCGTCTCATATATTGGACGTGAAATTAAGCGTCTTCAGATCTCAATCCCAGGCATGAGGTAAACGTGCTGTTGGAGTCGATATTCTAGACTTACCGGCCGAGGCTAACTCTGCTTCACGAGCCTGCAGCACACACCATTGAATTGAAGGAAGCATTGATTTTTGCCAACCCCCACCGTCGAATTGACGGTTGGATCCGAGCGAATCCGCGACGAATAGACTTCATTACCGGTCTGATTTACACCTTATTCTGTGTCCCGGGAACCATCGGTCTGGCTGGCGCCATGTCCGCTCCCGCCATGTTGTCTATTATGGCGATCGCCACGCTGCAATCGGCTCCGCTGATGGTTCGTCGGCGATACCCGTGGGCCGTCACCTTGGTTGTCGCTTTTGGGCATCTCATGCAGCTTGGATTCGACGGCCTTTTGCTCCCTTCGCAGTTCTCGGTCCCCATCATGGTTTACACCATGGCTGTTTATGGGAAACGGTGGCAGTCCTTCGGCACGCTCTCACTCGGCTTGGCAGGAGCGGTGCTGGCGACTTTCAGCATGTTCAACCCGTTCCGCTACGCCACAGACCCGAGTCCGTCCATGTCGTTCAACATGTTGGTCTCGTTTGTCGGCTTGGCACTCGTGGTCACTGTCGCGTGGACGTTCGGCGACTTGGCGCGCACACGCCGGCTGGCCATGAAGTCGTTGAAGGAACATGCTGAACGCCTTGAAAAAGAGCGCATTATGGAAAGGGCACTGGCCGCGTCCGATGAACGAAACCATATTGCCCGCGAGATGCATGACATTGTTGCCCACTCTCTATCAGTGATCATTACGCAGGCAAACGGTGCCCGCTATGCAGCAGTCAATGATCCGCAAATTGCCATCGATACGCTCAAGACGGTTTCTGATACCGGGCGTGCTTCGCTCAAGGAGATGCGCCGTCTTCTCGGAGTCCTCAGGAAGGACGAAGAACTGCAAAACAGGCCGCTGCCTGCTCTCGGAGATATCCCCAATTTGGTAGAGATCGCCACGAACTCAGGGTTGGATGTACAACTTCAAACCCTTGGAACGCCACGCAAGGAACTACCCGCTGGCGCGGAACTGACGGCTTACCGGTGCGTTCAAGAATCGCTGACCAATGTGCTCAAGCACGCTGGCTCCAACGCGGTGGCAGAAGTTCTCCTCAATTGGACTTACCGGGGACTGGAGTTGCGGATCAAAGATGACGGACGCGGAGCAGGCGCAATCAAGCTTGAGGGAGCCGGCCAAGGGCTGCAAGGCATGAAAGAACGCGTAGCGTTATATGAAGGAACATGCACCGCTGGCCCACAATCTTCCGGCGGATTCACCGTCGCAGTTTTCATTCCATACTCCGAGGACTAAATTCACATGGAAAATAACAACGTCATCAAGGTCGCCCTGGTGGATGATCAGCTGCTGGTACGAAGTGGCTTCCGAATGCTGATCAATTCACAAGAAGACATGGATGTGATTGCTGAGGCTGGCAATGGCCGTGAAGCCGTTGCCACTCCCCTGATGAGCCAAGCCGATGTCATCCTCATGGACGTGCGCATGCCGGAAATGGATGGCATCGAAGCAACAGAGCGTTTGCTCGATCCCTCCAAGACTGCAGCCGAAGGGCCTAAAGTCATCGTTCTGACAACTTTTGACATGGATGAATACGCTTTGAGCGCGATTCAAGCTGGCGCCAGTGGTTTCTTATTGAAAGATGCACCACCCGAGGAATTGCTGGAGTCCATTCGCACTGTAAACAAGGGCGATGCGGTCATTGCCCCCTCGACCACTCGCCGACTCCTGGATCACATGGCTCCCCTGCTGAAGAAAGAGAGCACCCAGGGAAACAAGGAACTATCAGAGCTCGTGGATTCCCTCACGCGACGTGAGAGGGAGGTTTTCGGACTGATTGCTCTGGGACGATCCAATCCAGAAATTGCAGAGGATTTGTTCCTCTCAGAGGCAACGGTGAAAACCCATGTTGGCCACATACTGGCGAAGCTGGAAGCGCGGGACCGAGTTCAGGCAGTGGTCATTGCCTACCAGACCGGAGTCGTCAGCCCCTAAGTCTCTTTTAGGTGGATCCAACATTTAGGTACAAATTTGCCTGCCGCACTGAGAACTCAGGTTCTCTGCGCGGCAGGCAAATTTGGCTTAAGCAGCCTCTGTTATTTTTCTTCCTCGTACCGAGGGAATACTGGCGACGGTGCCGGCAACTCGGTGCCAGGCACTAATGCCGTATCAAAGTATTCGAAGGTCCGTGCTGATCCTTCGCCGATTGCCAGCGAGTTGAGCATGGCGGTCATGGCCTGAGGCAGAACTGGCTGCAGAAGCAGAGCGACCTTGCGGACGATTTCAATGGTCACATACAACACCGTAGCCATGCGTTCCGGATCAGTCTTCTTCAACTTCCAAGGTTCTTGTTCCGCGAAGTAAGCATTGGTATCGCCCAATACATGCCACACAGCTTCGAGAGCCTTGCTAAATTCCTGACGCGAGTAGGCATCCCGATTAAGCTCAAGAAGCTGTCCAGCGGCATTGAGAATCTGCTGGTCTGCTTCTAGCAATTCACCCGGCGTTGGCACTACCCCGCCGCAGTTCTTTGCGACCATCGACAACGATCGCTGAGCAAGGTTGCCGAAGTTATTGGCGAGGTCACCATTAATGCGAGCGACGATGGTCTCGTGGTTGTAGCTACCGTCAGCTCCGAAAGGTACCTCTCGCAGGAAGAAGTAACGGACCTGGTCCAAGCCGTATCGATTCACAAAGTCATCAGGCGAAACAGTATTCCCCAAGGACTTGGACATCTTTACGCCATTGTTGTGCAAGAATCCATGGATCATGACGCGCTTTGGCAGCGGAAGCTTGGCAGACATCAGGAATGCCGGCCAGTAGATAGCGTGGAAGCGCGAAATGTCCTTGCCGATAACGTGAACGTCGGCAGGCCAGTACTTCTGGAAAGATTCGGACTCTACGTCTGGGAAGCCGACTCCAGTGAGGTAGTTAGTCAAGGCATCCACCCACACGTACATAACGTGCTTTTCGTTGCCTGGTACCGGGATTCCCCAGTCAAAGGTTGTGCGGGAAATTGACAAGTCGGTGAGCCCACCTTCAACGAATCGCACGACCTCATTGAAACGGGAACGTGGCGCGCCAAATTCAGGATTGTCCTGATAGTACGCAAGCAACTTGTCCTGGTACTTGGACAGTCGGAAGAAATACGATTCTTCTTCAGTCCAGGTCACTTCGGTGTCAGTTTCGGTTGCGTAGCGGATGCCGTCTTCGCGAACTTCAGTCTGTTCCTCGGTGTAGAACGCTTCATCGCGTACTGAATACCAACCGGCGTACTTATCGAGGTAAATATCGTCGTTGGCTTCCATGCGGCGCCACAATTCTTGGGCAGCTGCATGGTGATCCGCGTCAGTGGTGCGGATGAAACGGTCATAGCTCGTGCCCAGCTCATCATTCATGGCCTGGAATGCATCCGAGTTGCGCTGAGCTAGTTGAGCTGGCGTGATTTCCAGCTTTTCAGCCGTCTGCATCATCTTCTGACCATGCTCGTCGGTGCCGGTCATGAAGAAGACGTCATGTCCGTCAAGCCGCTTGAACCGCGCCATGACGTCCGTGGCCACGACTTCATATGCGTGGCCGATGTGCGGAGTGCCGTTCGGGTATGAAATGGCAGTGGTGATGTAAAAAGGTTTCTGCTGAGAAGTCACGTTACAAATTTACCTTAGCTCGCGCCGGTTGGAGTTCTTCAAGTCGTTGCTAGCTCGTCACATGATCTTTGCTAGATACTCCCAGAAGGCGCTTCGCAAGGTTCTGCGGATTGTCTGCTGATCAGTTTTCCACTCCCCCAGGACCTGGGCGCAGTCCTTGAGCAGCGTCCTATCGATTTCTGGTGGAAGCTGGGGCTTGTCTGCCATGAGCTCGACAACTTCTGATTGCGTGGTGAACGCAAGCCATGATTCTGCAACCTTGGCGCCGATTTCTTCAGCCACTTTGAGTTCTTGCTGTTCGTAGGCGGCGTTGCCTTTGAATCCTGGGCGCTCGCCACCACTGGAATAGACAACCTCAGCGTTGGACTCGGTCACTGTCATCGCCTTGGCAGTCGTCTTTTGAGCCATCACCGCAGGTGTCGGGGCAAAGGGCTTAGCTGTAGTTGGGGCTGGCGCTTCCGCGGGGGCATTGGCAATAATTGACGTTTTCTCCGAGTGGTGCTGGTCCCACTCCAAGACCTTGGTGAAGGCACTGTCCAGCAGTTGATTAGGAATGGTTTCAATGTAGTCGGCCGTCAAAGCCAAATGTTCCGCAACCGAGGCAACACCAAGCCTGCTGTCGGCTTTAGCAACACCCAGAAGAACAACTTTCATGCCAAGATCTTGCGCTTCTTCTACTGCTTCCGCAAGATCGTCATCCCCGGAAACGAGATAAGCGATCGACGCGGAACGGTTCCTAGCCACTCCGACAAGATCTAATGCAAGACGAAGATCGACGCCCTTTTGCTCACCGTTGTAAGAAATACGACCTAAACGCACCTTTACGCCTGGTATTAGTCCAATACGCTTATGCTGCTCGGTAAACAGTCCGTCTTTAGATGCGTCGTACCAGTAAACGCGTAAGTTATTAAGCCCGGTATTTTTCTTGACCGTTTGAACTATGCCTCGGACCAAGGACTCATAGTGAGTTGTGAAGGCTGACCGCAAGGTTGTACCAGCAGCGCGATGACCACCTAGTGAAAGTAAGAATCCGGCATCGATAAATATGGCAGTATGGTTCATCATGACTACAGCCTAGCGGTTAATCTCATCAATTGTTGGCTACGAATAATCGGACAGATTAGAGGTCCGCAAAAACGCCAAAACATCATGTGTATATTGAGAATGACACTAGCGGTTCCGGGCTTTCCCAGTCCATTAGCCATTCGTTCGAAGAAGCCACAGTCAGTGACCTAGCTCTTCCGATTCACCACACCATCCCAACAGCTTCATACAGAATCTGAGATAAATACATGGCCGACGCTTCAGATCTATAACTCGCGAACGAGAAGTACGAGCTCCATAGAAAGATCTACCGATAAACGGCTCCACAAGACTCAGCGGCACAACACAGACGATGAACAAACCGAGTATTTACACTCAAAATCGGAGACTCGATTTTGTTAGATATTCGCGGGTCCATTGCCCGTTTTCACTAATCGAAATATCTATATGCAAATTTGAGTATTGAAAGTGTTGATCTAAATTCTGACCGCGTCCTTATGAATATTCAATTCTTATATTTCGCGGGCAGACAACCCAATCACGTAGGTAAACACAAAAACAAGCATGAAACAAGGATTGACCTATTTTACGAATAACCGGCACGTCTCCTGAATAACAGAACAGCCGAAAAATTGTCCAGCACTTTGAACAATTTCCGGCAATTAAGGTCCTCGCAAAGAAAATCTGGCATCGCTCATTCACCTCAGTGAACTCCAGCTATGCAACTACTTCACGACGGAGCGACCATTCTTCAGACTGATCCCAGCCAGCATCGTGGAAACTATTGAAGTCGTCACATGGATGGAATTTGGAGACACATCCGGATGATCATGAATGTCCGGATTGTCGACGTCAATAAAAATTCCATTATCGGTATTCGACAAAATTCGTTCATCTATGTATTTGTGTTGCGGGGAACGGCTGGAATAAATGACACATTGAGTACCCTCTGGAGATTTTTCCAACTTGTCATCAGCGAATAACCTGGAAAATATATCAGACTTCTTACTAGAAAAAATTTCATTATTCGTAAAATGAATATCATTGTGATTGTTCCAATAATGCTCATCGGACAAAATTGGGTCCACGGCAACAAATTTCAACCCGAGTGATACTCCGTAGAATGTCGCGCCGGTGCCACCCTTAGAAGATCCCAGCAGGACGGCGTCGCCAGCATCGATGCCGTACTGCTTCATTATTGATGTGATCAATTTTTCGATATTTTTTGAATTATTTGGATGCGTCAAGGTATCTAGGTAGAAATTACCAATGACTCCTCCTAAGTCGGCAATACGAAGAACATATGTTTCTTTATTGCTAAATTTTGATATGGAATTATAGTTCTTTGTAAAATATCGACTTAAACTAGATGTAAACAAATACGGAGGCATCGAAGAAAATAGTACGAGCAATCTTGGGCGGCCCGGATTCTGCTGAGGTTTCTCGATTGAGTAAACTATGCCATCGTCAGTCTTCGAGTACGTTCCGTCTTTTAAAGGGTTCCATAGCGCACTGACTCGACTTTCATGGACAAAGCTCGTTATTGTCTCTCTTTGGACGTACGAATAATAACCATGACGAGCCAACGTCACTAGTCCTTGCCTCATCTCCTCATTCGTCAATGCAATACGTGAAAATGTTTGATCAAGATTCATGGTCGCCGTATCAACATGGATATATTTCAGAGTTGAATCACTGTTCAACAGCTCGACTAAGTCGCGTACTTCAGGGGAATCGAGTTTTAGTACATTACCGGTACGTTCCAAGTGAAAAACCTTTCAACAGCCGGTGTGCTCTGCAAGTTACAAAGCACACCGGATAGGGACTGCTACATAGTCGATGGAACGACGTTTACCCAACAAACTCGGATAACGCCGTGTTCAAGGACCTCTCACAGTAAGCGGCCACATCGAACTTGACGAATTCCGTACCGGAGTCGAGAGTATCGATGAAGCCCTGAGCTAGACCGTCGACGGAATTTTCTACCAAAAGTCCGAAGCCTGGACCAAGAACTCCTCGGTTACCGACGATGTCAGTTGCCAGGACCGGCAGCCCAAGGCTTAGAGCTTCTAGCAAAACCATCGGTTGACCTTCATGATCTGATGCTAGGACAAATGCATCGGCCGCCCGCATAACTGGGAACGGATTCGAACGTTGTCCGGCCAATAATATTGAGGATCCTAACGAATTGGAAGAAATGAAAGCTTCTAGTTCAACACGTAGCGGGCCTTCCCCCAGCAGAATTAGTTTCGCATCTGGCTTGATCTTCAAATGTTTGCTGAAGGCTTTGAAAAGTTTTAAATGTGCTTTTTCCGGCGACATTCGCCCAATGCTGACCCAGGTCTCCGAAGCCGATGACACAAAATCACTAATATCTTGGTCAACGTCCATTTCAGAGTCAGCATAAAGCTGTCCGTAATTGATCAGATTATTGATTGGTCGGAAGTTTGACGGATTTATGTCAAAAATATCTCCGAGTTCTTCGCGATTAATATCATTGGTGGCTTCGGACACCGAAAGCAATTTGTCGAACCACTTATTAATTTTCATCGTTCCGGCTAATTCAGGATATTTAGTCGTCCACTCCGCATAAATCCTGTTATGCATGAATGCAACTTTTTTCCCAGTTTCTGGTGCAGCCCCCAACAATGCCGACCAGAAAGGTGCATAACCGTCAAATTCAATAACTGAATCGAATTTGGCCTGTCCAAAGATTCGGATAAACTCGCGCTTGAAACCATTTGCATAGATTTCTTCTTGTTCTGACGATCCCCATTCGTTCCAACCGTTAAACTTGTCAATCACCCATCGCTCCTCTAGAGACGTTAGATGTGCACCTACGCGAGCAATCTTTTGGACGAATTCAGGTAGCGAATTGAACTTCTCCATTCGCAATGGTTCCTTGCTAAATGGAGTCGGATCAAAGAGGAACACCACCCGATATTCTTCGGTATCAATCGCATTCAGCAAATTAATGAACGCTGAGGTAATCCCATTTGGCAATAAGCTCTGGTGGAAGAGAAGGACTTTCTTGGTGTCTCGTGGGTATGCTTCCATCTTATCCGTGGCTGTACCAAAGAAAGCATCAACAGTACGTTGTGAAGCCTGTCCATCTTCTCGTGGTGAGAACTTAGCGATGGCGGACAAATAGGCGTCTTCGTTCTGGATGCCTTGCGATAAGGCCGAATTGATGCAAGATTCAAGCTCTAATGGCGATCGCGACACTAAACCTGGCATGTCTTCGATGTCGAAGTACAGGCCTCGTTCTTCTTGGTAATCCTCTAAGTCTGGAACGTGGTAGATAATTGGCTTGTTCATCGGCAGGTAATCGAAGAAGATGCTCGAATAGTCCGTAATCAAAACATCTGAAATCGCCATTACTGACTCAGAAGCAATGTGCTCTGGAACAGTAATAGCAGGCAGCTCCATCTTGGCCAAGATCGACTCTGTCATATGATGAGCTCGGAAAAGCAAAACGGTATCGTCAATCGATCCCATGATTCCAAGATCTCGCACCAATGTATCCGTATCAAAATGCTTCGTATTGAGTGATCCTCGCCAAGTGGGGGCGTAGAAAATCACGCGTTTTCCGTCTTTGACACCAAGCTCTCGACGCAGGTCAAGTTTGGTCTCTTCATTCTCGGTAAGCATTCGGTCGATTCGTGGCGTACCCGTACGCAGGAAATTCCCAGAGTAGATCCCAGCAATGTCATAACGATCAATGAGCACGTTTTCCGTGTGTTCGTTAGGCGAAAGCAAGTCAGTGGCCTGGAGGAAGTTGCGACTGACGTTTGCATGTTCCATAAACCCAGTTTGTATGTCTTTGCCAAGAGTCTTGATCGGAGTACCATGCCAAGTGTTCAAATATTTCTGACCGTCACGTCGCACAAAGTAATAAGGGAACGTCACGTTATTAATGAGGTGTTTCGCAGACGCCAGCATCTTCAAGTAAAGGCGACTTCCTCGCTGAACGAGCACAACGTTCGGATTCGATTTCACATCATCCGGAACCTTAACTTCAGGCGTGACAACCCAATAGTGACGCTTGCTCGAATATTCGTCGCGTTTAGCCAGTTCACGATAAATCGCGAGTGGGTTACAAGATACTTTCCCGCCAAAGTAACTTTCGTATAGAACCGCTTCCTCATCTAGTTCAAGACTCTCTTGAAACTCAACATACTCCATGATGTCGCGGCGCCATTTAGTTTTGAGGTATTGTTCGGGAGCGATACCGTCGGGACGAAGAAATACTCGCGTACTCATGAAGGAGGACACGGCAGTAGCCTTGTCCCCCAGGCAGAAAGCTGCCAAGCCTTTGTGGAAATACCAAGTGCCGGCCTGTTCAGAATCTCGTTGGCACGCCTCAGTTAGGAACTCCAGCGCTACATCAAATTGCCCTGACTTCAAAAGCTTTAGTCCACGGGCGTGCATGGCACCAACATCATTCCTATTTACCAATCTAACTAGATTGGCACGGAACAGCTCTTGGTCATATTCGTTCGCCTCTTGTGCCTCAAGAGCAGTAATTTGTTGGACTAGATCGGCTTGTGCCGGCAAGCTCCGCAAAAATGCTTCCAGAGCTTCATCGATGCGTCCGGCCGAAACTAAGGTGTAGGCCAATCTGAATTGCCAGTACGGCTGCTCTTTAGATTGGAACCGAATAGCTGCGTCATACGCTGACGCAGCTTCGTCAAATCGTTTCTGTCGTTCAAGCGTCAGCCCCAACCGGTAATGCCAGGCCGGCTTCTCAGGATTCTCTTCAACTGCGCTCCTGAGCCAAGCAGAGGCATCTTGCCAAAGGTTATTTCGATCGGCTGCAAGACCGATACTATACAAATTATCGGCGAAGACGTTGTCGTTGCCAATTGCTTCCTTGTAGAACCTATAAGCTTCTGGCCAGTTTCCTTTATTTTGGAAATATTGACCAACAACTAGCTTGGGCTCAACGCCCGGTTTCATCGCTGTGATTGCTTTCAAACCACGAACTTCTAAAGCATGTTGACCGCTCTCACGCCCGGACCGAACTAGTCCACAGGCATTGGCGAGACTCTCCGAACCCGCAGCGATGGCCTTAGCATGAGCTTCCGCGCTCTCTTTAAATCGGCAAAGCGACGAAAGCTCGGCTCCTAGTCGTTCCAACCAACTTGCGTTCGCTGGTTCAAGCGCTAGCCCATATTCCAAAGCTTCGATCTTTTGCCAGGTAGGACTGTTTTTAAGTGTATTCGTTACGTAAGCAGCTGAAATAGATTTGTCGGCTGAATCCATGTGGATAGCGTTGGCCAAGACCTCGCGCGCTTCAGCGTATTTCTTTGAACTTGAATACGCGCGGGCAAGCCGAAGCAAGCCGTCTTTATTTCCTGGCTGAAGTGCAACAGCCCGCTCATAGGCCGTAGCTGCGTCATCGTGGCGTTTAGTCTGCTCGTACAGTGCGCCGAGTCGAATGTGCCATGAATAATTATCTGAAACCAGAGATATCGCCTTTTTTGTCCAGAGCAAAGACTCGGGCAAATTTTTCAGCTGAAAATAGGCATTACCGACTAGGTAATTTACTCGCCCATCGAACTTGCCAATAATCTTTTCGGCTCTTAAGAACTCATCAACGGCGTCCTCCCATCGCCCGCTCTTACCTAAGAGCTGCCCTCGTTTAATAGTGGCTTCCGCGAACAAGTCTTTAATAACCATGATTTTCCTCCTGAGAAGGCAACTGCCTAATGAAATACGACTGAAGTTAAGTCTCACTATTCACCACCCTAAAGTTCCCAAGCCGAAGAAAGGAAACCTACTAATGTACTGAGTGATAAACGAAAAAGCTATTTGTTGAGATCCCAAACATATGAAGTTGGCAAAAGCCACACTCCACGTTCACACTCTGCACCAGTCAAAGTATTACCCTCTCAAATTCGGCAATGGCTCTTTGGTTGTAATCTTCTACGTCAAAGTGCGTCAAGGCCTTGTCTGCATCTATCTGCTCAATCATTCCGGTTGCCAGATCTGCTACTGTCGGCTGGACTATTTTGCCTACGTTTTCTGGCAATGCTCCCTTTACTGAACCGAATGACGTAGTTATTACTGGTACTCCCAAAACAAGCGCTTCAAGCAGGACCATCGGCTGTCCTTCGTAATCACTCGACAATACGAAAGTATCCGACAAGGACATGATGCGATAAGGATTCTTAACATGGCCGATCAATTTGACCGACTCATTTAGACCCAACGCTACGATCTCCCTTTGAAGTTGCTGTCTGAGCGGCCCGTCACCAGCTATTACTAATCGAGTATTCGGGTCTTGCCTGTGCACACGTGCAAATGCATTGATTAGTCGGCTATGGTTCTTTTCCGGTGACAATCGACCAGCAGAAAAGAACGTGAAAAAGGGTACTGAAGAATCGTTGTACGGAGGAACCTCAAGATTGGCGGTGTATCCAGGATCAATAAGCGAACGAACGATCTCTCCCAAGAGCATGCTCTTTTGGTATCGATTCAAGCTGTTGATTTTCAACTCCCCCTGGCCCTTCAATCGCGCCAATGCGAGAATTTTTTTACCGTTTACGGTATTTGAAGACCAAGAAAAATTCGATCGAGGCGCCCACTTGGCAAGAGAGTTTCGGTTGATCTCGTTCAAACCTTCGGACACGGACACCAAGTTGTCAAACTTGTGATAAATCGAAAAAGTAGAATATAGTCCGTCCTTCAACGGCATATTACCTTCGATGGACCTCAAGGCATCCGAGGCCAGATCGTTATGCAGCCATATAGACTTCTTTGAATCCGGACCGTGCAAAAAGAGCATTCCCCAGAACGCAGTATAGCCACTGAAATCGATCATGTGATCAAATTTGGCGTTACCGAAGCAACGATTCCATTCTGTTTCCCACAGCTTCCTCTGCGAATTAAACTTCGCACCGAAGACGTCGCTACCTCGTTTAAGAATTCGCAGTCGAAGTGCATTTGCGGCGTATCCACCAATAAAGGTCCCAAATCTGAAGAGAACGCGAGCATTGGGATTTATCTGGCCGTATATATGTTCTCTTGCGCTTTTTGCGTTGTACGGGCACAAAACCGTTACATCAAACCTTGAGTAATCAATGTTGTCCAACAGATTGAGTGCTGAAGTAGTAATACCGTTTGGGATCATGCCACCCGCATAAATAAGGATTTTTTTCTTTTCCTTATTAGAAATCCGCACCTTACGGGCATCACCAGAACCGAAGACGGCACCTACAACCCGCTCCGTGCAGCGCCCATCATCGAATGGAACATATTTCTGACGGCTCTTGGCATAGGCCTCCGCGATCTTAGCGTTGGCTACATTAGACCCAAGAGACCTAATAATTGCCCCTACTAGATCGTTGGGAGACTTAGTTATTTCCCCGGGCAAATCCTTAGGATCAATATAGAGATCCCTGTATCGCTTGTAGTCTTCCAAGTCTGGTATATAGAAAATAACCGGTTTTCCGGAACTCAGGAAGTCGTAGAAGATACTCGAATAGTCTGTAATGAGTACTTCTGATGCGCCCAAAGCGAGATTAGTAGGAACACTGTTAGGTATCAGATAATTCCTAAGATCTGCGTCCTCACTTACAGCCGCTGAAACGACTTGATGAGCTTTGAGCAGTACCTGATACCTATCTGTATCAATACCCGCTTCAACACTTGCTACAAGATTCTTCAGGCTTGCCGCATCATTGTGGGGACTAAAGTAGGATTCACCCTTCCACGTTGGCGCGTATAGAATAATCTCGCGTTCGTCGACCTTGAGCCCATTTTCTTCCATTGCAGCACGAAAATCACGACCCGGATTGGTCTCGATGCTCTGACGATCCGTTCGAGGGTTTCCCTCTTCAATGATTTCGCCTTCGAAAATATTGCGAAGCTTGAAGGCTTGCGCGTACATCTCTTCCGTCATGGATGGCGATGACGATAATAAGTAGTCAGCCATTAGAAAATTACGAACAATGTTACGAGCATCCTCGGGGCGATTCGGAATATCATACCCCATTTTTTTCAGGGGGACCCCATGCCAGGTATTTAGGTAAATTTGATTTTCACGCTTAGAAAAAGGTGCGGGAAAGCTGACATTATTAATCAAATATTTAGAGGTGGATAGTTTACGGTGATAATCTAAAGAACCATATTTAACAAACGTTACGTTTGAGTTTTTTTGAAACTCATTAACAACTGTCTTGTAACGCTGCAAGTCATTTAATACCCACGTGAACTTATATTCAGAATACTTCGGATTTTGCACCATATAGCGAAATATGGCTTCCGGATGGCATAACATTCCATTGCCAGAATACGACTCAAACAAGACGGTTTTATCTTGAACAGGAAGACTTCTCCAGTACGATTGAACCTCACGCTTAGACAGATTTTTGATCCGTCGCGATAGGTTTTTAAGGTCTGTCATATCTGGCAATTGCTAGTTCCCCTGCTCATGTCCTACAGTCCGGTCCGAGTAAGTTGTCGAGTAGATAGCAAGCTGTCGCCAAATCGCTTCTAGGTCCTCTTCGCCTTATCTCAAATCGGTGGCTCGTCCTACAAGTATAATCAAAGTACGTAATCCCCGCGGTACAACGACCATTACCCAGGGTACAAGGAACGCTATTTGTAACGAAGAACATGATTTATTGCCTTGTCACCGGTTTGTACCAGACTAAAAACTTCAAGTTTCTAGTGATCCGATCTGCACGGTGTCCAGCCGATTACACCAGTAGAACTGCGTTCCGTGAGTATTTTTCTGAACCATGGCTTCCAGATCTTCACTCAACCTGGTTGGGCCGACTACTTTGCGTTCAAAGTTAGCGTTTCCACGAGCCGATCCCTGGCAACAGGTTAGTGAATTCTTCCGACAGGTGCCCCATGTAGGTCCGCTAATCAGCAGTCAGCTAGGCTAACAGCGATCACACGCGACTTCACGATATCCCGAATGAGTCGGCGACGATTGGTTGTTTGTGAATGAAGCAGACAAGAAACACCTTAATTGGGACAACGGCTCAATTGCATTCCAACTCGTCAATATCTCAACGGAAAACCACAGAGTACTCCACGACCTGAACGCCGGGAGATTATCCAAATCTCGATTCGGACTTGCGCAGACGCATTACCTCGGGCTCGGTGCAGTAAGAGTTGAGTTTCGTGAGTACTCCAAAGCCCGGGTAGAATATCGTCGGTATGATGGCGGCTAGTGTTATTAACGTGGACTGGAGAGTATTTTGGAAATCGACCAACTAGTTAATAGTTTGCTGGCTCTGGTGAAAAATCAGAACAAGATTTTGGAGAATCAAGGAAAGCAGCTCGCTGAGCAGGGGCGAATGCTTGAAGTTCTAGGCAAGGCAAGCCTTAGAGAAGTCTTGGCTGATGTCGACGAGACTATCCAGAACCGACAGTTTTCCATGATGGAAACCATGGAGGAACTACATAAGGGCAAGTCGGTCGCTCGTTGGGGAGACGGCGAGATCCGTCTAATGCTACAACCCGAATTTGAACTTTCTTTCCAAAAGCCAAATCCTGGTCTAGCGGCTGAACTCAAGCGTATTCTTGAATCCTACGACTCCATCTACGATCACACTCTCCTCGCCTTCCCAACTATTTTCGTGAGCCGTCTTTGGATGGGTATCTGGGCTGAGGTTTGGCACGCGCTCCAGCCAATATTGGCGGAGTCAAAGTCCACTTGGGCCAACACTCATATCTCGAGACCACTGTTTTTCCAGAAGCATGGGCAGGAGGCCGTAGATGCCTGGCGCTCGCTTTGGGACGGTAAGAACGTATGTGTCATCGCAGGTAGAAACTCACGTTTTGCGTTGCTTCCTGAATTGTTCGATAACGTCGCTGACATCAAACTCGTCGAGTCACTGCCTCGTAACGCTTTCTCCGAATTCACTGAACTCAAGGAACGTGTATTAGGCACTCCGAAGGCCGACATCTATCTGACTGCTCTCGGGCCGACTGGCACGACCCTTTCTGCCTTCTTGAGCTCACCGGATGGCGGGAACAAGCACACCATCGATGTTGGTCATCTCGCATCAAGTTATGCTGCTGCATTTACCGGTGGCGAATTTCCGGAAAATGTGCCGTTGATCAAGTCCGAGTCAAAATAATAAAATGTCGCATCGTTAACCATCTAGGTCTTTCAGATTATCTGGTTATCACGTAATTCAATAGTCAGTCACGTCCTGCACCGAATTCGGGCCTGATTCTCACCTTGTAGAAGGTGAGAATCAGGCCCAAATGCTTTTTGTCCTCTTATTGAGATCTGCCAGTCAGATTTACCCGATGGAGATTAATTCCCCCGAGGACAATTTCATTATGACCGATACTTGCCTCAGTCCCGTTTGAACTGATTCGTCGATCAAAGTCCTCAGCAAGGTCCCGCAGCCGTCTGATCAACGTCAGAAACGGCGAAGTCTCCCCATGAAATCCAGTCGCTTAACTCAACCTTAGCGACACGGGAATTGCCGCATAGCTAATAATCCGCGATAGTTCAACTCAAGTAATTCGCATACTGTTTCGACCAACTGTCAGAATTACGGAGCCTTCGGTATTAGAAGACACTACCCGGAGTACCAACTATCCGATCCTGAAACCGCTAACTAGCTGGCTGGAGTACAAGGATCGCAGTCGGCTAGCACTTGAGGTATCCGGTAGTGCAGCAACAGTAGGCTGGCGCGAGCGAACCCTAAGTAGCCCAACGCTTCCGCCGAAGGCGTTTATTTATACTGGCGAGCCTCAAATATATGCTGAATCCCGATAACTGTGACGCTCTACCACACGCCGACGTATTACTTTGCCTCGTGTGGTAGCGCCCATAAAATCTTACTTGCTGTCGCTCAGACCAGCAGTCAAAAGCGATTCTTCCAAAGGGCCTAGATCAATTATCAGGTCCGGCAGCGTCGCAGATTCTGCCAGTTCGTGCCACGAAACTTCGTTCAGGTCCTTCTGCAGTACGGATTTCTTGCAAACTTGACGACGGTTCAGAGTTGAGAAGAAATCATCGAATTTAAAATTGCTGGAGTGCAACTTATGGTCCGAAACCTGAAGCCAGATCCAAGGAATTCCATATGCCTGAGCCACAATTATTCCGTGTAATGAAGATGAAATACACACTGATGAAGAAGCGATTTGCTCCACCACCAGGCGAGCGTCATCCCCTACATTAATGAAATTGATGTTTTCATCTTCCGTGTCCAAGTATTTTGCGTGCTCCCAATGGAGAACGACTGAAACCGACTTCGGTTCCGCAGAATCTCTACGGGCAACTGGGAAATATTTTGGCAGGAGTAATGCCGGGTCGCCGAATACAGAAGGGACGCTCCAACCCAACTTTGCTTCCAGCTCAAGTTGTGTGTATCGACCACGTACGGCTAGAACGTTCACATTTTCTCGTCGTCTGAGATTCATGATCTGCCGATCAGACAAAGGTGCAAGGAGACCGCTCCCCCAAACAGTCACATTGTCCCGGTCAATTGAAGTCGTAATAGATCCAACCGAATACAATGTGTTGCCGGCGCGGACCCTTTGGCGTGCGTTCATGGGCTTCACTCCGAGAATCTCCGAGACGAGCAAGGGGCCTACCGAATCTCCAAAGTTGGCAAGGCCATCCCACCAGTAGATGGGAAGTCCTGGTTCGTCTCCCGCAATATTTTCCCTTTTGAACGAAAGGTACTCCGTAGTTTCCTTTTGAATCTCTTCTATAAGATCGATAACGCTTCCGACAACTGCTTCATCGCTTCCATTTTCAAGGATCCGCGGAATAAGCAATCGTTCGCCGTCTTCTTGACGAAGGTGGTACTTTGTCAAGAAGGCATTTCTGATGAGCCGCCGCGTTGCAATAGTCCGCCCAACCAGACTTACCGCAAATGAATTTTCATTCACTTCAATATCAAGAGCAACTTGACCCATCAACACTGGAAACTCAATTACGCATTTAATATTTCTGTATACAAAAATTTTATCACAGCATTGCGTTAGGTAAGAGCTTTCATTTAACAGTTCATTTAATTTTGCAATATTTAATTCCATCGGGCGTCAATTCTAATCGTGAAACTTATAATGGCCTAATGTATGATACCGCATTTGCCCGCCCATCCGCGTTTCGGCGGTCACGTCTAATTGGTCCCATTTTGAAGTCACCGCGGTGATGCTGCTCGCGGAGCATTCCGTAGGTTTCAAGCGTGTACTTAGGAAGAGCAAGACTGCAGTCCGATTGCGATTTGCACCAGCTACCCCCTCAATCTACCTAAAAATAGGGTTATAGTTCTTACTAGGCACCGTCACGCCAGGAAGCAACATCTTCGTTTGCCACTGACTTTCAACGCGCACGGGCGTTGGTAGACCCGCAACATATTTGACGGAGATTTGTCATGTCGCAAGTCGTCGCGATACGACGGCGCGGAGTGTAATGCTGTAACCTCAAACGAATCCGTTGCTTTTATGCGCGGTTAGATTAGATTGAACAACTATCGAATGAAATACCTTGTTGGTCGTGACTCTCGAACCGAATATTTGGGATCATTTACCAACTTCAAACTGTAAACCAACCACTTTGTGCGATACCTTGCTACAACAAAGTCGTTCATGGTCCGACAGTGTCGGGAATTGCAAAACTGGCGCCTAGTCTCAATTTTGATTCGAGCATTTCGAAGTTGGTGTAGACCGCTAACTCAGATTTCCTGGTCCTAAATCTCTGGTACGTTGACTTCGCGCCATGAGTTCCTTTCCGTCAATACGCGCAAAGGCACCACGGCCGATATAAACCAACATGTGCATGTGGCTCATTGATGCTTAGCGTTTCGTTCATAGATCTAATGATCATGCGATGCGGCAAGGGCTTGCCCCAAAATCTTTAGAACACTTACGCCTCAGATATTCGTCGCACAGTACTGGCAACCATATTCTACGAGACTTTGAACAATGGTTCCGAAGAATTTATGTACGACTATTACGACATCAACAATTATTGGCAGATCCCGACACAAAGATGTTTTCCCAAAAATCATTCCAACCGGATTCGATCAACACATTATTTATTAGTTAGTGACCCACGACCTACATAAGAGGGCGCTCCTACCTGTCGCGCTGGGCGAGTTTAGGTCCTAAATCAGAATCTAAATGATGTTGCTCGGTGACACTGTCACTCATAATTGGTCGGCCAGAGAGTTCCAGACCTTGGACAGGAATTCGAGATGTTGGACAGAATCGTCATCGCCCGACGCCTCGAATACTTCTCTGTCTCATGGTTTTAAATTCGAGCAACCCCGACCATGGTTCATGCTCGTTTCTTCGAAGCGCCTAAGTTCCGAATCAATTCGAGAATCTACGATTCAATTCTGAACCATCGAAATTTTACTTCCGAGTTTCACGATCAGCTGGCTGCGGTTGCAAACTAGCCGACACAGAAATTGCCAATCTTCGTGCTGGACAGTCTCAGTACAAAATGCTCAGCACGAGATACTTGAATTCCTTACCGGCTAGTTTGCAAATCTGCTACTTGTTCAGTGTCTTGATTTCTGCAAGATTCAGCTTGTCAGTCCAGTACGAGTCCGAAGTCAGCTGATCGTAGCCGTCGCGCCATAGTCGGATGTTCTCCTCGTAGGCCGAGCGCAGGCGCATGGTGTTTCGTACCAAGCGCAGCGATTCGCGCCAGAACTTCTTCTGGCTGCGACGGACAACGTAGGCCGAGGACTGGTCACCGTTGAGATAGGTGATTTCCTTAGCCCCATAAACCTTGCGGTAGTCATCACGGAATGGCGAAGACAACGTCAGATTTGCATCAGCTTCCTTGCCCAGCGGGAGCAAGTGGCCGTTCAAGGTTGCCAGCATCAGCGCACGTGAATAGCGTGGCTTCTCCCCATGCAGTTCATCTGGCCGTTCCTGGACGGGCTTCCAGGCTTCGTCCTTGGTCAGTGCCTTCAGGTCGGCACGCCTTCTCGACATGTCTGCATGCTTGTCGAAGAATTTCGGGCCTCGAAGCACATCTTCGAATGCCAGGTTGATGGCAGCAAGCGTGTCGTAATGGAAGCGCATGACATTACGCATGTAGAAGCTGGCCACCATTTGCTGCAGCTCTGCCCAAGAACGGCGCTTCTCAGGAAGCGACAGGTGGTGGACCAGATGGCTGCGGAAGTCCAGGTACCAAGTCGTTGGCGAAGCCTTGTCAGTGAAGTTTTCCTGAACCGAAGCGACGCCTGGCAGCGAAACGATGTCGAAGTCATTGACTAGGGAGAAACTCACGTCATCGCCACGCACGAAGAACGGGAATGGCAGGTGCTCAACCTGGTCAACCGGGAATGCGAAGAACCACCAGCCGGCATAGAGATCGTCTGGTGCGGGTGCAGTGGTCTCGTATTCCATGTTGAACACTGCGTCACGGGAACGAAGATCCAGGCCGTGGTAGCGAGGCTTGCAGCCGAGCTCGAATTCCGCGCCGTTTTCCCAGATCTGCCATCGGTGCGAAGCATTGATCATCGATCCTGCAACTGCGGTGCGTGGATCTTTCGCGAAGGCCAGCAGCCACCAGGTGCGTGAGAGTGCTTCCATCTGGATCGATGCGTCATCATCCATGAAGAGGCAGTGGGTTGCTCCGATTTCCCGGGCCCGCAGCAAACCGCGGGTGAAGCCGCCGGCTCCGCCGAGGTTTTCGTTGGCAATGATTTCAACGCCGTCGCCGTCTTCGACCTTCAGCGAATTACCGTTATCAACCACGGTCATGCTGATGTGGTCCTTGAGTTCCGAACCCGCACGGAATTCGCGGAAACGCGAGACAGTGCTTTCAACTTCGGCTTCGCGGCGGAAGGTGGTGACCGAGAGCATCAGCTCAGGTGTCCGCACAGGCTTGGCGGTGGTAGCCCACGCAAAGTCCTCCAGTTCACCGTCCTGCAGGGCCATCAGGTCGAAGAACAGCAGGGATTCATCGGAAGTCGATTCGTCGACGGCAACTGGATGACTGTACAGGCCATCGATGGTGACAACCTCGCTGACAATCTTGTGCCATGACTTGTGACGGTCAGCCTGGAAGACATTCAGCTGGTAGCGTCCTCGGCCCTTGAGCTGGAGCTCCAATGGGAGATCGCCGCAGATCCTTTTCCACTTACCGTAGTTGAATACGTTGTAGTAGGTGCTCGTGGAGAGCAGCCCGCCCGGTGCGAACTCCGCCACTCCCCTGCTCAATGAAATGCCGACGGGACCGTAAACATGGAAGTGCGCTTCTTGTTCCGTGGAAATCCCTGCTTGCAGCCAGATGCCTGGCTGCACGGGATAAGCGGTGCTTGACTCGGTCATGTCTGGTCCTTCGATCTGTTCCTGCGCAATTGCTGTTGGCGTCGTCATACTCTTGTTGCGTTCCTTACCGGTTTAACTACGTTCTATGCGTGTCGCTTGAGAATGCTGTCCGATTCGACTCGCTTTGAGCGAGGAACCAAAACGTTCTTGTCGAAATTGCCGACGGCGACGAACGCGATGAAGACTTCATTCTCTGGAATATCCACGATGTTGCGGATCTTCTGTTCCTTCTCGACACCCATAGCGGTGTTCAGCAGGCACGAGCCGAGCTCCATCTGGGTCAGGCCCAGGAGCAGGGACATCATGAACAGCCCGCCGTCAACGAATGGCTGATTCCGTTCTGGAGCAAAAAGGAATGCGTCTAGATCTGCCGTCACCAACAGCAAGCGCGGTGGGGCATTGAATCCGTAGAATCCACCCTGGACGTCCAGGAGCTGCTTGATGGTCTCCGGATCATCGAACTGGTGCACGCGGGCACCCTGGCGGCTGCACACCGATGGGGATTGCATGGCAATCTGCACTGCCCCCGAAATGGCTGCATCGTCCACTGGAGTGTCAATGAATTCGCGAACGCTTCGGCGCCCGTACATGACGTCCATGAATGCGCGGTCATCGTTAGGGGTTTCCACTGGGTCTTCGCGGTGGTTCGCCGCAGGGAATGCGCCGCCCTCCCCTGCCCGGCCATTGGCAATGACTTCCAGCGCCTCGTCCGAGAACAGCTTGCGGAAGTGCGAGACATCCGTATTGGTCTCTTCGTTGCGGGCGAAGTACGCCTTCATGACCGAGGCAGAGCTCTGCACGATGGTGTCGTCGGTCCCGAGACCGCGAGTCAGCCAAGCATTCATTTCCTTGGCAAGGCCTGGAATTGCGATGCGGCCGAACCCTGGACGGAAGTTGCTGTGGGTCAGGCCCTTTTCAATGGCGTGCGCATGGAAGAACATCCGTGCGCGGATTCCGGTCACCGAATCTGCAGAGCGTCCGCGGCTAAAGGAGCGGACCTGGGATTCAAAGTCGTGCAGCGCCAATCGGCGAGCCTGCTTCGAGAACCCCTCAACGATTTCGTCATCAGACTTCACAACCGGAGCAGGGGCTGCAGGTGCCTTCGATTTCACTTCCGTAATGGAGATCTCGTGGACCTGAGCGCCGGCCTTCGGGCCGGTGAAGTGCAGTGCACCGAGCATGACTTGGCTGAGGCCGGCTTCGGCCACTGAGAATTCGAATTCATCGGTGCGCAGGTTTCCCGAGCTCTCAGCGACGCTTGCCTTGCCGATGACCTTGAATGCCCCGGACTCAGGATTCCTCAGGTGGACGTTGATGCTCTTGGTCTTGGTGGTGGGTGCCCACTGGATCTTGAGTCGTTTTCTCGTGCCTGGAGTCAGCGGTTCTGGAAGGTCCGTCCACACGTGCTTCCCGCGCAAGTCCTTGTCCGCGCCGACACTCAGCGATACGCCCTTGGTTCCCTTGGCAATTGACCAGATGTCGCTGTTGGCCGAGAAATCCAGATCCAGCGTGTGGCTTTGCGACGGGATGTTCGCCGCGGCGGCGACAGCCTTGCCGTTATCAATGGCGGCTGAAGACTTCACTGAGGGGTCAAGTGCCGATTCGAGCCATTGCAATGAGTACTGACGGCCCTCCGTGATGTACTTGCGCGCTTTGGCGAAGCTGATTGAACGGGTGACGTTTTTATTCTTGGTAATGGTCTCAACCGTGTCGCTCTCGTAGACCCGGCGGGTGTCGCCGAATCCCAAGGAGGAGAGCAAGTTCTTGAAGCGGTCAGCCCCGCGCTTGTTGTTGTAGATGGAGGAGAATGGCTTCTCGAAAATTACGGAGAATGCGGTGCCGTGGAAGCTATCGGTAACAACGTAGCTAGCGTCCTGGTAGCCGCGCAGGAAGTTCTCCGGCGCGTCGCTGGCAATGAGTTCTGCCCGAGGTTCGTCAGCCCAGATTTCCTGTGCCGCCTTGCGGCCTTCATCCGGGTTGCAGATCACCAGGATCTTATCCAGCCCTACCTTGTCGGCGATGGCCATCGCCGTGGACTTCTTCTCCGGTGTCGGGTCGAGGAAGAAGACTGCCAAGTATTCGCCCTCAGGAGAGATTGATGCCTTGGCTGCCAGTTCCTTGTAGTGGTCCTGGTCCAGCAGGAATACTGGATCAACTACAAGGTCCGCCTTGGTGCCAAAGATGTCGCGAGCCGTGTCTACCGCGTAGTTTTCGCGGACGGAGATGGCTTTGAACTTCTGGAGGTTCTGCGAGTGCTTGGCGATGAAGCTCGGCTTGAATTTCTCGGTTCCGCGGTTTCCAAAAGAGGTGCCGTACGCAACGCGATTGCGATCAGGCGCAACGAAGTCGAGGAAAAGATCATCGTTCACTCGTCCGATGAGCGGATTCCACAACTGATCGCTTCCGACAACAAACGTGTCAGCCAGTTCGTTGAGCGTGTTGAGCTCCGAGTAATGCAACTGCTTGGTGTACTCGTATCCGGTTCGGCGCGCAAAATCCATGGAGAGGATAGCGTCAGGCCATTGAACTCGGTACCCGTTGTAGCCCACAGGCTCATGAACCATGAGTACCGAGCGGCCTAAGTTTTCGATGGCACGGTTCAAACCGTAATAAGTCAGAATCGATCCGTAATTTTTGCCGTACCACCATCCGAGGACAGCCACATCATACTTTTTCTTCGGATCCACCAAGGGGAATTTCCTCATTCCTTGTCTTACGCATCATGCATGAACTAGTGCGTAACCGCCTTGCGGCTCCGCGGGCTCACCTGCCGATCGGCCCATTTTGACGAGCCGATTGCAGGTGAAATTTTGGTCTCGGGGAACCACGTTATCAACAAAACTATTCTCAATCCCTTGGACAATATCTGAATGACAATTTGTTTACGTTAAGTACACCTCTCGTTAACCTGGCTTTTATGGCCCGTTGCAGGGGTGTGGTTAGACTGCTTTACATGGATACAGATCTATTAGTTGTCGGGTCCGGTTTCTTCGGACTAACCATCGCAGAGCGTGCAGCAGACGCAGGCCTCAAGGTCACTGTCATCGACCGGCGCTCACATATTGGCGGAAACGCCTACAGCGAACCAGAGCCAAAAACCGGCATTGAGGTGCACCGATACGGAGCACACCTCTTCCACACGTCCAATGAACGAGTATGGGAGTACGTGAATCGCTTCACTAGCTTCACCCACTACGTTCACCGCGTTTACTCGACGCATAACAAACAAACCTTCGCGCTTCCTGTTAATCTGCACACGATCAATCAGTTCTTCAACGCCGCATACACTCCTGACCAAGCACGTGCTTTAGTAAAGGAGCAAGCTGGAGAATTTAATGTAGAAAATGCTAAAAACTTTTACGAAAAGGGAATCGCCCTCGTAGGCCGACCATTGTTCGAGGCCTTCTTTGCACACTACACGGCCAAGCAATGGCAAACATCCCCTGAGAAGCTTTCAGGGGATATTGTCAGCCGACTTCCAGTTCGCTATAACTATGACAACCGCTACTTCAATGACAAGTACGAAGGCCTGCCAGTCGACGGCTACACGGCCTGGATTGAAAGAATGGCGGATCACCCGAACATTACTGTTCAGCTGAATACTGATTTCTTTGATTCGAGCCAGCCATTCAACAAGAACGACATGGTGGGGCAGGTTCCGATTGTTTACACCGGTCCAATTGATCGCTATTTCGATTACAGCGAAGGCTCATTGTCCTGGAGGACGTTGGACTTTGAAGAAGAAGTATTAGATGTCGGTGACTATCAGGGAACTCCGGTGATGAATTACCCGGACGCCGATGTCGAATTCACCCGTATTCACGAGTTCAAGCACTTCCACCCGGAACGCAAGGACAGCTACCCGGATGACAAGACCGTCATCATGCGGGAGTTCTCTCGTTTTGCAAGCCACGACGACGAGCCTTACTACCCGGTGAACACGCCAGAAGATAGGACTGGGCTTCTCGCATACCGCGAACTGGCAAAGAAGGAAGAGAACGTCTTCTTCGGGGGCCGGCTGGGCACCTATCAGTACTTGGACATGCATATGGCTATCGGCTCTGCCCTTTCGATGTGGGACAACCAGATTTCGAAGATTGCAGAGACCTTGAAGGTGTCGCAGTAAAGTACAACTAAATGTGGGTGTGCCCGCAGCTAGCAATGTATTGCATGCCAGCTGCGGCCACACCCACATTTGCTGTTTAAAGACGTTCTCCGGCACTCACGCTCTGAACTTAAAAGACGCCCCCGACGCCTTGACCTCGGGATGCAACGGGTTGAGTCCTGCGTTCCCGCGACAAGTGGTATGCCCAGATTAAGGATTTCAAGCCGGAGGCCGAAACATTGGAAATGCTTCTGAAGTTGACGAAAATTGCAGGGTGGCCGAAGCCGTAAACGCATTGTTCGTCCACAAGGAAACGGAAGACTGCGCACGCAAATCAGCATCGGTATTCCAACGCTTAAGAATGCATCGAATCACTGCATAACAGGTCAGGCGATTGATACTGCTACAAGGCGGGTATTTGTCCTTAAGCTAGTGCCTACGCGGCTTCGTCTTGAGTGGAGCCATCGGTTTCCACGAATTATCATTAGCAATTCGTTGACCGTCGCGAAGGCCTTTAAAGAGGTTCGACGTCCCTCGGATAGTTTTTTCAACCAAGATCAGGCGCAGTATTTCTTTGGCGAAGGTGAGCGCCGTACCGAGCGCAAAGGCACCCGGATACCACATCCCGTGGAAACGATAGTATTTCTTGAGTATTGCTCGATTTCGCATGATGTAATAGCGATACGGATCGCTTGAAGCGTTGAAATGGCGAATGCCCAGATCAAGTTGCCTGATGTCGCGCGTACGCCGCAGCACGAATTCATTGACGATAACGGCGGTAGTGACCCGCGATGCCAACCAGCCGTAGAGCTGGTCATCCCAGTAGATGAAGAACCGTGGGTCAGGCAGTCCAATACGACGGACCACGTCACGGTGGATGAACATCCCTTCGAAACATCCGGAATTCATCTCTCGATACCCTGTGGCATCAAAGTCGCTTGGCGCAAAAGGAATCGGGATGGCCAGCCGATCAGAGATTCTGTACTGCCAATAGAACTCGCTGCCGTCATAGTCGTAGCGTCGACCCTGGATAACCTGGAAACGTTCTGCCCACTTCCCCATTTTTCCAAGTCCATCAGAAATGACTTCAACATCGTCATCCATCATCCAGATCCATGAGGCGCCCAGTTCATAGGCTTTCTTCACACCGGTGTGGAATCCGCCAGCGCCGCCGGTATTCGTCGGAAGCTTTTCGTAGACGACTTCGGCATCAAGATTATCTGCATGCTTCTGCACGATCTCGTGCGTATCGTCGGCAGATGCATTGTCGATAATGACGAGATGGCCGGGAGCGGGATCCATTGTCTGAATGCTTGTCAGAAGGCGGTCGAGTAGATGCGATCGGTTGTACGTAACGATCACGATAGCAGTGTCAGACGGGGCGAAACTCGTCTTTTCGGTCATCGCCTGGTCTCTCGAATCATCCTTCATAGCAAACCAAGATTATCCCAATTAGTAGATCCCAGCGACTTCATGAACTACCTGCGATTAGTAATAACGTAGAATCAACCAAATATTAACCTTGCGTTCACTTGAACGTTTCATGAAATTTGCCTGTGAATTTTCAAACAGTAGCGAACCTTACCATCGCAAGCTTGAGATTAGCCGAATGTACACCACCAATAATTCCAGCGGATTGCACGTGCAAAAGCGGAACAGTTTCGAACACGTCTCAAGCGTGAATGAAAGCTCGCTTGCGATCATCGCCCCTACCAGCGGACAGGCGCGCACTGCGCAGCGGACCACTGAGGCACCGCTTTTAGCTTTGCAGTGCCGCCACTCCATCCAGACCCTCACCAGCACCCTTCGGGTTGGCGGCCAACTACAGCGCTGCATGACAGCAGGGTTCGAACTAGCGCCATAGGGGTGGACAACGCCTGCTCATCACACCTAGCCGCTGGCTGCTACACCACAGGTGCTGTCCATGACAGGTTGTACCGTGGCAATAATGGCACACCAGCCCAGCAGTGATACACAGGAAACTGCGCTGGACGCAACCAATGGCGTGGCAAGAGCTTCGGAGATTCCAGCGTGGATTCCCGCCCCGGTATCACCGCGAAAACCGAGTCGCCCGTTTCGCTCGTTGATCCACCGGAAGACACAGCATCTTTGAACGAGCTACTCGCCGGCGCTCCCTCTTCTGGTGCTGGCAAGTACAACCACGCCTCGAGCAAGTCTGAGACCAAAATCGAGCAGCAAGTCTGCGACCGCGGAAAGTACGCCTCATGGATCCGACGAGTCCAGCGCATGATTCCCCCGCCGATCTCGGTCATCGGCCGTAACGGTGCCCGGAATCCGCGATCACCGGGGTCTGGCATCAGGCGAGGATCGAGTCTTGCTTCCTCCATTTGCGCCACGCGATGATCAAGCACCCCGGCATGGGCTCTTTCGCCTTTCAAGGCCAACAGCTGCACCCCTAGCAAGGAGAATAATGAAAGGAGCCACGACGAGATATGGCAGGGTACCGGAGGAAGCACCGGCAACTCGCACGGCGTTTGACGCCGCGGCGCCCCATAACGCTCTAGCGCTAGCATGCTTATCTATAGGCCGATCACCTGCAAAACCCATGGTTGATTGTGCAACGGAGTGCACATGGTGAGGGAGGAAGACTGGGAGTCCTCTTCGGTTCGTCATCTGTACACCTTTTCGGCGCAATACCCGGAAGCTCTGGTGCAGATGTTAAACGAGACAACCCGCCTGCTTGACCTGGCAGTCAGCAGACGGGTTGAGAGGGGCCAGATAGTCAATCACTCATGTTGGGACACCGCATCACCAATCGGTTGAGGCGGCCCATGAACAACTTGGCCTATAGCGCAACTCTAGTCTTCGAGGTTGATCTCGCGAGCTACGCTCGCGCCAATGGCAGCGCCGACAACATCGAGAACGCCGGCTGGCAGAGCCGAGTCGATGCTGATGACAGCCAATGCCTCGGACTTCTTCTCGTCGCGGGAAACCTGCATACCGGCAATGTTCACGCCCTGCTCGCCCAGTACGTTGCCCAGCGAGCCGACAACACCTGGACGATCCGCATACCGAACAACGATCATGTGGTCCGAGATTGGGATTTCGATCTCGTGACCGTTGATTCCGACAAGCTTCTCAATCTGCTTAGGGCCGGTCAGGGTGCCGGCCACGGCAAGCTGGGTTCCTTCATTGGTGGAGCCCTTGATGGTCAGCTGGTTGCGGTACTCAGGCGAATCCGGGGTGGTGATCAGGCGGGTAGCCACTCCACGCTGTTCAGCGAGCACCGGAGCGTTCACGTAGGAGACCTGCTCCGACACGACATCCATGAAGACACCCTTGAGTGCCGAAAGCTCCAGAGCCTTGACATCAAGTTCGGCGATCTCGCCAGCTACCTCGACGTCAATGCTGGTCAGGGATCCAACGGCCAATGCGTTGAAGATACGGCCCAGCTTTTCAATCAGCGGGATGCCCGGGCGTACATTTTCGTCGATGATGCCACCGGCAACGTTGACTGCGTCTGGCACCAATTCGCCGGACAGCGCCAGGCGAACTGACTTGGCGACGGATACTCCGGCCTTTTCCTGGGCTTCATCGGTCGATGCACCCAAGTGAGGAGTAACGGTGACGTTGTCGAACTCGAAGAATGGAAGATCGGTGCTCGGTTCCTTGACGAATACGTCAATGCCGGCGCCAGCAATTTCCTTGTTCTTCAATGCTTCGTAAAGTGCCGCTTCATCAACCAGTCCACCGCGGGCAACGTTGACCACGTAAGCGGTGTCCTTCATCTTTGCGAAAGCATCCTTGCCCAGCATGCCCACGGTTTCCGGGGTCCTTGGCATGTGGATGGTGATGAAATCTGCTTCAGCCAAGAGCTCGTCAAGCGGCAGCAGGGTGACACCAAGCTGTGCAGCGCGTGCTGGGGTGACGTATGGGTCATAAGCGACGATTTCCATGCCGAAGCCCTGCAGGCGAGCTGCGACGAGAGCACCAATGCGGCCCAAACCGATGATGCCGGCCTTCTTCTCGAAGAGTTCAACACCGGTGAAGGAGCTGCGCTTCCATTCGCCGTTCTTCAGCGAAGCGTTGGCTGCTGGAATTCGGCGAGCCAGTGAAACAATATGCCCGACTGTCAGCTCGGCTGCCGAGATGATATTCGAGGTAGGAGCGTTCACCACCATGACACCTGCCTGGGTGGCAGCCTTGATGTCGACGTTGTCCAAGCCAACACCTGCGCGGGCGATGACCTTCAAGTTCTTCGCTGCATCAATGGCTTCTGCATCCACCTGGGTTGCAGAGCGAACCAGGATTGCATCTACATCGGCAATGGCTTCGAGGAGCTGAGAGCGGTCCGCACCGTCAGTCTGACGAATTTCAAAGTCGGGACCGAGTGCAGCAACGGTTGCAGGGGAAAGTTGCTCGGCCAAAAGTACGATGGGCTTAATGTCAGACACGGGTGTGGCACCTTTGCGATTTCATTGGGCTGATGCTTGCAAGACAGCAGCTTCAATAGCCTGCCGTCGAATCAAGCGTAACCCTATGCATCCTTCGTTTTGGTGCGAAATCACGCATGTTACGCAGTGAAAACCCTACTTTGTGAAAACTTTCACTTATTACATAGAATGTGACGAGCCTAGCTTCAGCTCACCAGTTTCCCCGCACTCCTGTCGTGCTTCTGAATGCCCCCAAGCCCGTAAATTCCTCAAACCCAGTGGGCTCTCAATTGGCCCTGAGGACGAAAAATATGAAGCTCAGGAACGCCTCCCTTTCGCGCAGCGAATCCGGGACAATCTCCTGCGGCGCGTCCTTGGAATAGGGCGGTTCCCAAATGCGCTCGATGGAGTACCCCGCATCGATCATCGATGAAACCATGACGTGCAAGGGATGATGCCAATACGTCAGTTCAGCCGCATGCCCATTCAAAGTCACTTCGTCACAGTATTCGGTGACCCTGAAGTAGTCGGAGCCCTTATGGTTCCACGGATAGAGAATTGGATGATTGACCGACAAGATCAATCGGCCCTTGGGTTTCAGAACGCGTCGAACCTCTTCAAGGGCGAATGACCAGTCAGGCAGATAGTGAAACACCAAGGAAGAGACGGCATCGTCAAAAGAATCTTCTTCATAGGGAAGCGGCTCCCCCAGCCGGGCCACCCGCAGATCGACTGATCCGCCGAGCCGTTCCCGTGCCAATTCCAGCATTTCAACACTGGCATCAAATCCTGTCACCAATGCCCCGCGGGATATCAATTCCCCGGCCAATGGGCCAGCACCACACCCAATGTCCAAGATCTCGCGGCCTGCGACATCAGCGGCTAATTCCAGCATGGCTGGCCGTTCATAGTAGGCATTAAGCAAACTGGATTCATTTTCCATGGCGTATTCCTTGGCGAACGAATCATAATTGCTGGCTGCCATCTTTATATCCCTTGTTTGGATTACTTTTCGCCGAGTGTAACAACAATCGAGGCGCAAAGGACACCATTGAATACCGCTTCTCGACGACGTGTCCAGCCCCAGATGCTGCGCTGAATGACCCATCGAGGCTGTAGCCGACGACTCGCTACTTTGGACTTTTCCTAACCGTCTCCTGCCCAGTGCTCACGCTGCTGGTTAGAGAGATTTGAAGCTGATTCAGAAAGGTTCATCTCAGCACCCCACCGGTGAGCGCCGCCAAAGCAGAACTCCCGTTCAGCAATTCAGGTCGATTATTTTTACCCAACGAAGGAATTGCGCCCAGGAAATGACCCGCCGCCAGCGCGCCCGCAAGGCCCTAGGCTCACAGCCTAAGAAAATTTAATTACCCGTTTCACAATTCCACCTACGGTAACCTTTGCGCATAAAATTCCACCCAATAATATCGCGAAAAATTATCCACTTCGCGAATCGGATAATCACCTGATACCACGATTCATTACGAAGATATCCACCGGAAAATATTGTAGTGAATTGAAAACGATGATGATTGCCTCAGAACGAGTACCGCCGTCGCGACAACGCATTCCATCCACTGGTCCGCCAACTTGGAAGAACGTGCAAACCTCGGCCAGAGGCTTGGCACCATGTCCTGAACATGCCGGTGAAACCGGTGTCAAATCTGACATGGAGCACCCGGACGCCTTCCGCTCAGCAAGTGGCACGAGTCGATCAAGGGCTGGATTCAAAAAACCGGTACTTCCACCAAAAAGAATTCTCTAGTTACTCAAAAGTAAGAACGGGTAATCAGCCGGCCCATTGAATACGGTGTAGTTCATAACTGCCAAACGGCTCGATGTTGAGCAATTCAGGTCGCAATATATAGGATTTAAAACTTTGTTGACGAAACCTATTCGTGTGTATACGCTGACGGTTACAACACTCGCATAGAAGCTGGGTAGAACAGCAAAAACTTGGGGCACGTCGTTCTCTCTTGGGGATTGAACGACAAGTATTACCGGACGTTTCATTACTGATGAACAGTTCGGCGGCAGGTCACGCTTAAACGCGCTCTCAAGAACTAGTCTTCCCAGCTTCACACTAAAATTTGGGGAAATCTAGTGTTTGGCAATCCTGTTGGGGACAGAATTGCGCGCCGACGTAGACGTCGCCGTGACCAATTAATGAGGACCGTTCTGCGTTCAAGAACGTACAGGACATCATCCGTCGCGATTCTCGCATTCACTCTGATCGCTGCTTCAGGCGCGGCCGCTTCACCAGTACCTGCAGAGCAATCAACTGCGGCACAGGTTTCGAGCGAAACGACTTCCTCGACGGAAGCCAAGCCGTCCGATCCGGCCACGGTTCAAAGCACATCCAGCTCCGACGAGCCAGAAATGCCGATGCCAACCGCGGAGGAAACCTTGCGGCTGGCTGAACCAACGGCCAGTGCATCGGGCACGCCTGATTCTGCTACCGTCCCTTCTGAAAATCCTGACCCGACGTTGGCCACGACCGCACCGGTCGAGCCGTCGGCGACGCCATCGCTGACGCCATCGGCAACCGCCAAAAGCCAAAAATCGGTGACCCGGGTCGAGATCACGAAGGAATCCTCGACTCAATCCCCCACCGCGACCGCTGCAGCTTCGCCGAGCGCCTCGGCTACGGCTGAACCCGGCCCGTCCGCGCCGGCCAAAGAGAAGCAATTAAGCGTCGGTGCGGCTGCAGCCACGTGCAACGACGCCCAATTCGGCAATTCAGTCATCGGAAATTTTGAAATCGATGGGAATCTCTGCTCGAACCTTGTAGATGACTGGACCACAACCCTTTCGGGTCCGACGGCCAACGACGGGGTATCTGACTCTACGCAATTCACCAACGGTGTCAGCGAAGGAAACTGGCCCTGGAGCACGAGCCAAACCAGTGGCGTCAACACCGCAGGTGACAAGTCCGACGTGCACAATGTCTACGCCTTGCAGCGCACCGTTGGCAATCAAGTCTATGCATACCTCGGCTTCGAACGAGCCACAGGCAATGGAACCGCGCAGCTCGTTGTGGAACTCAATGCCCTGGGCAATTCGCCGAGCACGTCTCCGTCCCCGCAACGAAGCACCGGCGACCTGCGGCTTCTGGTTAACCAGAATGGGCAGAACGATCTGGTTCTGACCCGTGCCGATGTCTGGGCATCCACCGGGGCAACCAGCGGTACGTGGAACGCCTTGCCAAACCTGGCCGGATTCACCGGCAAGGCAAACAACGGCATCATCAAGAATTTCGCCGGAACAGCCAATCTTGAAAAAGGGCTCTTTGCGGAATTTGCGCTGAATTTGACCACGCTGTTCGGCCAGGCGGATTGCAGCGGAAACTACGGGACGCTGAACATTCGCTCCAGCGCTTCTGGCGACACCTCTGCCCTGAAGGATTGGGTCAAGCCGATCTCCCTGGCCATCCCGAGCACCTGCTCAAGCGTCGTTGTTGACAAGACCTGGGTCATTGACGGACAAAGCTACGACAATGGCGAGCAACCGGCGGGATTCAACGCAACACTAGGGCTTACCGGGCAGAACTCGGCACAATTTGGCACTGAGTATTCCAAGAAGAGCAACAACACGCGCTATCAGGCGGGAGAGTCCGTTACGGTGGCCGAGTCTGATGTTCAGCTCCCCCAAGGATGCGATTACCAAGCATCCGGGGATCTCGGGCAGCATGCTCTTGCCGTTGGCAAGAACAGCTACTTGGTGACAAATACCGTGACCTGCACGCAACTGACATTGGTCAAGAAAGTCATTGGCGACGCCGCGGCTGAGAGCTGGACGCTGAAGGCCACAGGCCCCACTGCCCTGGCAGGCAGTTCCGGGAGCGACTCGGTAACAGAAGCACCGGTTTCACCCGGCGACTACACCTTGTCGGAGTCAGGTGGAACACCCGGCTACCAGCTCACCAATATCAACTGCGGAAGTTCGCATCCTGTTTCGGAGGCCCACGGTGTGAGCATCGCTGCGGGAGACAAGGTCACGTGCACCTTCACCAATACCGCCGAAGTCGCATTGACCGTGACGAAAACCTGGATAGTCAACGGCGAGGAATACGCAAACGGGGACCAGCCCGTTGGCACAGCGCAGCTCAGCGTTGATGGGGCCGAGAAGGAATTCGGCACGGAGATCAGCGGCTACCTCGTCGGCGACGACGTGGTTGTCGAGGAAACCGTCTCAGATCTTCCGGACTTGTGTTCCGTCCTGACCTCCATCGACGGTGTCGAGGCCGACCAGGCAACGCACACGATGACGGTTTCGCCAGATCCAAACGTCGTTGAGGTTGTCAATACGGTGGACTGCGAGCAGCAGCTGACCCTGGTCAAGGAGCTGGATAACGACGACTTCTCCGGCACCTCGAAGGTCTCTGATTGGACGCTGTCTGCAACCAATACCGCAGATCCTGCCATCTCGGCTTCAGGCGTGACAGGCCAACCGGCCATCACCGGGGCACAGGTGCCTGCGGGAAGCTATGCACTGGGCGAGTCCGGGCCCGCCGGGTACGAGGCAGGCGAATGGAATTGCACCGGAACCGGTGAGCAAACCGGAGAAACCATCTCATTGGAACTGGGCCAGCAAGCCACCTGCAACATCGTCAACACCGCCAAGCCAGGCTCAGTGACGTGGACCAAGACCGACGCGCAGGATCGCCTTCTGGCCGGCGCCACGTGGACGCTTACCGGCCCGGCTGGCGACGACTCTCAGTCAGTGGAAGTCGTTGACTGCACCGAGGATCCCTGCACGGGAGCGGACCGGGACGCAGTTGCAGGCAAGTTCTCCATCGAGAAGTTGGCCTGGGGCGATTACACCCTGGTCGAGTTGCTGGCACCTCCTGGTTACCAGCGAGATGACACCATCCATGAATTCACTGTTCAAGGCACGGCATTGCAGGTTGAACTTGCTGCCGTAGTCAATGAGCAGCAGGTTGGTCCGGTTCTACCGCTCACCGGCGGTTTCGGACGTGACCACGTTTATCTTCTAGGCGCGGCGATCCTGATCTTGGGGTTGAGCGTACTAGGAGGCAGGTTCTGGAAGACTCGGCGCGATCGCATGATCCGCTAGTTGAAAGAACCGCCGCATAAGCCGCGGTACCGGTATTACTTGGGGGCCGGTACCGCAATCATTCGCAATTCGTTATGAGGAGTAATTGTGTTCAGCGAACAACGACTCGGCAAGTTGATTGCCGGAGCAAGCGCGCTAGCGCTGGCTGGGGCGGGGTTATTGGGGGCCACCGCCGCTGCTGCCGACGATGCACCGGGCATTGATTCGGGCATGACCGGTTCCATTAGCATCCACAAGTCCTCGGCTACGCCGGGCGAGGCGGGCGATGGTAATGAAATCACTCCTGATCCAGGCTTGGACAAGGAACTGGCCGGGGTTGAGTTCACCTTGCAGCAGGTGCTGCATGATGGATCACCCATTGATTTGAGCACCGCCGAAGGCTGGGAACTCTCGGAGGCAGTGACATCTGCCGGAAGCGCGCCATCGCTTCCCTCCGCTGAATACACGCTGGGCGCAAGCACAGCGACGACAACGGATGCCTCGGGGGTGGCCACATTCTCCGGCTTGAATTTGGGACTGTACCTGGTCACCGAAACCAAGTCCGGCGATAACCTGATCAGCCAGAAACATGATCCGTTCTGGGTAACTGTTCCATATCCCAATGAGGATGGGTCATGGAACTACAACGTTCACGTGTATCCGAAGAACCTGCTCAATGAAATCAACCTGAGCAAGACGGTGGACGACACCGCTCAGCTGCTGGGCGACAACGTCACGTGGACGCTGGAAACGACTGTTCCCGCTTCTGATCTTCCCTACGAGTCATTCACCCTCGCTGACGTGCTTCCTGCGCAATTGACCTTCGTCTCCTGGGGCGCGCTTTCGCTCAATGGCGCACCTCTGGATGCGGCCGATTACGTAATCTCAGCCGACAATACCGAGATTTCGTTGACCGCTTCCGGACTGGCAAAGCTTGATAGCGCCGGGGAAGCCACCTTCAGTATCGACTTGGTTACCACGGTCAACGCCATCCCCGAGGACGGGAAGGTCGTCAACGAGGCAAGCCTGACCATCAACGGGACTACCGTCAAGGATCCAGCCAACACCAACTTGGGCACCATCAAGCTCATCAAGACGGATGAAGGCGACCAGATTCTGGCCGGCGCAAAGTTCGAGCTCTACGCCGAAGCACCAGTAGATGGTGAAGCGACTGGTGATCCGATCGCCACTGCCACGACCAATGACAGCGGCGAAATCGTCTGGCAGGTCCACGTGGGTATCGATGATGATCTCACCGAAACCTATTGGGTGCGGGAGACCGTTGCTCCGGCAGGATTTGTTCTTCCTGCCAATCCGTGGTCCGAGGTCCCCGCAGTGGATGCAGGTGCCACCGCCGAGCTCACAGTAACCAACCACAAAGCCGACGGACCGGATCTTCCACTGACCGGTGCACAAGGCACCTTGCTATTCACCCTGGCAGGTATCGGCCTCATGGCTGTAGCCGGTGGTGCTGTATTGGTACAGCGGCGAGCACGCCAGCGCCGCGCTGAGTAAACCACGACCAGCAAATTCATGCTGGCAGGCCGCAGAAGTGGGAGGACGAGGATTAATCGTTCTCCCGCTTCTGCGGTTTAACTCCCGGCAATAGCTTGCCAAGTTCGCCATGATCATAGTCCGCACCTGAGAAGAGGAGCATTCCATGTCCGCAGTGGACCAGAAGGACACGAACACCACGAAGGCTCCCCGGGGCTGGAAGGTGCCCATCGCGACCTTGGCTATTGCGAGCGTATTTCTTCTTGGCGCGCTGACACTGCTTTATCCTTCCACTGCCAGTTGGTTTGCCCAGTACAACCAGTCCAAGACCATTGGCATGATCTCCTCCGAAATATCAGAAGATGAACCGGATTGGCTGCAGGCAGAGCTGGACAAGGCACATGAGTACAACCAGCAGCTTGTCGGAGGCGCGCTGCTCTCCCCCGCTAGCAATGTGCCGACCAGCGACGGGCGTCAAGGCGATAGCCAGTCCTACGATGAGCTGCTCAAGGTATCTGACGATGGCCTGATGGGACGCTTGAGAATTCCAGCGATCAACGTGGACCTGCCCATCTACCACGGCACCGATGCCGCAACCTTGGAGCGCGGAGTCGGGCATCTCGAAGGAACAGCTCTGCCCGTGGGCGGCATCTCCCAGCATTCGGTGCTCACAGCACACCGGGGCCTTCCAGATGCAACGCTGTTCAATGACCTTCCAAAGCTGAAAATCGGGGATACCTTCACCATTGAAGTGCTCGGAGAAGTCCTTTCCTATCAAGTAATCGAAACCCAAACTGTGCTCCCGGATGAAACCAAATCCTTGGTTCCCCAATACGGGAAAGACCTCACCACGCTGGTAACTTGCACTCCGCTAGGCATCAATTCACATCGAATGCTCGTCACGGCCGAGCGCATTCTGCCCACGCCAATTGAAGATCTCAACGCCCTGGGCAAGGCGCCCGACATCCCAGGTTTCCCCTGGTGGTCCGTGTTTGCCGGGGCCGCCGTGCTGGCAGCCGCAGCCTGGGTCTATTTCGCCGGACGCAATCCCAGTGTGAAGCGTCCATGAGCATTCATGATGAGAATCAATCTTGGCAAGGCCCACTTTTCCATTTATCCGGTGGCGTGGATATTCACGAGTGAAGAATTGATCCTTCCGTATTAGAATCAATACTGGAACATTCAAGTTCTTCACTCGTACTCTGAATCATGAGGAAAAATGACAAACATTGTTAGGCGCTTGCTTGCTGTCATCGCAGCCTGCGCGCTCGCTTTCTCAGGTGTCGCAGTAGCATCGGCAACACCGCTACCGGCGTCAGCGCCGAGCATCGGTATCGTGGCAGCAAAAAAGTCTGAACCGGTCACCATCAAGAAAATCGGCAACAAGACCGTCAAGGGCAATGCCAAGGCAACTATCAAGCCAAGCTACGCCAAGGCCAAGAACGTCAAGATCAAATCAGCTGTCCTGACAGTCACCAAGGGCAAGAAGACCGTTGCCAAGAATAAGAAGTCAGCCAAGGTAGCTGCGGGGACTTACAAGGTCAAGACCACCGTAAAGTACCAGCTCAAGGGCAAGACCTCAACGGTATCCAAAACGCAGACCTTGACTGTGAAAAAGGCAGCTGCCAAGCGCTCGGTCAAGATGAGCGGAAAGTCCTACAGCTGCCCCTCCGGATTCCCGGTCAAGGGAAACCGGACAGGTAGCAAGAATGAGTGGAAGTACCACGTACGCGGCGGAGCGTACTACGAACGGACTAAGCCTGAAGAGTGCTTCAAGACTACTGCCGATGCTCGCAAGGCCGGCTACCGGGCTTCGAAGCGCTAAACCTGCATATTAGGCATCCGGTACACCGGAATTTCAAAGCGACCTCGGTTGATCCCCAAAAAGGGAATCAGCCGAGGTCGCTTAGCAAGTGGAATAACAGGACGGAGTTTGCTGGCGGAATTTGGTCCCCCCGTCTGCTACTTCTCGATGGCGTCTCGGGAATCCTTATCAGACTCCTCATTGCGGCTCTTTCTGATGTTTTCCGCAAGCGACGCTGCCACGTCTTCAGCCTTGTCCAATGCCCTGTTCTTAGTGTCATCACCAAACTGCCTGATTGCATTCAGACCGTCAGAGCCTGCATCGGTCGCTTTGTCCCTCACCTCAGCAACGGCTTTAATCCACTTCTTGGATTCGAGTGCTCCGTAAGCGCTCTCAATTCCCAACCGGTTCTGGAACTCCACGAGGTCTTTGGAGACAACATTGGTCGACTTTACGACGTCGCCTGAAGACTTTGGATGCAGCAGCACTTTGGAATTTGCCAGTCCCGCGACAATTGCGATCCGTTCAAGAAGCTTCTCGGTCACCTGTGTGATGTGTTCAATTCTGCGTTCACGCGCGATCTGCAGTCCGACCCGATGCTTCTCCAATTCCTCGGGCGAACCATTCAACACCCGGTCCAGTTCCAAGACCGACATGCCATCCTGGAGTTGGAAGCAGCGCGCCAGAACAGCCAGCCATTGATTGATCTTGGACTCGACCTCACGGGTGATCTTGGCCAGTTCACCCATCTTGGATTTGTTTTCCAGCTTTTCAGCCAGAGCGTCCAAGGCCCGAAGTGCATACGACTGGGTACTGGCAATAGTCTTGGCGTTCGAATGCACCTTTGACCAAGTGGTTTCCCCGATGTGGCCCACCTGCTCGCGCACGACCATTGCATCATCAATGAGCATTCCAACCCCGTCCAAATCCGCAAGAACTCCGTCGTTCTGTGCACGCAGGATGTCATCAACTTTTTCGTCAATCACCTTCAGGTAATCGGCGATCTCATCCATGCTCTGTTGCATTGCCAGTTGGGCCATGATGCCGCCGACACCGGCTAGCACTGCAGGATTGGCGAGCAAGGAGCCGGGTTTAGTGACAATTTCAAGAATTCCGGCCGTCTTGCCCTTGTCCATCACAATCGCGCGACTGAGTTCCGACGTAGACCCCTTCATCAAGTCACCCACCCGAAACGCCTTGGCAGACTCCTCAGATAGTTTCACCCAGCGCCCATAGTTTGATGAAACCTCGGCAGTAGCCTGGGCAACTGCCGCCCCGAAAGAGGCGTTAGGCCCTAACCGATCAATAACCATTTCCTTTGACTGAAGTTGCAGAGAGGCCAACATCGCGTTGACGGCATTCTTCTCACCAAGCACCGCAACGCCATTGCCATCTGCGACGAGTTCGATTTCATTGCTACTCATTTGTGCCTCACACCCGATTCAACTTCTAGAAACCTAGTTATCCGAAAAAACAAACTCGACAGTTGCATCAGGCGCTACGGAGTCTGTAAGACCACGATAAAAGTTTTCTGCCTGTTGACGAAGCAACTGTTCGTTATTCTCAATGTATTTGTCCTGAAGGTCGGCATTGACGACTTCTGCGAGCATGGCATCTTTGTCAACATCAGGCGTGACCCAGCTTAGAACGCCATTCTCTTCATTCAGCACCTGAATATCAAGATTTTCCATGCCGATAAACTCAAACTTGGGAATAGTAATCATATAACCGTTGCTACCGGCGTCTTCAACTTTCACGTTTTGACCGTCAATTCCAAGCTTGGCTTGAAATGAGAATTGAACATTGGACGTCTTCGTTGTCCCAGGAATTGCGACGTTGAACAGGCTCTTATCTTCCGAAGCGTTCACAATTTCTTGAACACCCAAGCTAAGGAGCGCTACCTCTTCAACGTTTCTAATAGAGTACAAAACGCGCGTATTCTTGCTTGCGCCCAATGCATCGAATGGGTTTCCAAAGTAATGAGCACCGGCCAAGGTCACTCCCACGATGACGACAAGGGCCACGAGCGAAAGTGTGACCCTGACAAGAAACCGCTTAAATTTTTCCAGCATCAGCTTCGCATTCTTTTTAAACCCAATATGTCTAACGGCGCCAAAGGTCACCAGACACTTTGAAATCGCAATCTAATGATGTCATTGGACTCCGACATTTAGCGAATTCTCATATTAACTGTTTCCCTCGACCTCATAAAAAAGATATTTAAGCAACAAGTACTTGAATTCTGAATGTTACAGTCGGCATCGTTTCAAGATCGATATACATAACACTCGCCGTTAGTTTGAGGCCTCACGTCATCGCCTCAATGACTGCTTTCAAATGTTTTACCTCATCAAGAACATCCTGGCTAAGAGGGCGACGGAGCCGTCCACATAGTCATCTGCGGATGAGTCCTAGATCCAAGAGAACAGCGAGCTCAGTTCACCGTCGGTGGTCTCGATCGGGTGGGATTCGCCCTTGGCACATATTGCCTTGACCTCTGGAGCATCAAACTTAAGGTCTTCCATGATGCGGTTGGCGAAGGCGCCGGACTGGATGCCAGCCAGGACAGCCTTCATGTTTTCCTTCACCTCAGGAGGGATCACGCGTGGGCCTGAAACGTACTCGCCGCACTAAGCAGAATCCAAAATGGAGCAGCGCTGCTTGTTTTCCAGAAGGATGCAAAGCTCCGGAAGATTCTCTCAACAAGTAAAGTAAAATTCGGGACAAGCTAGTGTAATTCCTAAAGAATTAGCCATGAGAAAGCGGACGGGGCGGAAAATGCGCGAGACTGCCAGTACTGATTTCCCCCACCACCATGCACGAATTAACACGGATGCGTGGGAAGTCATCGGTCATGAGCCGGCTGGCGCAGAGGTCAAGTTCGTTCTAGCAGAACCAAGCGATCCAGACATTTCGTGGTTCTTTAAAGAGAACAGCGTGGATGGACGCCTCCGCTATGCGGAAGACTATGCGGAAAAAATTGCGAGCCACCTTGCCCCTCTGCTCGGCCTTCCTTCCGCTGTCGTATACCTGGCATCTCACACCATCCAAGACATGGATGGCGCTCCTAAAACAGTCGACGGTATTATCTCCAAGAATGTTTGCCCAACGGACTATGAGCTTATCCATGGAAAGCTGTGGCTTCCTTCAAGCGGAATTTCTGATTTTGTTCCAGACGATACGAGACATAGACGCGGCCATTCGATTGCCAACATCAAATTGAGCTTAGTGTCGGTAACGGCCCCGCCTGAGTCGCCAATGCCGCGAAACTTCAGTGGCTTTGATGCATTTGCAGGCATGTGCTTATTTGACGCCTGGATTTCAAATCAAGACAGACACGAAGAGAACTGGGCGGTATTGAGAGCCGTCGCATCGGATGCACCACTGCCAAACCGGCTTTCTCCCATTTACGACAACGGCAGCAGTTTGGCTTTTAACGTCCCTGAGGATCAGATGGAAGCAAGGCTTCAAGGTCAACGTGGCGGGGTCGCGGCATGGGCCAACAAAGGCAAAGCGACCAAACTTGAACGATCACAACCTGGAAATCGACAGCTAGGACTGGTTGAAGCGGCAGCGCAAGCGCTCTCTTTGACTTCTGAAGCTACGCGCACCTACTGGCAAGAAAAATTCGACAGCATTAGTGGTGACGATCTGCTTCGAATCGCTCACAGTATCCCCGAAATGTCGGAAGTGAGACGTACATTTATACAAGAGCTACTGGAACTCAACTTGGAAAGGATCCAAAATGCCTGTTTTACAACCACCAGAGCCAACGGTTGCATCACGTGATTTTTCTGGCGTCGTGACCATGTTGGCAGTTACTTGGCAACATCCTCGTAGTCGCGTCATAAGCCCCGTCGGCTTGTTGACTCATGATGTCAACGGAACTTTTAGATTCAGTTACATTCAGAACGCACAGGACGTCCAGGGCTTTCGTCCACTAGTCGGCTTTCCTTCATTGGATCAAGCGTACGAGTCCGATCATCTTTTTCCACTTTTTGCACAGCGGGTAATGAGTCCCCGGCGTCCTGATTATCTCGGCTACCTTAAAACTCTTGGCTTGGAACGAAATGCAACGCCTTGGGAAGTCCTAGCACTATCTGGCGGTCGACGCACTGGAGATACGATTCAGCTCGTCCCTGTTCCAGTACCGCTGGGTAACCGAACTTGGGAAATTGATTTTCTAGTACACGGAGTACGCCACGTCATCGATCGTTCATTCGTCCTGGAAAACGGGACTGTTAGCTCTGATCGTTCCCAGCTGGAAACCGCACTCGAAGGGCTAGCCGCCGGTGACCAGCTTTATCTAGTTCCAGATGCCGATAACGGGGTAAACGCGAACGCGCAGCTAATCGTCACCGATGCCGGGCTTCCGATTGGTTTTCTTCCGGATTTGTTCACTGAGGATTTCGAGCGCCTCGATCGCGACGACATTCGATGTGAAGCCGTCGTCGTGAATAATTCAGCGTCGCCATGGCATATGCGCGTGCTTGCACGCCTAATGTGCAAGGTGCCTGAAAACTTTACATTCTTCAGTTCCGCATCTTGGGACCGTATCGCCTAGTCAGCGAATACGTCGCCAGCAATAATCTGGTCAAGTTGAGCGGGTAAAGGCTGGAACGAGCAATAATCCCTATATAGATCAAGGCGATTCTAATTTGCTAGTTCGTCTTCCAACGATTCGAACAGTGGAACCAGCTACCTACGGTCCTGTCCAGAGTATTCGGTTTGTTCGCCGGAAGGTTCCTCAGCCAACCGAGTCATTCTCGAAGTCCCGGTATCCCAGGCCACAAATTCTTGGGCCAGACACCGATCGAATGCAGCTTGAGCAAAGCCTCCGTCGTGAATTTCAAGCATCCAGGAGTCTGATACTTCCCGCCAAATGACTCAAAGCCGGTGATCCTTTCCCATTTCGGGGAAACGATCACCGGCTTTGTTCTATATCAAAAGCTATAGATTAGCGGGCGACGGAGCCGTCCACGTAGTCATCTGCGGATGAATCCGAGATCCAGGAGAACAGCGAACGCAGTTCGCGGCCGGTGGTCTCGATTGGGTGGGATTCACCCTTGGCACGCAGTGCCTTGAACTCCGGGGCGCCAGCCTTCTGGTCTTCCATGAAGCGGTTGGCGAAGGCGCCGGACTGGATGTCAGCCAGGACAGCCTTCATGTTTTCCTTCACCTCAGGGGTGATCACGCGTGGGCCGGAAACGTAGTCGCCGTACTCAGCGGTGTCCGAGATGGACCAGCGCTGCTTGGCGATGCCGCCTTCCCACATCAGGTCAACGATCAGCTTCAGCTCGTGCAGCACCTCGAAGTAGGCGATTTCTGGCTTGTAGCCAGCTTCGGTCAAAACTTCGAAGCCGTACTGGACCAGCTGCGAGGTACCGCCGCAGAGCACAGCCTGCTCGCCGAACAGGTCGGTTTCGGTCTCTTCGGTGAAGGTGGTCTCGATCACGCCGGCACGGGTGCCGCCGATGCCTGCTGCGTAGGACAGGGCCAGTTCCTTGGCGCCGCCGGTGAAGTTCTGCTCCACGGCGATCAGGTCAGGGATGCCACGGCCGGCTTCGAATTCGCGGCGCACGGTGTGGCCTGGAGCCTTAGGGGCAACCAGGGCAACGTCAACGTTGGCTGGTGGCTGGATGAAGCCGAAGCGGATGTTGAAGCCGTGGCCGAAGAACAGGGCGTTGCCCTCTTCCAGGTGCTCGGCGATCGACTCGGTGTATACCTGGGCCTGGACCTGGTCCGGGGTCAGGATCATGATGACGTCGGCCCAGGCAGCAGCCTCGGCAACGGTGGCGACCTTCAGGCCCTCGGCTTCAGCCTTGGCGCGGGACTTGGAGCCCTCGGCCAGGCCGACAACAACCTCGACACCCGAGTCGCGCAGGCTCAGCGCGTGCGCGTGGCCCTGGGAACCGTAGCCAATGACGGCTACCTTCTTGCCCTGGATGATCGAGAGGTCTGCGTCGTCTTCGTAATACAGATCAGCCACTGTAGTTCTCCTTATTTGTGCTCTGGCTTTTTAGCTCAATTTCTAAGCTAGGTGCCAAGTATCTAAAATTTGTAGTTCGTGTCCGTAGAAGTCTTCTGTGCGCCCTAGGCGCTCAGGGTCTTCAATGCGCGGTCGCTCATGGACTTGGCGCCGCGGCCTACGGCAAGGGTGCCCGACTGGACGATTTCGCGAATGCCGAAGGGCTCCAGCACCGCCAAGAGCGCCTCGATCTTCGCTGCATTGCCGGTAGCCTCGACCACCAGCGAGTCCGTAGACACATCGATGACGGAGGCACGGAAGAGTTCCGCAGCCTGGGTCACCTGCAGGCGGGTCGCCGCGTCGGCGCGCACCTTGATCATGATGTGGTCGCGCTGCACCGAGGTTTCCGGAAGCAGCTCGACAATCTTGATGACGTTGATCAGCTTGTTCAGCTGCTTGGTCACCTGCTCCAGGGAATCCCCCTCGGCGTCGACCACCACGGTCATGCGGCTGATGCCGTCAATTTCCGTGGGGCCCACAGCCAGCGAGTGGATGTTGAAGGCACGGCGGGCGAAGAGGCTGGCTACTCGGGTGAGTACACCGGGAACGTCTTCAACCAGTACCGACAGAGTGTGCTTTGCCATGTTCTAGTCCTCCTCTTCCCATTCCGGGGTCATGCCCCTGGCGATCTGGATCTGGTCATTGCTCACGCCCGATGGAACCATCGGCCACACCATCGAGTCGGCCGAGACGACAAAGTCGATCACCACGGGACGGTCATTGATTTCCAATGCCTTGGCAATGGTGGCGTCGATGTCCTCGTCGCGTTCGCAGCGCAGGCCCACACAACCGTAGGCATCGGCCAGCTTCACGAAGTCGGGAACGCGCGCGGTCCCGTGCCCGGTATTCAAATCCGTGTTCGAGTACCGGGAATCGTAGAACAGCGTCTGCCACTGGCGAACCATGCCCAGCGACGAGTTGTTGATCACCGCGACCTTGATGGGAATATTGTTGATCACGCAGGTGGCCAGTTCCTGGTTGGTCATCTGGAAGCAGCCGTCTCCGTCAATGGCCCAGACCACGCGATCCGGCTGTGCAACCTTGGCACCCATGGCCGCAGGAACCGAGTAGCCCATGGTGCCCAGCCCGGCCGAGTTCAGCCACGAGCGCGGGCGCTCGTACTTGACGAACTGGGCGGCCCACATCTGGTGCTGTCCCACGCCGGCAACGTACACGCCTTCTGGCCCGGTGAGCTCGCCAATGCGCTGGATGACGTGCTGTGGCGCCGAAAGCCCGTCCTGGGTCTCGGTGTAGCCGATCGGGTAGGTCTCGCGCAGGCGATTGAGCAAGCCCCACCAGCTGGAAAGATCCTGCTGCGGCTCATTCTCGAAGCGCGTTGCGCAGGCTTCTTGCAGCTGCGGGATGATTTCATCCAGCGAGCCCACAATCGGCACGTCCGCCACGCGGTTCTTGGAGATTTCCGCAGGGTCGATATCGGCGTGGATCACCTTCGCGTTCGGGGCGAAGGAGGAAAGCACTCCGGTGACCCGGTCATCGAAGCGGGCCCCGAGGGTGATCAGCAGGTCCGACTGCTGCAAGGCGGTCACTGCGGACACCGCACCGTGCATGCCCGGCATGCCCACATGCTGTTCGTGCGAATCCGGGAAGGCACCGCGGGCGGTCAGGGTGGTGACCACTGGCGCGTTGATGTATTCCGCGAATTCCTTGAGCTGCTCGTGGGCGTTGGCCTTGATCACGCCACCGCCGACATATAGCACCGGGCGGGTTGCCGCTGCGATCAGCTTGGCTGCTTCTCGAAGCTGCTTGTTGTGGCCGCGGGTCACCACGCGGTAGCCGGGCAGATCCACCTTGGGCGGCCAGGAGAAGGTCATCTCCGACTGCTGCGCATCCTTGGTGATATCCACCAGCACCGGACCGGGACGTCCGGTCTGTGCCAGGTAGAAGGCGCTGGCCAGGGTCTTGGGAATATCTTCCGCGTTGGTGACCAGGAAGGCGTGCTTGGTGATCGGCATCGTGATGCCGACAATGTCTGCTTCCTGGAATGCGTCAGAGCCGATAAAGGCGCTGTTGACCTGACCGGTGATTGCCACCATTGGCACCGAGTCCATATTGGCATCGGCCAGTGCGGTGACGAGGTTGGTTGCGCCTGGTCCGGAAGTGGCGATGCATACGCCAACTTCCCCGCTCACCATGGCGAAACCCTGTGCGGCGTGGCCTGCACCCTGTTCGTGGCGGACCAAGACGTGGTTGATCTTGGTCGAATCCATCAGTGGATCATAGGTGGGAAGGATGGCCCCACCTGGTAATCCGAAGACGTCTTTGACGCCCAGTTCTTCCAGCGAGCGGACGATGGCTTGTGAGCCCGTCATCTGTGTGGGAGCAACGATATTATTCGGACCCTGTACCGGGTTCGAAGCTTCCACGACGGAAGAGACAGCGGCGGCGGCATCCTTAGATCGATTGATTGACTTCGCAACCGACGCCGGATTGGCTGGTGTTGAGTTGCTCATCGGGATCCTTTCCATTTCTATCTCTTCGTTTGCGCATAAAAAACGCCCCGCGGCCGTCACTACTGACGAAAGGGGGCTTGCGCGTTACCGATGTTCTGTCCGCTTAGTGCGACAGCGTCTCAGGCTCCGCGCCTGATAACTAGTAGAACATCGAAGTTTGTTTGCATGTCTCTAGTTTTCTCTACCCAAGGATAAAGTTCAACTAGACACCCCGTTCATCTCATTATATGAGATGGATGTCCAATGAGTGGACGCATTTGGCGCCCACCCATCTGGACCACGGCCTCATTAGCCGCAATATGCGCCTGTCGAAGCCGAATTTACCAATTTTGCATACTTGGCCAAGACGCCCGAGGAGAACTTGGCGGGAAGCGGCTTCCAGCCAGCCTTTCGGGCTTCCAGTTCTGCAGGATCAACCAGCAGGTCGAAGCTGCGGGCGGAAATGTCCACGCGAATCCGGTCCCCGTCGTGCACAAAGGCAATGGGCCCGCCGTCAACGGCTTCAGGGGCCACGTGCCCAATGCACAGCCCGGTAGTACCGCCAGAGAAGCGGCCATCGGTGAGCAGCAGGACGTCCTTGCCAAGGCCGGCACCCTTGATGGCGCCGGTAATGGCCAGCATTTCACGCATGCCAGGTCCGCCCTCGGGACCCTCATAGCGAATGACCACCACATCGCCGGCCTGGATCTGCCCTGCATCCAGCGCTTCGAGGGCACCTTGCTCCCGCTCGAAGACCCGCGCGGTTCCTTCGAAGACATCCGCATCGAAGCCCGCGGATTTCACCACGGCCCCTTCCGGAGCCAAGGAACCATGCAGCACCGTGACACCACCGGTTTTGTGGATGGGGTTATCCATGGCTCGAAGAATCTTGCCATCAGGATCCGGTGGCGCAATGCTGGCCAGATTTTCAGCGACTGTTTTTCCGGTGACCGTCAAGCAGTCGCCGTGAAGCAGCCCTGCATCGAGCAACGCCTTCATCACTACCGGCACGCCGCCGACGCGATCCAGGTCGTTCATGACGTAGCGGCCGAATGGCTTAAGGTCTGCCAGGTGCGGCACCTTGTCGCCGATCCGATTGAAGTCGCTCAGCGATAGGTCGACCTCGGCTTCCCGGGCAATGGCCAAGAGGTGCAGCACGGCGTTGGTTGAGCCGCCAAAAGCCATGGTCACGGCGATGGCGTTTTCAAAGGCCTCTTTGGTCATGATGTCTCGGGCGCGAATTCCCTTGCGCAGCATCTCCACCACGGCTTCGCCCGAGCGGTGCGCGAACATGTCGCGGCGCCGGTCAGCTGATGGTGGCGCGGCGGAACCTGGAAGGCTCATGCCCAGCGCCTCGCCGATGGATGCCATGGTGTTTGCGGTGTACATGCCGCCGCAGGCGCCTTCGCCCGGGCAGATGGCTCGCTCAATGGCATCGAGGTCTTTTTCGCTCATGCGTCCTGCGGCGCAGGCGCCGACCGCTTCGAAGGCGTCAATCAGCGTGACGTCTTTTTCTGTGCCGTCCTCCAGCTTCACCCATCCTGGCATGATGGAACCGGCATAGAGGAAGACCGACGAAAGGTTGAGCCGCGCGGCGGCCATGAGCATGCCCGGCAGCGACTTGTCGCAGCCCGCCAAGAGCACCGAGCCGTCCAGGCGTTCAGCCATCATGACCGTTTCAACCGAATCGGCGATGACTTCCCTGGAAACAAGCGAGAAGTGCATGCCCTCATGCCCCATGGAAATGCCATCGGATACCGAAATGGTTCCGAATTGCATCGGGAAACCTCCGCCAGCGTGGACGCCTTCTTTGGCTCCCTGCGCAAGGCGGTTCAACGAAAGATTACAAGGGGTGATTTCGTTCCACGAGCTGGCAATGCCAATTTGCGGTTTTGCGAAGTCATCATCGCCCATGCCGACAGCGCGCAACATGCCTCGCGCTGGAGCGGCGTGGATACCATCGGTGACCACACGGGAACGTGGTTTGATATCTGGCGTAGCATCCTGGCTCATAAATTTCATTCTAGTTGTCAATATGACCAATCGGATAACCTATGACGCAACCGTGACACATTTCGATAAATGATGTGACTGATCAAATTGTCCAAACTTATCGGTAGAGTAGGAGTCATGGACAACCGCCCAGACGAAAATCCAGCCGAGCAGGTCAAGGCCCGTCTCCACGAGGCCTTCGACTCGCAGATCCCTAATTTCGCCAGCTACAACCTCGTGGCTGGAACCGGAACTGCCGGTTCTGGAGGGCTCAAGGTCATTGGATATCGGCGCCAACCAGCAGAACTCATCATTGCCCCGGTCAACGCGAACGATTTGCGCGCGTCGGAAAACGCCATCAACATCAACAACACCAACGTGAACCAGCTCGCCGAGCTCAGCGATGGCGGCTACGAAGTTGCCACCTCAACGGGCAGGGTTTTCCGTTTCAGCATTCCAGAAAAGCTGAGCATCGATTACCACATCGATGATGCCGTCACCGTTGGCGCACAAGTTGACCAGGAATCCGATGCCCACGATTTTGCCGACTTCATGGACCACTTCATGAACACCATCGAAGGCACCGAGAACTTCGTATAGCCGCAAAGCCGGTGATCCCACCGGCCCTTCATGCAAAACGGTGGATGCCGCATGGCATCCACCGTTTTCCTATTCCTCCGCGCTATGCGCGCAGCCGGTCCGGCAGGGGCCCGCTACCGGGTCCGATACTGGGTCATTTCGCCGGCTTGCATGACCAGCCATGGGCTGAAGGCCCAAGGAGCTGACTGGACTGCTACAGCAAATTCCGCGGGATCAACCCAGCGGTAATCCATGACTTCGGCCGGATTAGCCGCGATGTCCCCATCGATCACGGCGGTGAAGACCGGACAGATCTCATTTTCAACGACGCCGGAGGCATCGACCGCGCGATAGCGGAAGTCCGGCAGCGCTACCTGGATATCCCGGATTTCCATGCCCAGTTCCCCGGCAGCATGGCGCCGGATCGCGGTTTCCATCTGCTCCCCCGGCTGGGGGTGGCCGCAGAAGGAATTCGTCCATACCCCGGGCCACGTCGCCTTTGACAGCGCCCTGCGCGTCATCAACAACTGCCCCAAGGAATTCCTGACGTGGCAGGAGAACGCCTGGTGCAAAGGCGTATCCCTGTTATGCACTGTTTCCTTGGGCATGGCGCCAACTGGCTGGCCGTCCTCGGAAAGCAGGATGACATCCATCAAGTCCTCGACTTCTCTTTGGTGGTTAGCGGGTGAATACAGCTGCGTAGATCAACAACATCGTCAGCAGGAATCCGCACAGGTAGTTGATCCACAGAAATCTCTTCCACGCCCGGTTAACCGTACCGGACGTCGAATCCTGCACCCCAAGATGCGGAAACACATTAAGAATGTAGGCAATGGCGAGCAAGCCGGCCAACGAGCCGATTCCGCGAACTCCGAACAGGACCAGCAGCCCAGCGAGCAGATACGCGCCTGCCACCAAGTAGATCGTTCTCCGCGCGCCGAACGCTACCGCGATCGAGCCAAGCGACGCTTCGCGGTCGGGAAGGATGTCCTGGATGGCGCCCAGTGCATGGCTGGCCATGCCCCAGAGAAGGAAGGCGATGAACACCAGCCATTGGGTGCGGTGCACCGGCGCGCCCGCCAGCACCCAGCCGAAGATCGCGGGCGACACAAAATGGACGGCGCTGGTGACGGAGTCCAGTCCAGCGCGTTCCTTGAAACGCAGGACCGGAACGCTGTAGGCAAGCAACGCCGCAACCGACCCTGCCAGCACCGCAGTGGAGATGCCGCTTCCGGCAAAAGCCAAGACAACCAGGAACGGCACGGCCGTGACCGCGCTCGCCAGCAAGATCATCCGATGGCTGCGGCGGGCCAGCAGCGCGCCTTCAATGCCGCCCTTTCTCGGGTTGCGCAGATCCGATTCATAGTCGAAGACGTCGTTGACCCCGTACATCACCAGGTTGTAGGGAAACAGGAAAAAGATGGTGCCAACGACGAATTTCCAATCCACCGATCCTCCAGCCAGGAGGTAGGCGGCGGCAAAGGGGTAGGCGGTATTCACCCACGACACCGGCCGCGAGGTTGTGATGATTCCATGGAGCATAGTCAGGCCTTGTCGTTGGGAGGAGTGGAATGGCCGCTGCCCTTGCGCCGTGGGGCCAGGGCCTCGAAGAGCCACCAGAGGCCGGGCCCCAGGAGCACGGCACAGGCAGCGTAGGCGAAGTCCTCAATAGGAGCCAGCCCGATGCGCAGGCCGGAAAGGGTGTGCGTCCCATAGTCGAAGAGCCCCGCAAAGATCATCAGGTTGTCGAAGATCGCCGTGAGCAGCAGCATCAGCACCATCGCTGCCAGGACCGGCAGCGCGATGGCGGCAGGCTTTTTCCTGCCGGCCAGGGCGCCGAGGAGGAACACGCTGCCCGCTGCGGCGAGAAACCAGAAGCTCATCTCAAGAAACATGGCCATCGCCCTCCCCTGTCTTTGAGCTTCCACGGGTTCGCCGCGCCCGGAACTGGATCAGCGCCTGCGCCCCGGTCACCGCGATCATCGCGCAATGGCACAGGAAAACCAGGAAAAAGACTTCCTCCAAGGGGAATTGCTCGCCGACCATGATCCCGGTCATCAACTCCGATGGCTTATGCAGGAAGATCCCCTGCCCAATGGCCAGGACATCCCAGAGCACAAAAAATCCCGTCCCCAACACCAGGACCATCAGCCCGCGCAGCGGGTGGCGGAAGACAAAAAGCTTCCACTTGGCATCCAAGAGCGCCATGCAGCCGAGCAGTCCGAGAAGAATACCCAGATAGATCATGCTCCCGCTTCCCTGCTGCTGGCGCTTCGGCGCTCGTGGGTCAAGGGCCCGGGGCCAGTGATGCCCAGTACTGCCTTGGCCGCCAGCTCGCCGCTGATCAAGCACATCGGAACGCCAATCCCGGGGCGCACCGTGCTTCCGGCATAATGCAGTCCCTGCACCTTCTTGCTGTGATTGCCGGGCCGGAGCATGGCGCTTTGGCCCAGGGTATGTGCCAGGCCCAGCGCCCCGCCCCGGTAGGCGCCATATTGCTGTTCGAAATCCGCCGGACCGATGCTCTGGCGCACCACGATCCTTTGGCGCAGATCCGGGATTCCGGCCCAGCTCGCCAGCTGGTCGATGGCTGCGTCCGCGACCTGCTCGACCATGGCATCCCCGAGCCCGTCCGGGCCGCCTTGCCCCCATTCGGGCACGGCCGGCGCGGGCACGAGAATGAACAGATTCTCGCAATCGGCGGGAGCGACAAAGGGGTCGGTGGCGCTGGGCTTGCAGACGTAGATGCTGGTTTCCGGCTGCAGTTCGCGGCCCTGGCGGATTCGCGCGAAATTATCCTTCCAGTCCTTGCTGAAAAGCAGATTGTGATGTTCCAGTTCCGGCAATTTCCCCGTGATGCCCAGGCAGACCAGGATGGCGCTCGGGCCCGGATCCCTGCGCGCAAAGCTCTTGGCCGTATTCGTCTGCAGGTGCCCTGGCAGCAGGCTGCCGTCGATATGGCGCGCATCGGCTGCACCGATCACCGCCTGCGCCGCGGTGCGTTGCCGCTGCCCCGAGGCATCGGTCCAGTGAACCGCCGCCACCCGCGGCTTCGTTCCAGTGGTGGTCTCGATCGCAGTGGCGGTCGCTCCGACCCTGATGCTGGCTCCCTGCTCGGTTGCCACTTTAGCCATGGCATCGGCAACCGCCGCGAAGCCGCCCATCGGGTACTTGACGCCATCTGCCAGGTCCAGGTGGCTCATCAGCTGATAAAGCGCAGGGGTGCGTTCCGGGCTGGAGCCCAGGAATACGGCAGGATAGCCCAGCAGCTGGCGGATTTCGTTGCTCTGGAAACGCCGGGCGAGATAGCTCTCCAGGCTGGATCCGAGCAAGGCGGCCAGCTGCGGGAGCAGGCGCAGCAGCTGGGGATCCATCAGCGACCGGGGCGAGCTGAAGTCATCATAGAGGAAGTGCTTCAAGGCCAGTTCATAGCCATTGCCAGCGGTGCGCAAGTACTCCTCAAGCGCCGGGGCGCTACCCGGTTCCAGGGATTCGAAGAGCTCGCGGACGCCCGGCCCGGTGCCCACGTCCACCGGAGCCTGCCGGCCCTGGAAGAACGTGCGGTATCCGGTGTCCAGTTCGCGCAGCTCCAGCTGCGCGCCGACGCTGGTTCCCATGAGCTCGAACCAGTGTTCGAAGACCTCCGGCATCAGATACCAGGAAGGACCGGTATCGAAGCGGAAGCCGGCGCGCTCAATGCGCCCGGACCGGCCGCCCACGCTTGGGTGCTGTTCCAGCAAGGTGACATTGCACCCGCGCGCGGCCAGCAGGCCGGCGCTGGCCAAGCCCGAGAATCCCCCTCCGATGACTACAACGTCCCGTGCTTCGCTGGCCATCTAGTGCCGTCCTTCCATGATGTGGCTGGTTTGCGTCTTTCCCTGCCTGGCCAGCAGCACCCGCACCGCGATCATGGCCTTGCGCCCGGGGGAAACCGAGATCCTGGTGCGCAGCAGCGCCTCGGCCGGGGCCTTGGCCAGCTGCCGGTTCAATTCCTGGAACAGGTCGTGGGCCAGGCGCACCGCGCGCGCTGCGGCTGGCGCCAGCAGCGCAAGCCCGCCACGCGCCTTCTCCAGGTCCTGCTCGATCTGCTCCACCAGGCGCTGCTTGTCCTGCTCGCCAAAGGCTTCGGGGTCGATGCCGGGGAAATAGGCCCGTCCCAGTTCCTGGCTGTCCTGCATCAGATCGCGCAGGAAATTGACCTTCTGGAAGGCCGCGCCCAGGCTGCGGGCTGCCAGTTTCGCCTGGGCTTCTTGCTCCGCGCCCAGTGGCATGGCGCCGGGCATGGCCATGAACACCTGGAGGCACATCAGCCCGATGACCTCGGCGGAGCCATAGATATAGTCTTCGAGGCTGCGCGCATCGTGTTCCCCGGTGGTCAGATCCGCCCGCATCGAGGCGAAGAACGGGGCGGTCAGCTCCGGCCCGATGCCGGTGGAACGCGCGGTGAGCGCAAAGGCGTGCACCACCAGATTGGTGCTGTAGCCGCGTTCCATGGCGCGTTCGGTTTCCGCTTCCAGGTCATCCAGGCACGCGGCGATGGCACGCGGCTCGAGTCCGGCCTGGAGGGCCACCCCGTCCACGATTTCATCGGCGAGGCGCACCAGGGCGTAGATATTGGCGATGCGGGTCGCGCTGGCAGCGTCGAGCAACCGGCAGGCCAGCGAGAAGGAGGTGGAGTACTGGCGGAGCAGCACCTTCGAGCTGCGTTGCGCGGTGCGCGAATACAGGTGCAGTGCCGGGGTGCGGGGGTCGAGCTCGCGCGGGTCCATGGCGTTCATCGGCTTCGCTCCAGGATGAGGTGGCTGCAGGTGCGCAGCAGCTGCTGGGCGCCCTCGGGCAAGTCGCGGAAGGCCGCCGATCCGGTGGCGCGGCTGCACAGCGCTTCGGCCAGCTGCCGGGCGAATTGCTCCGTGCCCTGGCTGGCCAGCTCGTCGCGGATTTGCCCGGCTGGCACCTTGCCGGAGCGGAATTCTTTGAGCATCTGAGCGAATTCGGGCTGTTCAGCGGCCAGGGCCAGCAGGATTGTGCTCTTGAATTCGCGCAGGTCGGACTCGACGGATTTGCCGGTGCGCGACGGGTCCCCGAAGGTCCCGAGCACATCGTCGATGACCTGGTACGCCACCCCGAGCTGGCAGCCCACGGTGCCGATGTTTTCGGCCTGGCCCATGGAAGCCCCTGCCAACAGCGCCCCGGCTTGCAGCGGCAGCTGGAAGGAGTAGGAGGCGGTTTTCAGCTGCTCCATGCGCAGCACCTGGCTGGTGGTCGCCGGCGCCGACCCCAGGGAGTAGAGCAGGTCTTCCAGTTCTCCTGCCCCGGCCTGCTCGATTGCCTGGAAGAACGCCTGCTCCACGACGGACTCGCTGTCGGTGCCGGCTGCGGCGCGGGCGGCGAGCTTGATCGCCTCGCTGATCAGCAGGTCTCCGGCGATAATCCCCACCGAATTCCCGGCATGCTCGGCATCGGGGAGGCTGCGCCCGCTGGCCAGGGCCTGATCGCGGTAGAGCGCCGAGATGGTGGCTTCTCCGCGGCGCACGAAGTCCTTGTCCACCACGTCATCGTGGATCAGCAGCGCGCTGTGCAGCAGCTCGAAGGCGCAGGCCAGGTCGATGGCGCGGGGCTCATTGCGGCCCGAGAAGGCGCGGTAGCCGAGCATGGCCAAGGCCGGGCGCATCAGCTTGCCGGTAGCCAGGCCGCCGGTGATCTGCGACCACAGCACAGCGCCCTGGCTGGAATAGGCAGCAGTGCGCTGCTGCGCTTGCGAGCCGATCTGCGAAAGCCGCTGGCTGATGGCGGCCTGGGTGGCCTCGTCGATGAATCCGTTTTCGCCGCCCATCATGCGCGGGCCGGCCGGCGGGGATTGATCGGTGCTGGCGTGCGTTGTCATAGTTCACTGCTCCGGGAATCTGGTGGGGTGGAATGATCGGCTGGCCCAGTGCCGGCGGCCTGCAGCGTGAGCAGGATTTCGCCCAGCAGTGCGCGCAGCGCAAGGCGGGAGGGTTCATCGAGCTGGTCGCAGAACCTGTGCAGGCTGCGCAGCACCGCGATCCCCTCGCCGGTGGTCTCGGGGAAGCCGCTGCCGGGATGGACCACGGTGCGCCGCCGATCCGTCGCATGCTGCTGGCGCTGGATCACGTGGCGCGCTTCGAGCCGATCCAGCACCGCAGTGATGCCGGCCGAGGAAACGCCCAGCTCCTTGGCCAGCTCGCCAGGGCTGGGTGCGCTCAAGCACCGGATGAGGTTCAGGGTCCTCAGATCCGTGTCGTTCAGATTGAGGCGGGCGCGCCATCGGACTTCATAGAGCGCATGGGCCCGCTGAAGCCGCAAGAGAGCGCGGAAAAGATCCGAGCTCCGGAAGGGAGGTGCACTTGCCATGATCATTTATCTCGCTGGGTTGATATTTAGCTTATCTAGATACATCATGGTTTAACTATATAGTTTTGTCGAGCCGGATCCCCAAAAAAGTTTCCACGACCCCAGGAGCAGCCCCATGAGCCGATCACATGAACCCGCACTGCGGCAGGGCGCGGGCCCTGCTGCCAATCCGAGCTGGACCTGGCCGGTGGTCACGGCCATCTCGCTGATCACGGCCATCGCCGTATCCTTTATCGGCAGCGGCGCGCTGGGCGGCACCCCGGTGCAGGAGGTGGCCGGGGGCTATCTCAGCGCTGACGCGACATTGCTGGCGCCGGCAGGGCCCGCCTTTTCGATTTGGAGCGTGATCTACGCCGGCCTGGCGGTCTATGGCATTTTCCAGCTCACGCCCTCGGGCCGGCGCTCGGCCTGGGCAGCGTCCCTGCGCGGGCCGGCGATGCTCTCGGCATTGCTCAATGCGGCCTGGATCAGCGTGGTGCAGCTTGGCTGGCTGGGATTCAGCGTTGCCATTATTTTCACCCTCGTCGCCGTGCTGGCGTGGATGATGGCAATCATGCTTGCCGGAACGCCGTCCTCGCGTCTTGAGTACTGGATCATGTGGCTGACCTTCGGCCTCTATCTGGGATGGGTGGCCGTGGCCAGCATCGCCAATACCGCGGCGTGGCTCTTGTCGCTGGGCTTCGGCAGCGATGCCGCATGGGCCCCCGGGCTGGCCGTCGCGCTCCTGGCAGTTGCCGTCCTCATCGCCCTGGCCATCAGCTTCTACGCACGCAATCTCTTTGCCCCTGTGGCCATCTGCTGGGGCCTAGCGTGGATCGGGGTTGGCCGCCTGAGCGGCGCCAACGAGTCGGCCTTGGTTGGCTTCGCGGCGCTTGGCTGCGCGGCAGCCGTTTTGGCGGGAGCCGGCGCGATCGCCTGGCACGGCAAATCGGGTGGCAACGGGGGCACGCGATGAGCAGGATCGCCGTCACCGGTGCCACCGGCTACATCGGGGGCCGGCTGGTCCCGCGGCTGCTGAGCCAGGGGCACCAGGTCAAGGTCTTCACCCGCGATGCCCAGCGCTTGCGCGACGTTCCCTGGCATGCCGAGGTGGAAATCATCGAGGGAGACCTGGCGGACCTCGAGGCGGTATCCCGGCTCTGCTACGGAGCCGAGGTCGTCTACTACCTGGTGCATTCCATGTCCGGAAGCCGCAATTTCGCCGAGCAGGAGAAGAACTGCGCCTCCGTCATGGCACGAGCCGCACTGCAGCAGGGTGTGGGCCAGGTGGTCTATCTCTCCGGGCTGCACCCCTCGGGCAAGCTCAGCGAGCATCTGGAATCGCGAGTTGCGGTGGGCGAGATCCTGTCCGCTTCGGTGAACACGCTGATCCTGCAGGCGGGACTGGTGATCGGGTCGGGATCTGCCAGCTTCGAGATGATCCGGCACCTGAGCGATGTACTGCCGGTGATGCCGGCACCGCGCTGGGTGCGCAACCAGGTCCAGCCCATAGCCATTCGCGATGCCCTGCACTACCTCGTGGCCGCGGCGCAGCTTCAGCAGCCAGTCCATGGCGCCTATGACATCGGCGGCCCGCAAGCCTACAGCTATGCCCAGCTGATGCAGATCTATGCCCGAGTGGCAGGGCTGCGCGAACCTGCGGTCTGGGCGCTCCCGCTGCTGACCCCGCGGCTGGCCTCGCATTGGGTTAATCTGGTCACGCCGCTGCCCCGCACCCTGGCCTCGGCGCTGGTCGCGTCCTTGCAGCACGACTGCGTGATGCAATCGCGAAAAATTGATGGTCTGATCCCGCCGCCTGAGCAAGGCCTCTGCGACTATCCCAGAGCGGTGCACTTGGCCCTGGAGAAGATCAATGCGGACGCGGTGGAAACCACCTGGGCAACAGCCCATCCGATCTCGGCCCCGGCCGAGCCCTTGCCTTCGGATCCGCAATGGGCCGGGCGCAAAAGCTACACCGATACGCGCAGGATCACCACCACGGCCACCGAGCAGGCGCTATTCAAGGTAGTGCAACGGCTCGGCGGCGATTCGCCATACTTCGCCTTCCCGACGCTTTGGAGGCTGCGCGGACTGATGGACAAGCTGGCCGGCGGCGTGGGCTCGCGCCGCGGCCGCCGCTCGAACAGCACCCTGGCCTTGGGCGATGTGGTGGACTGGTGGCGAGTCGAGGCGCTGGAGAAGGACCAGTTGCTGCGCTTGCGGGCGGAAATGCGCGTGCCAGGGCAAGCTTGGCTTGAATACTCCATTGGCCGGCAAGCCAACGGGAAGACGGAGCTCATCCAGCGGGCGGTATTCTTCCCGCGCGGCCTGTGGGGACGCTGCTACTGGTGGGCCGTCTACCCGTTCCACGGGGTCATCTTCCCGGCGACCATCGCCAACATCGCGAAAGACGCAGAACAAGCACGGAGCGATTCCCGGCCCTAGCGGGGGCTAGGACTCCTGGGGGCTTGACTTCTCCAGGCTCCACTCCAGGGCGTCGGTAGTCTGCGCCAGGAAGCGGATCACCACCTCGCGCTCTTCAGGGGTCAGGGAATTGGCCACATCGAAGCGCTTGGCATGGTGCCGCCCCATTTGCTCGCGCGCGGCCAGATGCGTCTGCTCTGTGACCTCGATGCACTGGGAACGCCGGTCCGTCGGATGCTGGCTGCGCCGAACATGCCCATTGGCTTCAAGCCGGTCGATCATTTTTGTCACGGAGGCGCTGGAGATCCCGAGATAAGCGCGCAAATCGCTGGGGGTGGTCACCCTGCCGGCATTCTTTGCGGCAATCAATTGGCGAAGCGCGCGCATATCGGTCTCGTTCAACTGCATGTAGCGCTGCGAGCTGCGCATGATCTTGCGCTCAACCTGCCGCATGCGGCCCATCTCGGCCATGATCCGCTCGATCTGCGCCAGATCCTCAGGGGCAACGCCCCGCCGGTCAATCAGTACCTGTTCTGGATCCGATTCAGCAAGCCCATAGGTTGTAGGCAACCGCTCTACTGCCATATCGTCCTCCCCATGCCATTGCCCGGTCCAGAGACACCATCATTCGCTGTCCGTGTCCTTTGATACTACGCCTGACTGGCACGCCATGAGGCATGCAAAAACCCTGCTGTCCAATTGCTTGGACCGCAGGGTTATCAGGTGCGAGTAGAGAGACTTGAACTCTCACGTCCGAAGACACTGGAACCTAAATCCAGCGCGTCTACCAATTCCGCCATACTCGCTGGCGCGACGCCAAGAACCACGATCCTTGAAGGCGACCTCATTTAGTGTAACGGAAGTTCTGCCCGATATGAAATCGGGCACCACCACTACCTACTTTGGATCAATCCCCAAGTCACGGCGCAGCTTTGCAACGTGTCCGGTGGCACGAACGTTGTACTGGGCCAGGGTTACCGCACCCTGTTCATCCAGGACGATCGTCGAACGAATCAGCCCTTCGTAAACGCGGCCGTAGTTCTTCTTTTCACCCCAAGCGCCATAGGCTTCAGCCACTGCGTGGTCCTCGTCGGAAAGCAGCGGGAAATTCAGCTCTTCCTTTGCGACGAACTTTTCGAGCTTGGAGACCTTGTCTGGAGAGATTCCCAGAACCTGATACCCCAACGCCTTCAGCGACTCCAGCGAGTCGCGGAAATCGCAGGCCTGCTTGGTGCAGCCAGGCGTTGATGCGGCCGGGTAGAAGTAGATGATGGTCTTCTGGCCACGGTAATCGGCCAGCGCCACCGCGTTGCCGGCAGCATCACTCAAGGTGAAGTCAGGAGCCTGGTCGCCAACAGCCAGGCGTGCGGTTGCTTCGGAAGTACTCATAGCTGAACCTCTTCTCATCGCGGTATGCAAAAAATCCGATCTGAAGAATCAGATCGGATCAACTGTGCGCCCCCCGGGACTTGAACCCGGAACCTAATGATTAAGAGTCATTTGCTCTGCCAATTGAGCTAGAGGCGCATATCGCTCTGACTAGTTCGTTTTCACAACCCGTCTTTGCAACGTAGATAATCATAGACAGAAACTGCTCAAAATCAAAAATCGGCGCACAGCCGGTCAGTTATCGCATAACTACAGGTCAAAGCCTTTTTTGGACTACCAGTGCGGATATTAGTAATCCAAGACACAAATAATTTTTCCGCGGGCCAACAACTTGCGGGGCATGCCCGGAATCGGGAGCGCCAACCAGGATTATTCGCAAGCGGCATCCCGGTGAACGATTAGCAGATGGGGCCCGCCACCTCGACGCAGCCACTGCAGTGAATTGGATGCCGCGGATTCCCTTGTGCGCCATAGCACCAGGCCAAGGGCGGCGGGCGCGGGAGAAGTTCACTTCAAAAAGCAAACAAGGTCCGAAGCGCTGCCATGCGTGGCAACTATTCGAACCTTGATTTTGGTGCGCCCCCCGGGACTTGAACCCGGAACCTAATGATTAAGAGTCATTTGCTCTGCCAATTGAGCTAGAGGCGCTTATTTATTTTTTTGAACACACTTATCGGCTTAACCAAGAAATATGTTGGTGCGCCCCCCGGGACTTGAACCCGGAACCTAATGATTAAGAGTCATTTGCTCTGCCAATTGAGCTAGAGGCGCCCGCTGCGATGTTCTAGAAGCTTTTTGAGCTCCGCGCTTTCGCAACGAGATAAAACTTTACCAGCTTTATTCCCCAGCGCAAATTCAATGGGCCCTGATGAGCGGTGACCTTCATTACAGGATATGACTAGGGGTTACTTCTCAAGTCTTGGCGTCATTTGTAGAGTGAATCCATGAGCGCCCAAAGAACCATTTCTTTCCCAAGCCAAGAACTCATCGATGCCGTCGGTTCGTTGCCCGAAAACCTCAAACCCGTGCTTTGGGACCTCCAAACCGACCCGCAGGTACCCCTCGAAGACATCGAGATCGCGGTGATGCCATATATGGCAGCCCCCGCGGCCTTGCGCAATGTCCGCAAAGCGCCGAACCTGAAAATCGTGCAGACGCAGACCACCGGATACGACGGCATGGTGGAACTCATCGGCGATCGAGCAGATATCAACACCGCGGCAGGTGTCCACGCGGCATCAACAGCAGAGATGGCCATCGGATTGGCGATCGCCTCGCTGCGCGGATTCCCGCAGGCCGTCCGCGATCAGCGCGACGCGCGCTGGAATCCGCAGCAGTGGCCAGGACTGGCCGATCGGACCGTGGGCCTTGTTGGCGTCGGGGGTATCGGCGAGGAGATCCGCAAGCGGCTGGAACCTTTTGAGGTCAATCTGCTGCGCTTTGGCTCCATGGCTCGCACAGATGACCATGGCGAGATCCTCGCCGCCAGCGACCTTGCTGCCCATGCGCCAAAGATCGAGGTGCTGATCCTGATCGTTCCGTTGAACAATTCCACCCATCACTTGGTGGATGCACAGCTGCTTGCGCAACTCCCCGATGGCGCCACTATTGTCAACGTCGCGCGTGGTCCGGTGGTCGACACCCAGGCGCTTGTGGCCGAAGTCGCGTCCGGACGCCTCCATGTCGCCTCCGATGTCTTCGACCCGGAGCCCTTGCCCGAGGATCATCCGCTGTGGAAATGCCCCAACGCACTGATTATTCCGCACAATGGCGGTAATACGGCGGCTTTCTTCCCTCGCATGGTCAAGCTGCTGCACCGCCAGCTGGCCGCATGGTCGGCCGGGCAGCCCGGCGAGAATCAAGTGCACGGTAGCTAACGATTCGGCGACAGTTCCAGGCCCCGGGAGTTTCAGCCCCCGGGGCCTAAGCTTTGGTGCGCTATCTTTGATAAATACCAATACATCACCACCGGTTCTGGTGGTGCGTGGAATTGCCAACTGCTTGCTAAAAGGAAGATGAGCCATCCCAGTGCCCGATTTGCCACTAGGTTTCGTATCTCGACGCGCGGTGCTGACCGGTACATTAGCGACAACTGCGCTGGCATTAACTGCTTGCACTGGAAACACCGCGGGCACGGCTTCAAGCACCGCTGCAGCTAGCGCGTCCGCCAAGCCGGCTCCTCGCACCCTGAGATTGGCAGCCGCCGCTCCCCCCATCAAGCTCGATCCGGCCATTGTGGCCGACAACGAGTCCTTCCGCATCACGCGCCAGGTCTATGAAACGCTGATCGATATTGATCCGGATACCGGCGGAGCTGTCGCTGGATTGGCCGAATCCTGGACTGAAAGCAATGACGGCCTGACCTACACCTTCACCTTGCGGCAAGGCGTGCATTTTCATGACGGCACCGAACTCAATGCCCAGGCGGTAGTTGCGAACTTCAAGCGGTGGGAATCGCTCCCGGCATCGCTGAGCAGACAGTCAACGCAGGGTTTCTTCGGCGTATTCCACTACGACAACAACATTCCCACACTGCCCAAGGCCAAGGATCTTGAAATCCCGGCCAAGGAAAAAGAGAACGCCACACCTGAAGAACTCGCAGCAGAGCAGCAGCGCCTCCAGGAACTTGCCGACCTGCAGAAGCAATTCACCACGGATCTTTTCAAAGGCAAATCCGAGGGTGGTTCTGCAAGCCACTTCAGATCCATCAAGGCCACTGATACGTATGTCGTCACCCTGAACTTGCGGCGCCGGCTGCCGGGCCTGATTGAAGCCCTGACGCTTCCGGGCTTGGCGATTGCCGCTCCGAGCGCGCTCACCGGAGGCCCCAAGGACAACCCTGCGCAATCGTTGACTGCCAAGCCCATGGGCACCGGTCCTTATAAATTCGTTTCCCTCGAAAATGACGTTGTCCGGCTGGAGATTTTTGCCGATTACTGGAATCAGGCACGCTTGACCGACAACAAGCAGCATCCTGAAGTCGTTCTCGTCTCTTCCATTCCCTCTCCCTATAATCGAGAAGGCGCCCTGCTGGCCGATGAGATTGACGGTTTTGACATGGTTTCGGTGGACACCATGCGCACCCTGGTGCGAAGCGCCAAGGTCGTCGTGCAACGTGACCCTTTTTCCGTGCTGTATCTCGGGATGGACCAGCGCAACCATTGGCTGGCCAAGCCAGAATTCCGCCATGCAATAGCCCACGCAGTGAACCGAAGCTCACTGGCCGACAAGTTGTTCATCCAGGGCTCCAAATATGCGGCAACCATCCTGCCTCCATCACTGAGCATTCCGAACCCGGAGGACACCGCAACTCATGATGTGGCCTTGGCCAAGGAGCTGCTGGCCGGGATTGGCTACAAGGGCGAGGAAATCGAGTTCGCCTACCCGCTGCGGGTCTCGCGCAACTACTTGCCGCTGCCTGAACGCACCTTCGCGCAAATCGCTGAAGATCTCGCCCAGGCGGGCATCCGGATCAAGCCCCGTCCCATCGCCTGGACCGACGGCTATGCCAAAACTGTCCTGTCAAGCGAGTTCAACGGGCTGCACCTGCTCGGTTTTTCTGGCGGCTACCGGTCAGCCGACGACTTCCTTTCGGGCATCTTGGCCAACAAGGGCAATGAGTTCGGATACAAGTCCACGTTACTTGACTCACAAATCATGCTCGCTCGATCGATCCCGTCGGGCGAAGAACGCACCGCAGCCTACGCGAGCATCTTGAAAACGCTGGACGAGGACCTTCCCCTGCTGCCGCTGGTATTTCCAATCTCTGCGCTGGCATTTAACGGAAATGTCACCTTCTATCCGCCATCTCCGATGCTCAACGAATGCTTCGCCGACGTCCAGATGACGAATTCTCCAGCCATCTCAAGTTAATGACCGTTAACCCAGTTATGGATTTCTGACCCTAGGGGGGTTAGGTCTACTCTGGGATAGAGCAAAGTATCACTGTCGATGGAGATCCTCGTGCCTTCTGAAACGTCAACCGAATCTTTTGACGTAGTACTAATCGGTGCCGGCATCATGAGTGCCACCCTTGGCACTCTGATCAACCAGCTGGAACCAACTTGGTCTATTGGTCTCTTTGAGAACCTGGACCAGGCAGGGCAGGAATCCTCCTCCCCTTGGAACAACGCTGGAACCGGCCACTCGGCCCTGTGCGAGTTGAACTACGCACCGGCCGCGGCGGACGGTTCAGTTGATCCAGCCAAGGCCATTGGCATCAACGAGCAGTTCCAGATCTCCCGCCAGTTCTTCTCCTGGGCCGTGGAGAACAAGCGCGCAGCTGACAACAGCTTCATCAACGCACTGCCCCACATGTCCTTCGTTATCGGCGAAGACCACTCCAAGTACCTGAAGACCCGCTATGAGGCCTTGAAGCCTAACGCGCTCTTCGAGGACATGGAATTCACCACCGAGCTGGACACCATCAACCAGTGGGCTCCATTGGTTGCCCAGGGACGCGATGCTTCGCAGACCGTAGCGGCCTCGCGCGTTGTGGCAGGAACCGACGTTGACTTCGGCCGGCTGACCAGCGACCTGACCAACTCGCTGAGCGCCGCTGGCGCCTCGGTGAACTACGGGCACAAGGTTCAGAACGTCAAGCGCTCCGGTGCCGGCTGGGAACTGACAGTGAAGGACAAGGCCTCAGGCGCAGTCAAGAACGTCAAGGCCAAGTTCGTCTTCGTTGGCGCCGGTGGCGGTGCCTTGCCGCTGCTGCAGAAGTCCGGCATTGACGAGATCAAGGGCTTCGGCGGCTTCCCAGTCTCCGGCCAGTTCCTGCGTTGCACCGACGAGTCGGTCATCGGCCAGCACAACGCCAAGGTCTACGGCCAGGCATCGGTGGGCGCCCCTCCAATGTCGGTGCCTCACTTGGACACCCGCTTTGTTGATGGCAAGCGCTCTTTGATGTTCGGCCCTTACGCCGGCTTCTCCATGAACTTCCTGAAGTCCACCGGCCAGCTGGATCTGCCGCTGTCGCTGCGTGCGCACAACATCATCCCGATGCTGGCTGTCGGCAAGGACAACTTGGACCTGACCACTTACCTGATCAAGGAAGTTCTCAAGTCCCGCGCCAAGAAGGACGAGGCACTGGCCGAGTACTTCCCGGCCGCCGATGGTTCCCAGTGGGAACTGATCACCGCGGGCCAGCGCGTACAGGTCATCAAGAAGGATGCCAAGAAGGGCGGCGTGCTGCAGTTCGGCACCGAGGTCATCACCTCTTCGGACGGCACCATCTCCGGCCTGCTCGGCGCTTCACCTGGTGCCTCCACTGCTACCCCGATCATGATCGGCCTGCTCTCGCGCTGCTTCCCGAAGCAGTTCGCGGGCTGGGAGTCGAAGCTGAAGGACGTCATTCCTTCCTACGGCCAGAAGCTGAACGAAAACCCGGCACTTTACGCCGAGGTCAAGGCAGCCACCGATAAGGTATTGGGACTCTAAAAAGTTTCAAAAAACGAGGCCCGGGCCGTTTCCTTCCCTTCCAGGGAAGGGATCACGGTCCGGGCCTTTGTCATGCCGCTGAAGAGGTGACCTCTATGGAGAGCCCGGAACGCAGGGTCTGCAGCACCACGCAATACTTTTCCGTAGTCTCGATCAGCTGCGCCACTTCCTCATCACTGGCCTCGGTGTCCAGCTCGAAGGACAGGGCAATGGATTTGAAGCCCACGGGGGCCAGCGGATCCAGGCCCAGGGTGCCGCGCACATCCAGCTCGCCACTGGCGTGGATGCTTCCGCTCACATTCAGTGAACGATTGATCGCCACCGCCGCCAGCGTGACCCCGGCGCAGGCCACGAGCGCCTGCAGCAGCATATCCCCCGAACAGGCCAGCGACCCATCGCCACCGGTGGACGGATGCAACCCCGCCCGCACCATGGCCTGGCCGGTGCCCACCGAACAGGACAGGGATTCCTCCCCGAGCTTGCCGCTGGCCTCCAGCACAATGCAGCCAGCTTGCGGCTCTTCGCGGTAGAGCTCCTTCAATGGTCTCTGCACGCTGCGCAATGTCTCCCGATCCATGCTCCCCAGCCTCCTGCGATGATCCGCGGGCAGTTCCCGCTACACCGAGTATGCGCCCAGAATCCCCGCCTGAACCCGCTGCATTTCGTGTTTTTTAGGGCGACGGCAAGCCTGCGCTTTCCCCCTTAACTCGCGCGCAGGTGGGATGGCTTCCAATGGCCTGTTCCACCTCTGGACAGATGATCGTTAACTGCCAACAGACCCAAGTTGCCGTGGGGAAAACGCCGGGACTCGCGGAATCACAAGAAACCAGCCTTGCGCTGGCAAGCTGACATCCATCAACCAGATTCAGCTTTGTGCTGGCTACTGGTTGCTTCACAGCTCGATATTCCCGCTTATTTCAGTGGTAAATCAGTGTCATGGCCGTTTTATCGAATCGAATCCCGCCTTCTTGAGAAAGCTGAATCAGATAAGTGCTGATGCGCCTCAGTGAATGGAACTGCAGGCGGGAATCCCGACAACTACTGGAACAGCCCAGGCGGAAACTTTACGCAGGAGCTCCCCCGAAATCGTGCCGAGGCCAAACGCGGTCCTTGGTGCTGCAACGGTCTCCGCTGTAGCCGGCGCCAAAGACCCTGAGGCAAGCTATCGCTGGCAGAAAGAGAACGGATCCATCCCCACGAATACATTCCAAGCTCGCATTCTGCTGGCTCACGGCGTGTGGATGATGGTGTCCGACATTGACGGAGAACAGGGCGCTTGCCAATGGCTCCTTGCTGCCAACCGCTGGCGCGACGCAATTCCTCCCCTCGAATCCACTAATCAAGATCAGTTCAAGGCTGTAATCGATGCAGCTTTGGCGACGTCTCAAGGATGAGACTACGGATAATGATTAGCGCACTGGAAGAAGTGGATGACCCGCTAAGCATCGTGCGCAAACCGCAGACCTGCGGAAATCCTGCCAGCTCACGTGCAAAGGCCAATGAACAGGTCAACGTGCTCCTCAAGTAGCCCCACCGGATGCCATCAGGGGACAGGGCCGCCACGATCGCGTCCCTTAGTGGCTCCTGCGTTGCCCAGGAGCCTTGACTGCGCGTCGCCGTGACTCGAATCACTGGGCAGCCGATAGGCTCTAATTGGCGATTGGTTCCACCTCCCCGCTATTTCTCGCATCCGACCGCCTGAGCTCAGCTCGGCGCAGCATTGCTGAAAGGTATCAATGTCTTACTCCGCAGCGGAAAACCGCTATGAATCCATGCCGTACCGCCGCGTTGGACGAAGCGGCCTGAAACTTCCCGCAATTTCACTGGGCCTGTGGCACAACTTCGGTGATGACAAGCGCTTCGACGAGCAGAATGCAATCCTGCGCCGCGCCTTTGACCTTGGCGTCACGCACTTCGATCTGGCAAATAACTACGGTCCCCCGGATGGCACGGCCGAAACCAATTTCGGGCGTCACCTTGCCCAGGACTTCAAGCCCTACCGCGATGAGCTGGTCATCTCCAGCAAGGCCGGGCACCGCATGTGGCCGGGCCCCTACGGGGATGGCGGCTCGCGCAAATACTTGCTCTCCAGCCTTGACCAGTCGTTGGAGCGCATGGGACTGGAATATGTGGATATCTTCTACAGCCACCGGCCCGACCCGGAAACCCCAATGGAAGAAACCATGGGGGCGCTTGATCAGGCGGTGCGTTCCGGCAAGGCCCTCTACGCCGGCATTTCGTCCTACTCCCCCGAGCAGACCCTTGAAGCTGCGCGAATCCTCAAGGAGCTGGGAACCCCGCTGCTGATCCACCAGCCGAGCTACTCCATGTTCAACCGGTGGACCGAAGCCGGGGAACCAAATCTGTTCCAAGCCCTGGAACAGGCTGGCGCCGGATCAATCGCGTTCTCCCCGCTGTCCCAGGGCTTGCTCACCAACCGGTACTTGAACGGCATTCCAGAAAACTCCCGCGCCACCAAGGGGCGCTTCCTTTCCGAATCCGCCATTACCGAGCCCATCCTGAACCGCATCCGCGGGCTCAACGGCATCGCGGAACAGCGCGGGCAGACCTTGGCTCAAATGGCGATCTCATGGCTTCTGCGCGACCAGCCGGTCGGCACACCGGTCACCTCCGCACTGGTGGGCGCTTCCAGCGTGAAGCAGCTGGAAGACTCGCTGGCCGCAGTCGACAATCTCGAGTTCTCGGCTGAAGAATTGGCCGCCATCGACCAGTTCGCCGCAGAACCAGGAGGAAACGTCCGGGCATAATTTGCTTGGTTGCGCACTTCTGACACAGCTGGACCCCTTGAGCGCGAGTGCGTTCAAGGGGTTTTGCTGTGGTACTACTCCTCTCGGATGATCTTTGCCCATTTGGCCTCAGAACTGACAGTTGCGCTTCAACAACCACATAGACTTAATGCCAAGCCCTCTTCCGTACTGCGACCTAGCTAGGACTACACCCGCATGCAACGCTTGGCCATCTTGTCATTGAAGAACCGGGCGCTCATTGCGCTGGTCACGATCTTCGCCGCTGTGTTCGGGGTGATCTCCATGGGATCACTGAAACAGGAACTGATCCCGTCCTTGGAGTTCCCCCAGATCTCGGTCATGGCCACCCAGATGGGTGCCAGCCCCGAGGTCATCGATGAACAGGTCGCTGCCCCGCTGGAAACAGCACTGCAGGCGGTTGAAGGGCTTGAATCATCCAGCGCTACCTCGCAGGCCGGCTTCACCCGCATCGCGTTGACCTTCGAATACGGGACCGACATGGACCGCGCCCGCTCACAGGTGGAGCGCGCCATCTCCAACGCCAAGCAGCAATTGCCAGACGGCGTCGAGCCCACCGCCTTGGCTGGCTCCATTGCCGATCTGCCGGTTCTGATGCTCGCGGTATCATCCGATGAGTCCCTCGACGCGCTCAATGACGATGTCGAGCGCATTGCGCTTCCCAAGCTCCAGAAAATCGACGGGGTGCGCGAAGCCTCCGTGTCCGGCGGCGCCTCCCAGCACATCGCCGTGATCCCCAAGGACAGCGAGATGACTCGCGCAGGGCTCAATGTCGGAGATCTCAAGGACGGCATTGAAAATGCCGGCTCGCCCATCCCGGTGGGCAATATGGACGTGGACGGATTGGAACTTCCGGTCATTGCCGGATCCACCCCGGATAACTTGGATGCCATCAAGGACATTCCCCTGGTCACCGACAACGGACCGGTGCTGCTCAAGGACGTTGCCGACGTCTCGGTGAAGGCCGATGACGCCACCAGCGTCACTCGCACCAATGGCGAGGAAACGCTGTCCATCTCGGTCACCAAAACCCCGGATGGCGATACTGTCGCGATCTCCCACGCGGTAGCGGCCATGGTCGCCGACCTTGAGTCGGAATTGGGCCACAAGGCCACCATGACCACGATTTTCGACCAGGCGCCCTTCATCGAGGACTCGATCAGCCACCTGGCGATCGAAGGCGCCCTCGGCTTGGGCTTTGCGGTCATCATCATCCTGGTCTTCCTCTTCTCGGTACGTTCCACGCTGGTCACCGCCATCTCGATTCCGCTCTCGCTGATGGTCACCTTCATCGGCATGAACGTCTTCGGCTACACGCTGAACATGCTGACCCTCGGTGCGCTGACCATCTCCATCGGCCGAGTGGTTGACGACTCGATTGTGGTCATCGAGAACATCAAGCGGCATTTGTCCTTCGGCGAATCCAAGGCGCAGTCCATCTTGCTGGCCGTCAGGGAAGTTGCCGGGGCTATTACCGCAGCCACGTTGACCACTGTTGCGGTCTTCCTCCCCATTGCCCTGGTCGGCGGCATGGCCGGCGAGCTGTTCAGCCCGTTTGCCTTGACCATGACCATTGCGCTGCTCGCTTCACTGCTGGTGTCGCTCACGATCGTCCCGGTCCTTGCCTACTGGTTCCTTCCGCATCGCCCGGGAACCGACAAGGCGCGCACGGTTCACCTCGCCGAGGACAAGTCCTGGATGCAGCGCGCGTACCTGCCGGTGCTGAAGTCCACGCAGAAGCATCCGGTGATCACCCTGCTGGCCTCGGTGCTCATTCTTGCCGGTACCGTCGCCATGACGCCCTTGCTCAATACCAACCTGCTGGGTTCCACCGGTGAAAACTCGATCACTGTGACCGCGAAGATGCCTTCCGGCACGGCCCTGGACACCACGGTGGCAGAAGCGGGAAAGATCGAATCGATGCTGCGCGAGATCGATGGCGTTGAAGATGTGCAGATGACGGTGGGCACCGCCAGCGGCATGGCTGCCATGTTCGCTTCGGGCTCGGATACTGCCAGCTTCACGGCCATCACCGACCCCGACGTTGACCAGGAAGCGCTGGCCACTACGGTGCGCCAGCAGGTGGACGGGCTCGATCTCTCAAAGGACATGGCCGTCACCTTTGGCTCCAATTCCTCGGCCATGGCATCCAGCGATGTCACCGTGCAAATCAAGGCTCCGGACGAGGCTCTGCTGCGCGAGGCTACGCAGCAGATGCGCGAAGCGTTGAAAGATACCGCCCACGTCACGGGCATCACCGATAACCTCTCGGCAGAACGCGAACAGGTATCTATCGACATCAATGCCGATCAGGCCGCTGCCGCCGGGCTGACCGAGTCGCAGTTGGCTTCCATGGTGGCAGGCCAGGTCTCCCCTGTCCCGGCTGGCACGCTGCGCCTGGATTACACGGATCTGACGGTGCAGATCGGCGAGGGAATGAAGCTGGACAGCTTGCAGAAGCTGCGCGAGCTGAAGATCCCGACGGCCACCGGCGTGCAAGAGCTGCAGGATCTTGCCAAGGTGGATCGCGCCAACGTGGTCCAGCAGGTCACGACCTCCAATGGCGAACGCATTGCCACGGTGACGCTGACTCCCGAAGAGAACATGCTGGGCAGGGTTTCGACGGCGGTTGCCAAGACCCTGGACACCGTTGAGCTACCCCAGGGTGCCAGCGCAGAGGTTGGCGGCGCGGCCACAGAGCAGGCGGAATCCTTCAACCAGCTGTATCTGGCACTTCTTGCAGCGATTGCCATCGTCTACGTGATCATGGTGGCGACGTTCAAGTCGCTGATCCAGCCGCTGGTTCTGCTGGTATCCATTCCGTTTGCTGCCACCGGCGCCATCGGGCTGCTGCTGATCTCGGGCATCCCGCTGGGCCTGCCGTCGCTGATTGGCATGCTGATGCTGGTGGGCATTGTCGTCACCAACGCCATCGTGCTCATCGACTTGATCAACCAGTACCGCGTGGCAACACCCGAGCGTCCGGCGATGAGCTTGAACGACGCGATCATGCACGGTGCCCGCCAGCGTTTGCGCCCGATTTTGATGACTGCGCTGGCCACCATTTTCGCTCTGATTCCGATGGGCCTGGGACTGACCGGCCAATCCGGATTCATCTCGCAGCCGCTGGCTGTCGTGGTGATCGGCGGCTTGGTTTCCTCTACCCTGCTGACCCTGGTTCTGGTTCCGGTGCTCTACCGCCTGGTCGAGTCGGGCAAGGAAAAGCGCGCTACGCGCCGTGCCAACCACAAGCACTCGGCACAACAGGGCACCGACGCTGCAGATCTAGCTGTGGCCATGGATACTGCCAGCGCCAAGATCGCTACGCCCGCCGCGGCTGCCCCGGCGGCACGCGCGGCTTCCAAGGAACCGGAAACCACGGTCCGCAACCCAAAGCCAAATGCGGGGCCCGGCGCTTCGGTGGTCCACCCTTTCACCGGCCAGATTCCCACGACGCGCAAGGAACGGCGGGCGATCGAAGAGATGATCAATAAGTCGGCCAAGGATTCTGCAGAAGATTCCTGACCGGAACAGGCGAGGCGGAAACCTTTTTGGAGGTTTCCGCCTCGCTTGTTCTTCGCCCTGGGCTATTTTCGACAGGCAATTTCCCTCATTCCCCCGCCGGAATTCGAGGCAAAAACGGCGGCAGTGCACTTTCTTGCAATTTTAAGTTGTGCACAATTTAATTGTGTGCAATCATTGTCTCATGGCGATAGTTGATGAGATGGTGTGCTTCTCCCTGTACTCGGCAAGCCGGGCAACCAACAGGGCGTACGCGGAGCTCTTGGCCCCCTGGCAGCTGACCTACACCCAGTACCTGGTGCTGGTCGTGTTGTGGAATGAAGGACCAAAGCCGGTGCGGGAAATCGGCGATATGCTCCAGCTTGATTCCGGGACGCTCTCTCCGCTGCTGCGGCGCCTGGAAAGCAAAGACTACATCCAGCGGCAGCGCAGCGAAGCCGACAGCCGGGTCGTCAACGTGGCGCTGACCCAATCGGGGACTGAGCTGCGCCAGGAGTTGGCACATATCCCAGAACAAATCGCCTGCGGCACGGGGCTTCCCGACGTCCAAAGCGCCACAGCGCTCGTGAATTCGCTGCATCGAATCACCCAAACGATGCAAACCCTCCCCCTGGCGGACCGCTGAATCCCGGCGGTCCCCGAAGAACGTCCACCCCTAAGAAAGGCAGAACAATGGAAACCTTGTACACCGCAGAAGCACTATCCACCGGCCAGGGACGCGAGGGCCGCGCCCAGACCCCAGACGGACGTCTTGACCTGGTCCTCACTGCCCCGAAGGAATTGGGCGGCAGCGGCATCGGCACCAACCCGGAGCAGCTCTTTGCCGCAGGCTATTCGGCTTGCTTCCATTCGGCGCTGAACACCGTGGCCCGCGCCCGCAAAATCAAGGTTGAGGATTCCAGTGTCGGCGGACGGGTGAGCCTGCACCGCGAAGGCGAAGGCTACAAGCTCTCGGTTGAGCTTGAAGTGGTCATCCCGGGCATGGACCACGAAGCAGCGCAGGAGCTTGCCGACGCAGCCCACGCCGTCTGCCCCTACTCCAACGCCACCCGCGGAAACATCGACGTCACCGTCACTGTCTCCGATGACTAGACAGCTCAGCAACCCGAGGCACGCAGCCCGGCTGGCATTGGGCGCGTTCCTGGCCTACGCCGGCATCAGCCATCTGAGCTTTGCCCGCGAAGAGTTCCAGGCTCAGGTTCCGCCGAGCCTTCCGCTGGATCCGGATCTGGTGGTCATCGTCTCGGGTGTGGCCGAGGTGGGGCTTGGCGTCTCCTTGCTGGCATTGCTCAAGAAGCGCGTGCACGTCGGCTGGATTGTTGCCTTGTTCTTCGTAGCCGTGTTCCCTGGCAATATTGCCCAGCTGCTTGAGCACCGGGATGCCTTTGGGCTCGACACCGACGGCAAGCGGCTAGCCCGGCTTTTCTTCCAGCCGGTGCTCATCGCCCTGGCTCTGTGGGCCACCGGCGCATGGCGCGACCGGGATCAGCTCCGGACCAAGAGCTAGGGGCGCTCGGGAGATTTCAGGGGTGTGG